>JBEARP010000139.1:0-16735 GCA_041163105.1 Pseudomonadota bacterium
CCGCGCGCCTATCGCGGCAAGGACTTCGTGTGGTGGCTGGGCGCGCTCGGCAAGTGGGATGCCAAGACCATCGCGCCGGGCATGGAGCATGTCACCATTGCGGTGAGCGGCGCCCATGGCGGCCACACGGTGGACTTCCGCCACCTTGCGCATCGCGGCATCACGCTGGTGGGCCGCACCGATGGCTTTGCCGATGGCAAGATGAGTTTCGCCCCCGACCTCAAGGCCAACATCGAGCGCGGTGACGCCAACTATCTTTCCGTGCTGTCGGAGGCGGATGCGCATATCGCCGCCAACCATCTCGACTTTCCGGAGGAGCCCGACGCCCGCAAGCTGGACGCCATGCCGGACTGCGCGCTCAACCCCATCCTGTCGCTCGACCTGCGCCAGGCCGGCGTCACCTCAATCATCTGGTCCACGGGCTATGCGCTGGACTTCGGCTGGATCAAGTTCGATGCCTTCGACGACAAGGGGCGGCCGGCGCATGAGCGTGGCGTCTCGACCAAGGCGCCGGGGCTCTATTTCCTCGGCCTTCCCTGGCTGTCCCGCCGCGCGTCGGCCTTCATCTGGGGCGTCTGGGTGGATGCCGAGCATGTGGCAGGCCAGATCGCCGCGCGCCAAGGGGAGGCGACGGCAACCACCGGGTGACTGCACTGTTCGACGTCTGTCAAACAGATCGTGTCCGTGCTCTCCTAGGCTTGTGCAGCGGCAGCGCCCCGTCGCGGGGGCAGGGAGTGGTGGCATGAGCGCAGAGACGCAGCAATTCATCGCCAGCAGCGTGGCGGATGGCATCGGCACCATCACGCTGACCAGTGCCGCCAGGCGCAATACGCTGAGCCATGGCATGATGGATGCCATCTCCACGGCCCTGCTGGACTTCCAGAAGCAGGGCGTGCGCGTGGCCATCATCCAGGCGGAACAGGGCGCGAAGGTGTGGTCGTCCGGCCATGACATCGGCGAGCTGCCGGTGGGCGGGCTGGATCCGCTGCGTTACGCCGATCCGCTGGAGCATACGTTGCGCGCCATCCGGCGCTTTCCCGGACCGGTGATCGCCAAGGTGTCCGGCTCTGTGTGGGGCGGCGCCTTCGACCTGGTGCTGAGCTGCGATCTCGTGGTGGCAGACCCTTCGGCCAGCTTCGCCATCACGCCGGTCAATCTCGGCGTGCCCTACAACACCACAGGTTTGCTGCACTTCATGGGCAGGCTGCGGCTCAACGTCATCAAGGAACTGTTCTTCACCGCGGCCCCGGCCGGGGCGGCGCAGGCGCTGGAATGGGGCATCATCAACTGGCTGGTCCCCGCGGGCGAGATCGACGCCTTCACTGATGACCTTGCACGGCGGATGGCCGCCAAGGCGCCGCTTGCCATGGCGGTGATCAAGGAACAGCTGCGCGTGCTGAGCGACGAGGTGCCGATTGCCGCGCAAACCTTCGAGCGGCTGCAGGACATGCGCCGCATGGTCTATGACAGCGCCGATTTCCGTGAGGGCATCGCTGCCTTCCGCGAGAAGCGTGCACCGCATTTCACCGGGCGCTGAGGGAGAAATACGTGATCGATCTTCTCTACAACATCTCGCTTCAGGTTCCGGACCTGCTCATCATGGTGGGCTGCGCACTCCTGTTCGGCGCGGGTGGCGTGCTCCTCGCCCGGTTGGCGCACTGGCTGTGGTGGACGCGCAAGGCAGGCGACAGGGACCCCGCGCGCGATGCAGGAGATGGCGTTCACAGCTCGATCCTCGCGCTCATCGCCTTCCTCATGGCGCTGATCACGACCAACGAGCTGGCGAGCTTCGGCAATGCCGATCGCCAGATCACCCAGGAGGCCTTGTCGATCACCCGGCTGGACCGCGAACTCGCCAGCATCGGTCATGAGGGCGCGCAGGACCAGAAGTTGCTTCTCAGCTATGTGGACAGCGTGGCACAGGACGAGTGGCCGCGCCTTGCGCAGCGCCCGCAGTCGCTGTCGCCCGTTTCCGGGCGCTATCTCGAGGCGCACTGAGCGGAAGTCCGGCGGCTGCAGCCCATCGTCAGGAGCATCAACCCCAATCTTGGCGGCGACCTCAGCAACCATCTCGAGAAAGTCGAGGAGTCGCGCGTCTACCACTTTTCAGCGTCGGTCAATACCATCCCGGACGTGGTGTGGCTGATGATCGCGCTGTTCATCCTCTCGGCTTGCGTCCTCGCCGGGCGGCACAAGATGTCGCGCTACGCCATGCAGGTGCTGTTCATCCAGATGAGCGCGCTGGGCATCATCTTCGCCCTCGACATCATCATCGACAATCCCTTCGGAGGCGACACCAGCCTTGGGCCGGAGCGGATCATCGCGGCGGTGGCAAGGAACGTCTGACCAGCTATTCCGACACGCAGGCCTCGGGGCATGGCGACTGCCGGGCTAATCCCCGCGGCGTTCGTCGCTCAGGCCGCTCTGCCGCAACCCACTGCCATCCTTCAGCTTGGTTGCCCGCTTCGCCCGGGCGTGCATCCACAGGACGATGAGGGCGAAGCCAATGCTGAAGAGGGTAAGCATCTCCATGACGGTGGAAAGCAGCAGTATCCCGTCTTCGTTCATGGTGCTCCGTTCAAATCACTGTCAACGGGATGCGCGATACGTCCTGATGGCATGCAGAGAGTCAAGCCGAACCATCCGCTTCCATGACCGCCTGCCGCCTGATCAAGACTGCTTCCCGAGGCTGCTGGGGATGCGCCGCTTCTTCATGATGGTCGCCGCAACGTTGTTGAAAATCTTGACGAGGTCAGTGAAGTTCGGGTTCGCGGTAGACGGACATTTTCCGCCGGTGGATGCGCCGCCATCCGTCGAGTAGAATCTTGAAGGGTCTGACGCAATGTCCTGCATGGTCTTGCAGGCGGTCGTGTCGTACTTGGTCAGATTATAGGTGTCGGTCTGGACCTTCGAGGGGGTCAGTGTCGTCGTGCAGGTGCCACTATTGCTACCATCGGATCTGGTGCAGGTAGTCACCTCAGTCTTCCCCCAAGTCGTGATCGCGACCTGCGACGTAGAAGAAACAGGGGGGTTGATTTTTGAGGTCACTCTCGTAGTTGGCGCTGAGGCTATCGCCTTGCACCTGTTGCTGCTGGTGCAAGACCTCGTCGTGACCACGTTATCCGCGGTTGTCAGGGCTGGTGTCGTAGTGGCAGTCTTCGTGGAGGTCGTCACCGGCCTGTCGGTGAAGCAGGAGCCCCTGGCCGTGTTGGACGCAGCGAAGGCAACCGAGTAGACCCATGTTCCCTTGGGTGTCGCCGCCGCCGCTGCATCTGCCGCCGCCACGGCGGCCTGGCACTGGTCCATCATCCGGTGGACATCGATGACCCAGCTCGAAGAGGTGAGCCCGTAGATGTCGGTTCCGTCCCTGAATGCATCAGGTGAGCTAGGCCCCGAAAGGGATCTGCTGTTGCCATTCGCGTCACCGTCACTGAGGACGATCATGACGTTCTGCCTCTCGGGTTGTCCGGCAGCAACCAATGCAGCATTTGCCGCCACCAGGTCATTTTGCGCCTGCAATATTGCATCGGCGATGGATGTTCCGATGCCGATGGCCGCGCTGTTCAACCCGTTGCAGTTTGTGGCGTCGCTTGTCGGGGCGGTCGTGGCATTCTTGCCCAGCGCTTTGACCAGAGCGTTCGAAATGTCCAGGCCTCCTGGGGGAGTGCCTTTGCCCGTGTAAGTGCTGTTGAATCCGATCAGCTGGTAATTCGGCCTGCTGGCAGTCGCGTAGTTGAGCCATTTGTTCGATCCCGATGCGCCGGGTTTGCAGGAGATGATATCCCTGCTGTTCGCGTCAAAAGAGGGATAGGTATAGAGCGCGACTTGGTCGACCGAAGCCCAGAGCTTCGTCAGCAGCGTCTTCGCCGCGAGGGTGGCGCACTCGATCCTGTATGGCTTGATGAGAGACCCGCAGTCTGTTGACATGCGTCCCCCGAAAGTGCCCATCGATGCAGTGGTGTCAAGAATGATCGCCACGTTGAGCGGCGGCGGCGAGGATCCGCCGCCCGTTACCAGGGCTTCCGCAGACAGATCAATCGCATTGAAGCCGAGCGCACTTGCGAAGAACAGCGGAGCCGTTGCGTTGACCGTCACCCTCAGCGCGTTGCCCCCACTCAGGCTGGAGCATGTCAGACCCATATCCTCGATTTCCTTGACACAATCGATTTGTGGATCGCCAGCCGCCGTGGGTTTGTTGCCGCCGGTCCAGTCTGACGGCAGGTTGAGATTGACATAGTTTGTCGCAAGATCGGTGACGGCCTGCGCATCGGCCGTGTAAAGCTTCGATGCACCTGCCAACGCGCCCATGTCGGCCGCCACCTGCAGGCGTGTCTTCACGTACCAGACATAGCCGAGATCGATGGCGAACGATGTCAGGCCGATCAGGACGGGAAGGGTCATCGTAACGTACAGGAACGCCACCCCGGACTCGTCCTTGCGGAGGCGGAACAGGCTCTTCAGGATCCGGTTCATCATTCGACCATTCCGCTTGCTCTGATCTGGATGGGGCAGGGGCTGGCCATGCTCGGGATGAATGTCACCGTGCAGGGATAGTCGATCATGACGGAGGCCTGCTTTCCTGCAGCACCATCAAGCAGGGTCTTGCAGCTCGGGCCCGTGCTGTCCGTGCAGGCCGTCAAAGTGCCGCCAGAATTTTCGACGGATACCGTGATCTGGCTGCGTTGCACTGAGAGGTTGGGCGCCCAGTTGGCATATTCAGCGAGAACGCTCTCATAAGGTTTATCGAAACCCCGGCTGACGATCAGCTGGCGAACGGCTGCTCCGTTGGCTGTCGACAGTGTGTGATACTGGTAGAGCGTGACGCCATAGTCCGCGATGCCGGCGATGAACAGAACCACCAGTGGCATGACTAGCGCGGCTTCCAGCAGCACCGAGCCCCGCGTGTCACCGGCCAGTGTTGCGATTCTCGTTTTGGTCCTGCTCACCATGCTCGTCGTCCGTGCTTATGATAAGTTCGCTGAAGGCCGAAGTAAGCCACTTTTGCTTACTGGTTCGTTAGCATGCTAAAATCGATTACAACCGTAGATAAAACAAATGCTTACTGCGCGGCCAATCAGTCGTTTATAGCTTTTATCTGTAATCGTTTGAACGGTATATCTACCAAGCCTAGTAAATGTAACTGTGCCGAGCATTCGCCGACCGAAAGCTGCATGACGACACTTCGGAAAGTCTCTTTTTAATAAGTAAATATACACTATCCACACAGCAGATCCAGGAACGGCGTACAAAAGCAGGCCTTTGAACTGGACATTCCCGCGGCAGATAAGACAGTTGCGGCCCGCAACATGCTGACCCCAGGCAAGGACGAGGCCTCCAAAGCTGAGGCGTTGAAGAAGGAGCTGGAGTCGCACAGCCTGGGCACCGAAAAGGTGAACGTCGAGGTGAAGGGAGACAAGGCGATCATCCGCGGCGACGTGTCGAGCCAGGAGATCCTCGAGAAGGCCATCATCGCCATCGGCAATACGCACGGCATCTCGAAGGTCGAGGCTGATGTCGTGGTTCCCGACGCCGAGCATGCGGTGATCTTCGAGGCCAACAAGCCCATGCTGTCCCACCCGGACAAGATCTATCCCGGTCAGGTGCTGCGCAACCCGGACCTGGGCTGATACGAAGGCGGGCCCTGCAATCGGCAGGGCCCAGCATCTTTTGAGCAGACGCGAGGATGCACCGCGCTGGCCGCGTCCGGCCAGGCGCGAAGACATGCGTGACTTCGCTGGTGGCCGGCCATGGGGCCAGAACCGCTTACCCCATGGCTACAAAGGAGGAAGTTGCAGCCACAAGGGGGCTGGCTGAACCCCCGGAATGGCCAGCGGCAACCATAGTGCAACTCCGTTGGGAAATGTGGCGTCGTTCGCGGTGTTTCGTGCCATGGCAAAGGTGGATTGCCCCTGGGAGGTTCGTTTGTCTTTTGGCTTCCGCTCCATTCTAGTGGCGACAACGCTGCACGCCTGTTATGGCAGTTTTCAATACTTGCGTGATCAGCCGCCTTCTCCGGGTGCGTGAGGCTTAAACAACGAGGAGGTCCGAAGGAGACCACGAATGAACTTCACGGCTCTTACCCGCTCGGCTCTGGTGGCAGCTGGCTTCGTGCTGGCAGCCTCGATTGCCGGCGCCGCCGAACCCGCGAAAAACCACGTTCCGCTCCAGAAGAACATCGGCCAGCCGTCGTACCGTAGTCCCGTCCCATCGCTCGGCGTGATGAACTCGGATGGTGCCACGCTGGAGGGTAATACGCTCACGCTGACGGGCGTCTCTGGCAATGTCATCATTTTCGCCGACCGCCCAGTACGCGCGGCAGGCCACGAGTCGACTGACATGTTCATCGCCCGGTGGGGTGACGGAAAGGACTCCTTCTCCAAGGATCCGCCGAATGCGACTGTCTCCGTCCTGAGTGGCGAAAAGGATGGCATCGCCGACGCCGTCGTCGTGCTGAAGAATCCCAAGCTCGATGGCACCACGCTGGTGTTCGACGTCGACGTGCTGGAGGGTGACCTGAGGGGCATGAAGGGTTCGGCGGCCCTGTTCATTGACTCACATGGTTTCGGCGGTGGCGGTGGCGGCAACTGGCATGGCGGCGGTGGCTATGACGGCGGCTGGCATGGCGACAACGGTTATCACGCCTGGTACGGCGCTCCGGATGGATACGGTGTGGGCGCTGGCTTCTTGGCTGGTCAGGCGTTCGACGATAGCGTGGCCGTGCCATATTACGGGTCGCCGGACTGCGGCTACTACCCCGATCCGCCCTGCTACTGAGCAGTCGCTTGCAACCAGAGTCGTGGCGGCGCCTTCTATGCAGCGCAACTCGGTGTGGTGGGCCCCATTGTGTTCTCGATCGCCGTGCTGCTGTTCCTGCTCTCCATGATCGTCGTCGGGGGCATGGGAACGGTATGGGGGCCACTTCTTGGCGCGGCAATACTGATGCTGGCAGACGAGGGAATGCGTGGGTTTGGCGCTTGGCACGACATTAGCCTGGGCGTCATTCTCGCGCTCTTCGTAATCTTACTACCTCGCGGCCTCATGGGGCTTATGACAGCATCACACTCGGGCTTAAACCGCCAACCGCCTAAGGCGTCCAAGTGAAACCCCAACTATTCTGTAGGTGGTGGGAAGGGGCGTCGTCCTGCGTAAACGTAACTGCCTGACAGTTTTCGCAATGATACGACAGGCTTCGCCCCTCTACCGGGAGAGAGTTAGCTGCCAGGCTCTCTCCCTCCGCCATTTAGCCCTTGGGCAAAGCTCTCTCCTCGAATTCCGATCGCTCAAAATCGCCGGTATTTGCCGGCTTCTCCGCGACAAGGTCCTGACTGCGGGAATGGCGGCCGGGCCGATTTAGGTCTCTCTAAGCCTGGTATTCTCCATACCTCCTGACCGCATGGAAAAAGTACGGCGTCGACAAACCATTGCTTGTAACATCTACTTTCTGATGTTGTTGCCGTACTTCGTTGCTCCAAGCGGCAGCCGAAAGGGCGCCTGATCGAATCTGAACAGTCGATGGGTTCGTCGCAGAAATCATGCTGTGCTGTGGTCAACAGCGTTTTCACCCTGTTGTTGTCGGGCTCAGTTGCTCCTAGACCCACTTCCTTGCAGGCTGAAGTAGCGCTCTTACTCTGCAAAACCTCAACCTGCCGCAGCTTCGTCACGATCTGCTCGGCTGCCAACTTCTTCTTTGGCATAGGCGTTCTCCGTTTCAGGCTAACTTCTTTCAGTTCGCCTGGTTCAGAAAATGCCGATCAGGTCACGCGGGTAAACCACCACGCAGCACTGTTCTATCCGGCAAAGCGGGAACTCAAACCCCCGTCGACACGCCAGTTTGCGCCGGTGACGAAGGAGGCTTCATCGGAAAGCAGGAAGGCAGCGCAATTGGCGATTTCGGCGGGCTGGCCGATGCGGCCCAGCGGATGCACGTCGAGCACCTTGCGGCGGAGGTCTGGATCGCTCTTCTCGAAGAACTCTTTCACCAGGAAGGTTTCCGTATAGCCGGGCGACAGCGCGTTGACGCGGATTTGGTGCTTGCCCATGTCGAGCGCCATTGAACGGGTAAGGCCAACAAGACCGGACTTGGCAGCGGCATAGGGAAAAAATCCCGGATAGGTCATGTCCGCATGGATCGACGCGATGTTGACGATGCTACCGCGCTCCCGGGCGATCATGCCCGGCAGCACCTTCTGCGCGACGAGCCAGGCGGCCTTCAGATCGACGCTGAACACATCGTCCCAGTCCTTCTCCGTCATTGTCACCGGATCGGCATAGGAATTGCGCCCGGCGTTGTTGACCAATCCCGTAACCGCCCCGAAGCGCTTCACAGCTTCATCATGCACCCGGGTGATGTCAGCGGCGATGCAGACGCTGCCCGCGCTGAAATGACAGCGGCTGGCGTCCAGGGACTTGACGAGGGCATGCCCCGCCTCTTCCTCGAGATCGATGATGGAAACTCGGGCGTCTTCCGCCAGCGCTTTTTCCACGATGGCTGCGCCTATGCCACGGCTGCCGCCGGTCACGAGGATATGCTGCTGCGCGAGTCTGCCCGCCATCACCAGTCCGCCACGCTGCCATCATGCTGATACCACTGGATCGGCTGCACCTCTTCGAATGGATATTTCGCCGCCGCCTGGAAGTTGATGTCTACCCCGATGCCGGCTGCGCGCGAAGGTTCGACATAGCCCCCGATGATAGGGGTGACGCCCGAAATGATCTCATCGCGCCATGGCACGTCCGAGCGCATGACCTCCTGGATCAGGAAATTGGGCGTCGCGAACCCCAGGTGGATGTTCACCATGGTGGCGATGGGGCCCAGCGGATTATGGGGCGCCATCGACACGCCGAACGTGTCGCAGAGGGCCGCGATGCGTTTCACCTCGGTGAGGCCGCCGGCGTGGCAGACATCGGGCTGGGCAACGGCAATCGCCTCCGCCTGAAGGAGATGCAGGAATTCATGGCGATGCACCAGCCGCTCGCCCGCGGCGATGGGAACAGTGGTTGAGCGCGCAACGCGCGCCGTGCCCTTCCAGTCTTCCGGTTGGCATGGCTCCTCGATGAAGAACGGGCGATAGGGCTCCAGCACTTTCGCATATTGAATGGCCATCGCGGCGGTGGTGCGGCCATGTAGGTCAACCATGATGTCCATGTCATCGCCGCCACCTTCGCGCGCCGCCGCCATGAGGGCCTCTGCCTCCTTCAATGCTGCAAGCCCGTCAAGCGGCGCTGTCTTGCCGACGGCGAGGATCTTCACCGCCGAGAAGCCATCGGCACGTGACTGCGCGGCTTTCTCTTTGAAGGATGCGACGGCGGCAGAGTTATAGACCGAATCTGAATTACCGCCGCCCAGATGATCATACATGCGCAGCCTGTCGCGGCAGAGCCCACCGATTAACTGCCAGAGTGGAACGCCGAGGTGCTTTGCCTTGATGTCATGCAGTGCCTGGTCGATGCCGGAGAGAGCCGACATGGTGACGATGCCGCCCTTGAAGAAGGGATGGCGGAACATCACCTGCCAGAGATGCTCGATGTTCAACGGGTCTTCGCCGCGGATCAGCAGGGACAGATCCTCAATGGCGCCGGCCACCGCGCGCGTCTGGAATTCGAGTGTTGCTTCGCCCAGGCCATAAAGCCCCGGCACATCGGTTTCCACCCGTACGAAGATCCAGTTGCGGAGCTTCGCGTTGACCACGAAACTCCTGATCGCAGTTATCTTCATTGCGCCCGTCCTCAGCGTCCGGTGATCGACTGGCGGCGGATGCGGCGTTCGATGATGGTTTGCAGCACGACCGAGACGACGATCACGAGGCCGAAGCACAGCTGAGTATAGAACGCATTTATGCCGGCAGAGACGATGCCCGCGTTGATGGCGCCGATGATGTAGGACGCCACGAAGGAACCGACGATGGAGCCGGTACCACCGAACACCGAGGTTCCGCCGAGGAACACCGATGCGATTGTGTTGAGCAGGAAACCATCGCCCGTGGTGGGCCAGAAATAATAGCCATAGATGGAGGTCATGACGCCCGCCAGCACCGCGATGACGCCAGTGAGCATGAAGGCGCGCGTCTTGACGCTGACGACGTCCACGCCCATTAGCCGGGCGCTTGTCGGGTTGTCGCCGACAAGGAAGACATGCGCGCCGAAGCGCGTGCGGTTCAGCAGCAGCCAGAGCAGGACGGCGATGGCCACCATCCACAATGTCTGCACCGGAACGCCGAACACCGGCTCGCGGAACAGCGCGTGGAGTTCGGGATACAACTCTGCTGTGAGCGGCACGCCGGTGCCGTTCATCAGAACGAGTTCAAGGCCGCGGAACAGGAAGGAGGTGCCGATGGTGATGACCAGCGACGGAATGTTGAGGCGCGCCACCAGCGAGCCATTGATCCATCCGCAGATCGCGCCCACTGCGAACGCTCCCAGCAGTGCGATCGGCCATGGCACGCCGGCCTGCGCGAGGAGGCAGAAGGCCGCCGTGCCCAGTGCCATGATCGAAGGAAACGACAGATCGATTTCGCCGGTGATGACGACGAAGGTCAGCGCCAGAGCGATGATGCCGAACTGCGGCGTTGTTTGTGCAAATGCCTTGTAGATGTCGATATTGGTGAACACCGCAGGTGCGGCGAACACGAAGGCCAACCACATGGTAAGGCCGACACCGATGATGCCAAGCTGCGAGCCATAGCGCCGCAGCCAGGATGGCGGGGCCACACGATTGTTGGCAGGCTTGGCTTTTGCGGTTTCAGTCGACATGGTATCCTCTCAGTGCATCGAGCCGGTGCGGGCAACGTGGTAGAGACGCTCAATCAGCTGATCCATGGAGATCTGCGTCTTGTCATAGACGCCCGCGACCTTGCCGCGGTCGAGCACATAGAGCCGGTCAACCACGGGATAGACGTGGAAGATATTGTGATCGATGAAGATTGCCGATTTTCCCGCCTTCTTGATGTTGCTGACGAAATCCAGCGTCTTTTTCGTTTCGGTCAGCGACAGGCCCATCGTTGGCTCATCGAGGATTACCAGTTCGGCATCAAAGTAAAGCGCGCGGGTGATGGCGACGCCCTGCTTCTCGCCGCCCGACATGGTCGTGACGACGTTGTCGGGGTGCACGGCAGCGGAGGTGAAGCCCATGTGTTCACTCATCAGGCGCGCGCATTCGGCGCGCATCCGGTGCACGTCGAGCAGGCCCCATTTGGTGCGGAGCTCGCGGCCCATGAACATGTTGCGCCAGATCGGCTGCTTCTCGCAGAGCGCGCGTTCCTGATACACGGTCTCGATACCGAGGCCGCGGGCGCGTGCCACCGACCAGTCGTCGATGCGCTGGCCCTTGAAGAATATCTCTCCGCCCGCGTCTGGGCGGTGGAAGCCCATCACGGATTTCACGAGGGTGGACTTGCCCGCGCCATTGTCGCCGAGAAGGCCGACGATCTCGCCGGGGTGGACCGCGAAATTGATGCCGGACAGCGAGCGCACTTCACCGAATGTCTTGGAGACATTGCGAAGCTCAATCACCGGCACCTTGGCGCCGTCATGATGGTTGGGCTGGGACATGCTGCCTCTTTTGTCGTGAGGAAAAATGTGGAGATGCGGCGGCCCCGCTCCCGGAGCCGCCGCAGTCAGGTCAGCGGATTTCGACGGCGGCCAGTGGCGCCACGGCGTCCACGTTGGTCGTGTCGACGAAGGCTCCGGCGGTGTTGATATCGAGGCCGGAGAAGCCGAACTTCTTGGTCAGGCAGATGTTGAGGATCGGGATATAGCCCTGCAGGAAGGGCTGCTGGTCGATCACCAGGTTCTGGAAGCCTTCCTTCACCGCCTGCGCGGTGTTGGGCGACATGTCGAAGCCGGCAAAATAGACCTGTCCCGGCTTCAGCGAGGCAGCCTTGGCATAGACGCCCACATTCGAGGTGAGTCCGCCATGGTCGGTCACCACGATCTTCACACCCGGGTTGGCGCCCATGACGCCGACGAAGGTGGCGGTGCCGGCGTTCGGATCGGCGTTGGTGGCAGCGTCGATTTCCTGATAGATGACCTTGGCGCCGACCTTCTCGAAGGCCTCGATCACGCCCACAGTGCGCTGGCCGCGATCTCCGCCCTGGCCCTTGAGGCCCCAGACGAACACGCTGTCACCCGCCTGCAGATTGGCCCGCTTTGCCGCTTCGCTGGCAAGCGCGAATCCTGCCGAGTAGTTGGGAGCGCCTACATAGCCGAACCCGTTGGCGGCATATTTCTTCTGGCTGTCGGGCAGGGAGGTGTTGAGGCTGGTGAAGATCGTTCCCTGCGCGAAGGCCTGGTCGACGATCGGGCCGGTCGCCGGTTCGCCGGCGAAGCCGTAGGTGGCGATTCCGTCGACCTTGGTGGCGACAGCCTGCTGGATCTGCTGGAGCATCTTGTTCGGATCCCAGTCAGAGAAGTAGTACGTTACTTCCGCACCGAGGTCGGCCTCGGCCTGGCGGAAGCCGTTGTAGACGTTATTGGCAAACACGCCGCCCTGCGGGCCGCCCGGGAAGGCAGCGATCTTCACGCCGGCGCACCACTTTGCAGTGGGCTCGGCTGCATTGGCGGCACCGCTCATCAGCGACAGCGCAAGGGTGGCTGCCGACAGCGCGGCGAGCCGGGTGACATTCAGCTTCATTAAATCCTCCCAGGATATCGTGTGACGGCCGGTTATGACCGGTCCTCGCGCCGGGTGGCGCTTGGCCAAAAGCGTAAAGTAGTCATATAACTTTGTAAAGCCACTTCTGCCCCGGCTTTCGGGCGCGGACTTAATGCTTGCGGCCTGTACGGTCCTATAACAATATGCGTGACGTTAAATCCATGCTGCTCCGCAATAAAATTGGGTGCTCTGCAGCAAAAGTTGTAATATAAGTTTGCACATGAATCACGATGCCGCCGAAACCCGCCCCGCTGCCGTGGCTGTAGCCGACAAGCTGACCGAGCACGTTCTTGGCGCGCTCACCCCAGGCATGCGGCTGCGCAGCGAAGCCGATCTGGCGGAACTTTATGGTGTCAGCCGCGTCACCATGCGCGAAGCCGTGAAGATGCTGGCCGGGCGCGGCCTGCTCGACGTGGCACGCGGCCGGCGCGCCATCGTCCGGCAGCCTGATGGATCGGCATTCGGCGATTTCCTCACCTCCCTCATCAAGTCCGATCCCAAGTGCTTGTTCGATCTCATTCAGGTGCGGCGCTCGCTCGAAATCCAGTCTGCCATGATGGCGGCGCGAAATGCCAGCCGTGCCGGCATCATGGCCGCCGAGGCAGCGCTTGGCCGCATGCAGGACGCGGCGCTGGAGGCAGGGCGCGACGGTGCCGATGCAGCCGCACAGATGCGCTTTCACCAGGCCGACGTCGATTTCCACGAGGCACTGGCGCTCGCCAGTGGCAACCGGGTACTGTCCTACCTGTTCGAAGGCATGTCGCTTCCGCTGCGCGAAAGCTTCTATGCGAGCCGCCGGGGCCAGCAGCTTCGCGGCCTTTCGCTGGTGGACTCAGTGGCCTCCCATGCTCACATCCTCGCCTGCATCAGCAACGGAGACGGGAAGGGCGCCAGCATGGCCATGTCGAAACTGCTTGATGACGCCGAGCGGGACATTCGCGCCGCCTATTCGCCCGCAAGCCACGGCTGAGAGGTCAGATCATGAGACCTTTCGCCGGCGTCCACTGCGTGCTCTTCGCGCTGTTCGATGCAAATGAACGGCTCGATCGCGCCGCCATGAAGGCGCAGCTTGCCTATGTGCAAGCGGCAGGGCCCGATGGCATCACGATTCTGGGCCTTGCAACGGAGGTCGGCAAGTTGACCTCCGCCGAGCGCTGCCAGCTGATCGAGTGGACGGCGGAAGACGCGTGCTGCCTGCCGTTGTCCGTCACCATCGCGGGGAATTCCGTGGCCGAGCAGGTCGCCCTCGTGCGTTGCGCCGAACAGGCAGGCGCATCGTGGCTGATCCTGCAGCCGCCCATCGCGGGCAGCTACCCTGCTGCGGAATACATCGACTTCTTCGCCCGTGTCGGCAGCGAGACGCGGCTGCCCTTCGCCATTCAGAACGCGCCGCAATATCTGGGCCGCTCTCTGTCGGATGAAGACATCGCCACATTGCACCAGCGCTGCAGCAACTTTACCCTGATCAAGTCCGAGACACCGGCGAACGAACTTGCTGGTCTGGTAAAGCGGGTGGGTGACACCCTCACCATTCTGAATGGGCGTGGCGGCCTCGACATGACAGATTGCCTGCGAGCTGGCTGCCAGGGCTTCATCGTAGCACCCGACGTGCTCCCCGGCGTCCTCGCCTGCTACCGGGCCTGGCGGTCCGGCAACACGGACCTCGCCGAAGCGGAATACATGCGTTTCCTACCCGCGGCCAGCTTCAGCATGCAGTCGCTCGAGCATCTCATGTGCTACGGCAAGCGCATTTTCGGTCTCCGCAGCGGCATCGAGATCCATGACCGCGCGCCCGCGCTGCGACCCAATGAATTCGGTCTGGCAACGGCAAGAATGGTGTCGGAAAACTTCGCGCGGTGAGCAGAGACACTGCGATACCTCTCCGGCTTAAAAACAACGCCTAACCTGTCAGCTGGGACGATCTCGGTGCGTCCCTAATCGGCAAGGGATGCCCGCCGTTCGATCTCCCGGATCTCCGCTATTGCGCGGTATTTAACAACGGTTTTGGAACGAACAACTCCAATTCATGGCATCTCATCGTGGCGATAGCGCTCCTTGATCCAGGGGACGTCAAAGGGTGTCCGGCATTGGCGCTGCACCCGAGATCGCGCTGGCCCAGTTGGCCGGCCGCGTCATCGAAAATGGCATCTCCTGCGTCGCGACGCTCCAGACCAGCGACCCGGACATTTATGCCTCGGGCGATTGTTGCTCTTTTCCGCACGGCCTGTTGGGCAACAAGCGCATGCGGCTCGAGGCGTGGCGCAATGCCACCGACCAGGCCAATGTCGCCACCGAGAACATGCTAGGTGCCGCGAAGCACCAGATGGCGGTGCCGTGGTTATGGTCCGACCAGCATGTCCTGTCGCTGCAGATCACCGACAATCTGGCCGACGGCCCGGAGATTGTGAGGCGCCGGATGGGCGAGCAGTCGTTTGTGATGTTCCTCCGAATAGATGAGGGGCGGCTTGTCGGCGCTTCGGGCGTCGGGCCCGGCAATTCCATCGCGCGCGACGTGAAGCTGGCCGAGATGCTGATCGCCAAGTGGGCGGCACCCCCGGCAGCGCAGCTCGCTGATCCATCCGTGCAATTGAAGACGCGTCTCAGGGCCTAAGGGTTGGGTGGTTGGAGGGCAGCGTCCTCGCCAGGAAACGTGGTCGTGACATGGGAGTGACATCCGCCTTTGCCTGCGGGCGGCGTATCACTCTAAGCTATTGAATTAGCTGGTGCCGGCTGAGGAACTCGAATCCCCGACCCCCTGATTACAAATCAGGTGCTCTACCAACTGAGCTAAGCCGGCAACGGGGTTGTGGTTAGAACGCTTCGGGGCCTCATGGCAACAGGGAACATGGCGGCAGGGAAGACGGCCATGCTGCGCGGGATTTACGGAGTGCGGCGCGGGCGCGGGCAGTGGTAAGCAACTGGCATGTCGCTGCAATTATGGGGGAGATCAGGATGATGAAGTTGAACCGCAGGCAGGTGCTGGCGACTGGTGCCGCCTCCGCCTTGGGCCTGGGCTGGTGCGGTGGTCCGGCCATGGCCGATACCGCGGAGCAGGCCAAGGCGATGGTGGACAAGGCGATCGCGCTTTACGACGAGAAGGGCGAGGCCGCCTTCGCCACCTTCGATGCGGGCAAGGCCTCCGGCTTCCTGGACGGCGAGATCTACATTGTCGTGCAGTCGCGCGGTCCCGAGGGGAAGGTGCTGGCCCATGCCGCGAACCCAAAGCTTGATGGCGTGCTGCTCGACACGATCGCCGATCCCACGGGCAAGAAGTTCGGCGTCATCATGAGCGCCGAGGCGACGGAAGCCGGCGGCTGGTTCGACTATGAATGGCCCGACCCGAGCACCGGCAAGCTGGGCCAAAAGAAGTCCTGGGCCGTGTTGCACAAGGACCTCGTCTTCATCGCAGGCTACTACGTCCGCTAGCTGGCGGCGCGGCGGCCAGCAGCCCGCCGCTGCAGTGATGCCGAAGGTGGCGAAGACGCCGCAGCCGACGATGGCGCCTTACTTGTTCGCGATGGGCAACTCCGGGTCTCAACGCGTCAGGGCGTAGAGCGTGACCGCGCAGGCGTTGGAGACGTTGAGGCTGCGGATCGGGCCGTTCATGTCCAGCCTGACGAGGTGGTCGCAGCTGTCACGCGTCAGCTGGCGCAGGCCCTTGCCCTCGGCACCGAGCACGATTGCGACGGGCGGCGCGCGGTCCACGGCCGAGATGTCTTCCGGGGCGTCGCTGTCGAGGCCGAGGATGCGGAAGCCATAGTCCTTCAGTTCCGCCATGGCGCGTGACAGGTTCGTGACCTTGACGAAGGGCACATGCTCGAAGGCGCCCGAGGCCGACTTGAACAGAACGGCCGAGGCCTCCGGGCTGTGGCGTGCGGTGGCCACAAGCGCCGTCACGTTGAAGGCCGCGCAGGTGCGCAGGATGGCGCCCACGTTGTGGGGGTCCGTCACCTGGTCGAGCAGCACCACGATGCCTGATTTCTCGATCTGGTCGAGGCGCGGCTGGTCCAGCGGCTTTGCCTCCATCAACAGGCCCTGGTGCACCGCTTCGGCACCCAGCTTCTTGTCGAGGTCACGGGGGTGGAC
>JBEARP010000140.1:0-11073 GCA_041163105.1 Pseudomonadota bacterium
CTTGGCCGAGGACTTGGTCTTCATCTTGGGCATTTTGCTTAATCCTTTCAAAGCGATATAAAGCCGCCATGGCATGCCCTTTACAGGCCAGGCGGCTAGAACGGGCGGGTTTAAGCCCAAAAGGTCCGAAAATGCAAGGGTGGAGGTCGCCCAGACGAATATGCCCGGGACGAGCCCGGGCATGATGAATGGGTGTCGTTGGCCGGGGTGCCCTTACTTCGGCGCCAGGACCATGACGATCTGGCGGCCTTCGAAGCGCGGCTCGGATTCGACCTTGGCGATCTCGGCGGTGTCCTTCTTGACCCGGTCGAGGAGCTGCTGGCCGAGCTCCTGGTGGGCCATTTCGCGGCCGCGGAAGCGAAGCGTGATCTTGACCTTGTCGCCTTCCTCGAAGAACCGCTTGATGGCGCGCATCTTCACGTCATAGTCGTGATCGTCGATCATCGGGCGCATCTTGATCTCCTTGATCTCGATGACCTTCTGCTTCTTGCGGGCCTCGGCGGCCTTTTTCTGTTCCTGGAACTTGAACTTACCGTAGTCGAGGATCTTGCAGACGGGGGGCTTGGCATCGGGGGAGATCTCGACGAGGTCGAGGCTCGCTTCCTCAGCCATCATGATGGCCTGGCGGATCGGCACGACGCCGACATTCTCGCCGGCGGCATCAATCAGGCGCACTTCGCGCGCGTCGATGCGGTTGTTGATCCTGTGTCCTTCTTCCTTTTGCGGGGGGGCGGCTCCGCGGCTTATCGACGGCCTCCTGGGTGGCATTGGCAAGTGGTCTTCAGCTCCTGTGTAAGGGGGGCATTCTCAAAGCACCCCCTGGGGTTTGGTTGCGACCGCTATAGACATTGAATGGGGCACCCCAGTCAAGCCTTGAAACACAAGGCTTTCAGGCCCGGTTGCGGGCCCCGCGGCGGCCGGGGCGGAGTTCCACCACGGCATCCGGCACGACGACATGGAACACGGTGCCCTCAGGGCCGGTTCCATGGAGCCTGATCTCGCCGCCATGGGCGCGGATCAGCTCGGCCGCGATTGCCAGGCCAAGCCCCACGCCACCTGGCTTCGCCGCGCTCTGGAAAGCCTCGAACAGCTTGGGGCGGACGCGCTCGGGAATGCCTGGGCCATTGTCCTTCACTTCGATCACCACCACCGCGCCCTCGCGCCAGGCGGAGATGACGGCGCGGCCGTCCTGACCGGACTCGCGCGTTTCCAGCGCCTGGATGGCGTTGCGAAGGAGGTTGGTGAGCACGCGGTTCAGGTGCTCGCGGTCAGCATCGATGAGGAGCCCCGGCGGCACGTGGTTGAACAGCACGACACGCGAGGAGGCCTGCAGCACGGCCGTGTCGATCACCTCATCGGCCATGTCCTTGAGGGGCAGCCGCTCGCGCATGGGCGGTGCCTCCTCGGCGCGGCCGAATTTCAGCGTCTCGGTAAGGAAAGAGATGGCGCGGTCGAGGCTGACGATCAGCTTCGGCGCGAAGCGCTTCACCGTCGGGTCTTCCGCCATGGCCAGCCGGTCGGAGATCACGTTCGCCGAGGACAGCATGTTGCGCAGGTCGTGGCTGACCTTGGCCACTGCGAGGCCCAGCGCCGCCAGCCGGCTCTTCTGCTGCAGCATGGCGGCGAGCTCGGACTGCATGTCATGCAGTTCGCGCTCGGCGAGGCCGATCTCGTCACGCCGCGCCGAGGGCGTGATGATGCGCGAGCGGTCCTCCGGGTTCTGGGCGAAGGCCAGCATGTTGCGGGTGAGCCGCTTCATCGGGCGGATCAGCACCATGTTGAGCGCCAGATAGACCAGGCTCGCGACGATGACCGACAACACGACCGAGAGAATGAAGATGTTGATGCCGTAGCCGATCATCGCTTGGCGCAGCGGCTTCTCGTAAAGCGCCACCTCGATCACGTCGCCCGACATGTTGGGCGGCGTGTCGATGACGCCGATCACCCGGTCTTCGTTGCCCAGCATGACCGCGAAGGCATCGCCGACGGCAGGGAGCCAGCGCACGTCGCGCAGGTCATAGGAGGCATCGATCATGTGGTCGGCCTCGCTCCGCAGCATGAGCTGGCGCTTGTCGCCGCGTGTCAGCGACACGACCAGCACGCCCGCACCCTTCAGGATCTCGGTGCGGAGGTCGGCGGAGAGGATACGGTCGGGGGCGGCCTCGGCGGCAAGGGCGGCGATCTCCGCCTGGGCGATGCGGCCCTTCAGCCACTGGATGCGGAAATTGGCGATGGAGGGCAGGAAGATCAGGATTTCACCCAGCATGACGAACAGGATGGTCATGACCAGCACCTTGCCGGACAACCCCTGCAGGAGGCCCGGCCCCCTGTGCCTGCCGCCGTCAATTCCGCCTGTCATGGTCTGAACCTGCTCACCAGGCCTATTACGCGCCGGACGAGTGGATTGGATGCGAGACCGGAAAAATAACTGACTGCCGCCCGCCGCCCGGCCTCGCCGCGCGTCGGATAGGGCAGGACGGAACCGGCCATGGCGCCGATCTTCAGGCCGCGTTCCAGCGCCAGGACCCAGGGCTGGATCAACTCGCCCGCGCCCGGCCCCACGATGCCGGCGCCCAGGATGCGGCCGCGCTTTGTGGTGAGGACCTTCACCAGCCCCGCGGTGTGGCCCTCGGCCTGGGCGCGGTCATTGTCGCGAAAGGGCCAGACCAGCACCCTGATGGCGTCGCCATGGGCGGCGCGCGCCTCCCGTTCGGTCAGGCCCGCCTGGGCAAGTTCTGGGTCGGTGTAGGTGACATGCGGGATCATGGCGCTGGCGCGGGCGGGAAGCGCGAAGAGGACGTTCCGCAGCACGATGCCCGCCTGGTAGCCCGCCTCGTGGGTGAAGCGGCCGCCCGCCACGTCGCCCACGGCATGGACCTTCCGGTTGCTGGTCCGGAGGCGCCCGTCGACGGTGATGCCCTTCGCGGTGAAGGCGATGCCTGCCTCCGCGAGGCCCAGGTCCTCGACATTGGGCTTGCGGCCGGCGGCAACGAGCAGGTGTGAGCCGGTGATGGTTCTGCCACCGGCCTCGACGGCGATGCCGCGCTCGGTGTGCGCCACCCGCGTGACGGCGGTGGCGGGGAGGATCTCCACCCCTTCGGCCCGCAACTGGTCCAGCACCACGGTGGCGAGTTCCGGATCGTCCTGCGCCAGCGGCGTTCCGGCCTCGATCACGGTGACGCGCGCGCCCAGACGCCGGTGCGCCTGCGCCATCTCGAGACCGATCGGCCCGGCGCCGATGATGAGAAGATGACCTGGCAGCACGGTGTTGGCGAACACCGTCTCGTTGGTGAGGAAGGGCGCGTCGCCCAAGCCTTCGATGGGCGGCAGGGCAGGGCGCGAGCCAGTGGCGATGACAATGCGGCGCGCCGTGAAGCGCTCGCCCGCTGCTTCAATGGTGCCGGCATCGGTGAAGCGGGCTGCGGCCCGGATGACGGTGACGCCGAGCGCTTCGAAGCGCTGCTGGCTGTCATGGGGTGCGATGGCGTCGATGGCGCGGCGCACATGCGCCATCACGGCTCCGAAGTCGATCACCGGCTCTACCGCGGCGATGCCGAAGGGCGTGGTGCTGCGCATCGCCTGCGCCTGCTTCGCAGCGGCGAGCAGCGCCTTGGAGGGGACGCAGCCATAGTTCAGGCAGTCGCCGCCCATCTCGCCCTTCTCGAAGAGAACCACCCTTTGGCCAAACTGTGCGGCCGCCGCCGCCACCGACAGCCCGCCCGAGCCTGCACCGATGACGGCGATGTCGAAGTGGCGGGTCATGTCCGGCGCGCTTTCCACCAGCGCAGCAGCAGTGGCAGCAGTGACACGACGCCCAGTCCGGTGAGGCCCCACAACAGCTCCGGCGACACCAGCGCCGAGGCGCTGAGCGAAAGGTGGCAGCTGGCAGCGCCGTTCTCCGCGGCGCAGAGCTTGAAGGCCATCAGCTGGTCGTCGATCACGCCGTCGAGGCCGGACCCGATGAGCGCAAAGGCGCAGGAGGCAGGAATGATGCCCAGCGCCGTGGCCGCGATGAAGGTGTTGAGCGGCATGCGGCTCAAGCCCGCCACGGCATTCACCGCCCAGAAGGGAAACACCGGCGTGAGCCTGAGGAACAGCAGCAGGCTGAAGGCATTCTCCGCGAAGCCCTTTGACAGCTTCTGCACGAAGGGCCCGGATTTTTCCGCCAGCGCCGCGCCGAAGGAGGTCTTGACGATCTCGAAGACGATGGCCGCACCGACAACCGCCGCAACGATGGTGGCGGGCGCGCTCAGCGCCCAGCCGAACAGGAAGCCCCCGGCCAGGCTCATCACCCCCGCGCCGGGGATGGAGAGGGCCACCACTGCCACATAGAGCAGCATGTAGGCGGCCAGCGCCAGCGCCAGGTTGCCCTCAACCCAGGCTCGCAGCCCGTCCCGGTGCTCGGCAAGGGTGGCCAGCGACAGGTACCGGTGCAGGCCAAGCCCGTAGCCGAGTGCGGCCAGCAGCAGCAGCGCCAGCACGGGGAGCCAGCGCCGCAGGTGCAGCGGCCGCGCGGCAGGCGAATGCTGGTCCGTTGTCATCATGAGGTTTGCAACCTAGTCGCATGGCGGGGCTGAGCGATAGAGCCTATCACCGCGACGTGAGCAGAGTTCAGCCCCGGTGTCAGGGCCCCTCGTTGACTTCTCCGGGCTTTTCCCCCATAAGCCCCGTCCAAATTCCCGGACTGGCTGGAACGGCCTTCGGGGCATGCCTGGCCCACCCGGTCATGTTATTGGTATCATTGGCTGAAAAGCCTAAATCGGAGTTACGAACGTGAAGCGCACCTACCAGCCGTCCAAGCTCGTCCGCAAGCGCCGCCATGGCTTCCGCGCCCGCATGGCGACGGTTGGCGGCCGCAACGTCCTCGCCCGCCGCCGCGCCAAGGGCCGCAAGCGCCTCTCGGCCTAAGCGCCGGACCCGTCCGACAATGGAGCGCCTGAAGCGTCGGCAGGATTTCGTTGCCGCCGCCCGGGCGCTTTATGCCGCCATGCCCGGCATGGTCGTGCAAATGCGCCCGCGGGGCGACGACGCGCCGCCGCGCGTCGGCTTCACCGCCACCAAGAAGATCGGCAATGCGGTTGTGCGCAACCGCGTGAAGCGCCGGCTGCGCGAACTGGCAAGGCTCCAGCTGTCCAGCGCAGCACGCCCCGGCCATGACTATGTCCTGATCGGCCGCGCGTCGTCCTTCGGGCGCGGTTTCCCCGATCTCGAGAAAGATCTCGTCTCTGCCTTGAAAAGGCTGCACCGCACCGCCCAAATGCCGGCGGACAAGGGAACACCATGAACTTCGAGAACAAGAACTTCATCGCGGCCATCCTGCTGTCGATGGCGATCATCTTCGGATGGCAGTATTTTTATGCCGCCCCCCTGCAGCAGAAGCTGACCGCCGAGACCCAGACGGCACAGACCCAGACAGCGCCTGCCACCGGCGGCACCGTTCCCGGCGCCGCGACCCAGGCCGCCCCGGTGAGCCGCGAGGAGGCACTCGCCAGGTCGCCGCGCCTGCCGTTCAAGACCGACTTCGTCGAGGGTTCGATCAACCTCAAGGGCGCGATGATCGACGACCTGCACCTGCTCAGGTATCGCGAGACCATCGACCCCAAGAGCCCCACCATCACCTTCCTGTCGCCGTCGGGCACGCCCGGCGCGCTGTTCGCCGAACAGGGCGTGGTTCCGGCCACCGGCACGACCGCCAAGCTTCCCGATCCGAACACGGTGTGGACGGCTCCCGCCGGTGCGGTGCTGAGCGAAGGAAACCCCGTGACCCTCACATGGGACAATGGCGAGGGCCTGAAGTTCAGCCGCAAGATCGAGCTCAGCGACGAATATCTCTTCACCGTCACGCAGATCGTCGAGAACACCACCCAGGCGCCGGTGGCAATGATCCCCTACGCGCGCATCCAGCGCCAGGACACGCCCGTGGTCTCCGGCTACTGGGTGTTCTTCGAGGGCATGCTGGGCTGGGTCGACGGCGCCCTCCAGGAAATCCATTATTCCGACGTTTCCGAGCAGACCGAGCCTGACCGCCGCGACACCACGGGCGGCTGGGTCGGCTTCACCGACAAGTACTGGGCCGCGGCGATCGTTCCCGACCAGTCCACCCCCGTCACCGCCAGCTTCCTCCACCAGAAGCTCGACGGCCGCGACGTCTACCAGACGGATTACCTCGCGAAGGACGCGATGGTGGTGCAGCCGGGCCAGCAGGCCTCGACCACCGGCCGCCTGTTCGCCGGCGCCAAGGTGGTGCGCACCATCAACGCCATCGAGAGCCTGCACCAGATCCAGGGCTTCAACTACATGATCGACTGGGGCTGGTTCTACTTCCTGACCAAGCCCTTCTTCTTCCTGCTTGACTGGATCAAGGGCATCGTCGGCAACTTCGGCATCGCCATCCTCATCGCCACGGTGCTGGTGAAGCTTGCGGTCTTCCCGCTGGCCAACAAGTCCTACGCCTCTATGAGCAAGATGAAGAAGCTGCAGCCCGAGATGGAGCGGCTCAAGAAGGAATACCCCGAAGACAAGATGAAGCAGCAGCAGGAGATGATGGCGCTCTACAAGCGCGAGAAGGTCTCGCCGCTGTCGGGCTGTCTGCCTGTCGTGGTGCAGATCCCCATCTTCTTCGCGCTCTACAAGGTGATCCTGACCTCGATCGAGCTCAGGCACGCGCCGTTCTTCGGCTGGATTCAGGATCTGTCCGCACCGGATCCGACCAGCATGTTCAACCTCTTTGGCCTGATCCCCTGGACGCCGCCCACCATGCTGATGATCGGCGTGTGGCCGATCATCATGGGCATCACCATGTGGCTGCAGATGCGCCTCAACCCCACCCCGCCGGACCCGGTGCAGGCCAGCCTGTTCAACTGGATGCCGGTGATGTTCACCTTCATGCTCGGCTCGTTCCCGGTCGGCCTCGTGATCTACTGGGCCTGGAGCAACACGCTCTCGATCCTTCAGCAGTCCTACATCATGAAGCGCCACGGCGTGGAGATCGACTTCTTCGGCAACGTGAAGAACAGCCTGCCCTTCCTCAAGAAGAAGGCCGCAAGTTGAGCGACGCCTTCACCGAGGACCAGATCGATGCGGGCCGCCGTTTGTTCGGCGGCCCGTCGCGCTTCCTGCTGGGCGTGGCCAAGCTCGAGCAGTTGCCGCCGTCCAAGGGCGTGGAGATTGCCTTTGCCGGCCGCTCCAACGTCGGCAAGTCCTCGCTCATCAATGCGCTGACCAACGTCAACGGCCTGGCCCGCGCCTCCAACACGCCCGGCCGCACCCGCGAGCTCAATTTCTTCGACGTGAACGAGGCCCTCACCCTCGTCGACATGCCGGGCTATGGCTATGCCAAGGCGCCCAAGCACGAGGTGAAGGCCTGGCAGTCGGTGTTGCGGGGCTATCTGCGCGGCCGCCCCGGCCTCACCCGCGCTTTCGTGCTGATCGACAGCCGCCACGGTATTCTCAAGGCGGACGAGGAAATGTTCGACCTCCTCGACGAGGCCGCCGTCACCTACCAGGTGGTGCTGACCAAGACCGACAAGATCAAGGCGCCTGAGCTCGAAAAGGTGCGCGAGACGGTGGCCGCGGCGATCAAGAAGCACCCGGCCGCATTCCCGCAGATCCACGCCACCTCCAGCGACAAGGGCTTGGGCATCCCCGAGCTCCGCGCCGAGATCGCGGGCCTGCTCTAGACCCTTTGAAACCGTAACAAATGTCCTGTAGGACGCTTCGCGACTGACGGGGAATCTCCATGGACGAAATCGCCACGACGGCCCGCATCCTTTCCGAGGCGCTGCCCTTCCTGCAGCGCTACGACGACCAGATCATCGTGGTGAAATACGGCGGCCATGCCATGGTGGACCCGAAGCTGGCGCATCAGTTTGCGCGCGACATGGTGATGCTGAAGGTGTGCGGCCTGAACCCCATCGTGGTGCATGGAGGCGGCCCCCAGATCAACAAGATGCTCGACAAGCTGGAAGTGCAGCCGGAGTTCCGCGAGGGGCTGCGCGTCACCGACGAGGCCACCATGTCGGTGGTGGAAATGGTGCTGTCCGGCTCCATCAACAAGTCGATCGTGGCCTCGATCCAGCAGGCGGGCGGGCGTGCTGTCGGGATTTCCGGCAAGGACGGCAACCTCATGATCGCCGAGAAACTGACCAAGAAGAAGACCGACCCCGCCACCGGCAAGGTGGTGGAGATCGACTTCGGCTTCGTCGGCGAGCCTGTGAAGGTCAACACCGAGATCCTCGAGACCATCATGAAGAGCGATGCCATTCCGGTGATCGCGCCCGTGGGCGTGGGCGTCAATGGCGAGACCTTCAACGTCAACGCCGACACTGCGGCAGGTGCCGTCGCCACCGCGACCAGGGCCAAGCGCCTGCTTCTCCTCACCGATGTGGCGGGTGTGCTCGACAAGGACAAGAACCTGATCAGCGAACTCACGGTGGAAGAACTGCCGAACCTCATCGCCAACGGCACCATCACCGGCGGCATGATCCCCAAGGTGGAGAGCGCCGCGGCGGTGGTCGAGAGTGGCGTCGAGGGCGTCATCATCCTCGATGGCCGCGTGCCGCATTCGGTGCTGCTCGAACTGCTCACGCCGCTCGGCGTTGGCACGCGCATCTCGCGGGCCGGGGTATGAAGGGCTTCGGGCACGTCGATACCTGGGTCTTCGACCTCGACAACACGCTCTATCCGGCGTCTTGCCGGCTGTTCGACCAGATCGACGTGAAGATGGGGAACTTCGTCTCGAAGCTGCTCAACGTCGACTATGCCGAAGCCAAGCGCCGCCAGAAGGAGATGTTCTACAAATACGGCACCACGCTGAGGGGCCTGATGACCGAGCACGGCATCACGCCGGACGACTTCCTCGACTATGTGCACGACATCGACCATTCGCCGGTGCCGCTCAACAAGGCGCTCGATGATGCTTTGCATGCGCTTCCCGGCCGCAAGCTGATCTTCACCAACGGCACGGTCGCCCATGCCGAGAAGGTGCTGGCCCGCATCGGCATCACCCATCACTTCGGCGACATCTTCGACATCGTGCATTCGGACTTCATCCCCAAGCCCGAGATGGAGCCCTATCGGAAATTTGTGGCGCAGACGGGGATAAACCCGGAAACCTCGGCGATGTTCGAGGACATTGCCCGCAACCTCGAGGCGCCGCATGCGCTGGGCATGGTGACGGTGCTGGTGGTGAGCCCCGAGAACAGGGACGCCGAGCACCTGAACAAGCAGACCGGCGGCACGGCTCAAGCGCACATCCATTATGTGACCGACGACCTCGCCAGCTTTTTGGCGGGATTGACCAGGGACCTCAAAACCCGGTCTTGACCGGACCTGCCTTTTTCGCGAAAGCGACCGCGACAACACCGAGGGGACAGCCATGACCGATCTTCAGAACACCATCGAACAGGCCTGGGAGGGCCGCGACAAGGTCAACCTCGAGACCAAGGGCCCGGTGCGCGATGCCGTGATGGCCGCCCTCGACCTGCTGGATTCCGGCAAGGCCCGCGTCGCCGAGAAGCATGACGGCGAATGGCACGTTCACCAGTGGCTCAAGAAGGCGGTTCTTTTGTCGTTCCGTCTCAATGACATGGCGATGATTTCCGGCGGCCCCGGCGGGTCCAGCTGGTGGGACAAGGTGCCCTCCAAGTTCGATGGCTGGGCCGAGAAGGACTTCCGCGCTGCAGGCTTCCGCGCGGTGCCGAACTGTGTTGTCCGCAAGTCGGCCTATGTGGCACCCGGTGCCATTCTCATGCCGTCCTTCGTCAACCTCGGCGCCTATGTCGACACCGGCACCATGGTCGATACCTGGGTGACGGTCGGCTCCTGCGCCCAGATCGGCAAGAACGTTCACCTTTCGGGCGGCGTCGGCATCGGCGGCGTGCTGGAGCCGATGCAGGCCGGCCCCACCATCATCGAGGACAACTGCTTTATCGGCGCCCGCTCGGAAGTGGTCGAGGGTGTGATTGTCGGCGAGGGCTCTGTTATCTCCATGGGCGTGTTCATTGGCCAGTCGACCAAGATCATCGAGCGCGACACCGGCAAGGTGCACATGGGCAAGGTGCCCCCCTATTCGGTGGTGGTCTCGGGCTCGCTGCCGCAGAAGCCCTATGCCGATGGTTCGCCCTCACCGTCGCTCTACTGCGCGGTGATCGTCAAGCGGGTGGACGAGAAGACCCGCTCCAAGACCTCGATCAACGAGCTGTTGCGCGACTGACGGGATCGCTTCCGCGAATCCCTTTTCTGATTCATACTGCAACCTGCGGGCAACGGCGCATCACGCGCTGCGCAAAGGGGGTTGAAGATGGACTGGAAATATCTGTTCACGAGCCTCGAGGGCCGCATCGGCCGCCAGAGCTACTGGATGGGCGTGGTCGCCATGACGGTCATTACCATCGCCGCGGCGCTGGTCGACCTGTTGTTCGGGACGATGAACGAGGACGGCTACGGCCCCATCAGCATCATCGCCGCGCTGGCGCTGATCTATCCGGCGATCGTGCTCTACGCCAAGCGCTGGCATGACCGCGGCAAGTCGGGCTGGTGGACGCTGATCGGCCTTGTGCCGATCATCGGGGGGTTGTGGATGCTGATCGAACTGGGCTTCCTCAAGGGCACCGATGGTGACAACCAGTACGGGCCCGACCCGCTGAAGTACTGACACCCGCCTTTTGGCCGTCAACCATATGGAAAGACAGCGGGATCCCGGCCTTCGCCGGGGTCACGACGTTTCGATTGAGCCACTGCGATTCCCTCGGCTGGCGCAATGCACTACACTGCATCCCATGAAGAACACGCCCACTGACCCCGTTCCGCTGCTGCAGGACCTGATCCGCTGCAAGTCCGTCACCCCTGCCGAGGGTGGTGCGCTGACCTATCTCGAGAACCTGCTGTCCACGCATGGCTTCGTCTGCCAGCGGCTGATCTTCCGGCAGGAGGGCACGCCCGATGTCGAGAACCTCTTCGCCCGCATCGGCTCCGGTTCCCCACACCTCTGTTTTGCGGGCCACACCGACGTGGTGCCGGAAGGCATCGTCGAGAGCTGGACGCACCAGCCCTTCGCCGCCGACATCGCCGACG
>JBEARP010000141.1:0-14080 GCA_041163105.1 Pseudomonadota bacterium
GGAGGTGAACATGGCCACCGCCATGATGGCGATGTAACCCAGCGCCGCCAGCACGGCGGGCTTCAGGCGTGTGCGGTCTTCCAGCATGTTTTCCCCTGTGGAGTGGGCGAGCGTATTGGCAGCAGGCGGCAGGGGCAAGGCTGGCACCACTCCTTCTGGTCGTCATCCCGGCGAAGGCCGGGATCCAGCTTTCTCGACCACGCATGCTGGCCCAAAGCTGGACCCCGGCCTTCGCCGGGGTGACGGCAGGAGTGGGTGAGGTGTGGGCGAACCCATGTCTTTCCCTCCGCTTCAGCGGGAGAGGACGACGCCACACTCAGAACGGCGCGGCCAGTGTCTGGCGGAATATTTCCGTGTCGGCGTGGGCGAGGCGCAGCGCGGTCATCTGCGGGTGGGCGGCAAGGAAGCGATCGACCATGCGCTTGCCCAGCGTATAGCCCAGCCAGTTGGGAACGGCGGCAGCGCCGAAGAACCAGCCCTCATGGTCATAGTCCGCGTCGTCAAAGCGGGCCAGCGCGTGCGGGCGATAGGCCTCGCAGGTGCTGATCGGCACCGCCACCTCGAAGGGTTCGGGCGGGCAGTCCATCATCTCGTGCAGGAAGCGCTGGGCGAGGCCTTCGGACACCAGCGCGCCACCCAATGTGCTGCCATAGCCGGGCCCCTCCCAGCGCAGCGCGTGGTGGGCCTCATGGAACAGCGCCTTCAGCATTTCATCATGCAGGCTTTCGTGGGCGTGGCCGGGGCCGAGGTCGACGCGCAGGCCGATCACGCCCGGTTCAAAGCAGTGGCCGCTGACCAACAGCGCCCCGCCCCCGGGCCGTCCGCCGCTGACGACAATGTCGAGCGCCAATGGCGTGGCCACCGCCGCCATCCGCTGCTCGGCCTCCGCGCAGGCCTGGCGGATCACCTCGGCGCGCGGGCCAAGCTGGCGGCGGGCATTCACCAGGTGGATCATCCAGCAGGGCATCAGGCGGGTCGGGGGGTATGGTTGACTTTAGGTAAGGTAGCGGCACCCGGTTCACCGTTCAAGGCTTGCCCCATTACATTCCTGTCACCTTGCGCCGGCCGGGTCTGCGCGGGCTGACGTGGATGGAGGAGCGCAGGCTGCATCGAAGGTGGGTGCGCCGGCATTTCAGCCTCGGCGCCTCCCCCGCCCCGGTGCCCGCCAAAATCCTGCCGCGATTTCAAGCTCTAGCGAGAGATTGTGCGCCACTGCCTAGTGTCACGCGCCGTGATTGTGTATGAAGGGCCCCTTGGGGCCGGTTAAGGGGAACATCGGATGGGCTTGAGGGTGAAGGATGGACGCGGGCTGGCGGCGGTTGCGCTGGTGGCCCTCGCTTTGGCGGGCTGTTCGGGCATGCCGGGTGCCGACAAGTCGTCCTCCACCAACGCCGCGGCGCAGGCCATGCCGGCCGCCGAGATCCGCTCGACGCTGGCCGGCCGCAGCTGGCGCTTCCAGGGCCCCAACAACACCGGCACCACGCTTTATGCCGAGGACGGCTCCTCGCTGGTCGAGGTTGACGGCAAGGGCCGCACCAAGGGCAAGTGGATGACCAAGGACGGCCAGCTGTGCGAGAGCTTCGATCCCTCGCCGCCGTGGCTGCCGGGCGGCGTGCCGATGAGCTGCTACCCGTTCTCGCGCGGCACCGCGCCCAACACCTACCAGGCCGGCAAGGCAGTGTTCACGCCCGCCTCGTAAGCACTCGCCGCTAGGCCTGCTGCCACATTTGAGCCACACGCTCTCCCAAGTGATGCCCCTCGCAAGATGGATAGGCATTGCAGGGATGTTTTGCTTTTGGGGTTGAGTTGATGCTGTCTCGCCGCCGCCTGCTGCTGTCCGGCCTTGCGCTGGGCCTTTCCGGGCGCGCCGCGCTGGCGCAGTCCTATGGCAACGAGGGCGATCCATTCGCCGGCATGGACGCCGGCGTCGACACGGGCGGCGAGCTGTTCGACCCTGCCCTGCTGCCGCCACCCGAAAGCCCCATCGACTTCCCCATTACCGAGATCCCCGAGCGCCGCATCAAGAAGAAGTTCCGCCGCCAGATGGTGGAGTTCGACGGTGCGGATGAGCCGGGAACCCTGGTGGTCGACCCTGACAATCGGTTCCTCTACCACGTGCTCGCCTATGGCAGCGCCATGCGCTACGGCGTGGGCGTGGGCCGCGCCGGCTTCGCCTGGACGGGCAATGCCCAGATCGGCATGAAGCGCCGCTGGCCGCGCTGGGTGCCGCCGCGCGAAATGGTGGAGCGCGACCCACGCGCGCGGGAATGGGTCAACGGCCAGCCCGGCGGGCCGGACAATCCCCTGGGCGCCCGCGCCCTCTACCTTTATGCCGGCGGCCAGGATACGCTCTACCGCATCCATGGCACCAACGAGCCGCAGTCGATCGGCAAGGCCATGTCATCAGGCTGTATCCGCATGCTGAACCAGGACATCGCCGAACTCTTCGACCAGGTGATCGTCGGCACGCCGGTCACCGTGCGCCCGTCGCGGGGGGCGTGATGGCCGGCATCAGCACCATCGGCTTCGACGCGGATGACACGCTGTGGCAGAACGAGACCTTCTTCCGCCTCACCGAGCAGCGCTTTACCGAACTCCTGTCCGAGCACGGCGCGCATGAGGTGATCTCGGCCAGGCTGCTCGAGGCCGAGCGCCGCAACCTGCGCTTCTACGGCTTCGGGGTGAAGGGCTTCACCCTCTCGATGATCGAGACGGCGGTGGAGGTGACCAACGGCCAGGTCTCCGCATCGGTCATCGCCGAGATCCTGGGTTTCGGCCGCCAGATGCTGCAGAACCCGGTCGAGGCCCTGCCCCATGCAAGGGAGACGCTGGACGCGCTGGCCGGGCGTTACCGCATCCTGCTGATCACCAAGGGCGACCTGTTCGACCAGGAGCGCAAGCTGGCACAGTCGGGCCTGGGTGACTATTTCTCCGCCGTGGAGATCGTCAGCGACAAGACGCCCGGTGTGTATGAGCGCATCTTCACCCGCCATGGTGATGGCCCGCAGCGCGCCGTGATGGTGGGCAACTCGCTGAAGTCGGATGTCGTGCCCGCCATCCGCGCCGGCAGCTGGGGTGTGTATGTGCCCCATGACCTGACCTGGGTGCTGGAACACGAGGAGGCGCCAGAGGCCGATCCGCGCTTCCGCCGCATCGCCGATCTCGGCCAGCTTCCCGCCCTGCTCACCCAAATGACTTGAAGGCCCGTGCCGCCTGTGGCACACGCGGGCAACCCCGAGGATCACCCACCTTGCCATCCGCCTTCCTTCGTACCCTTGCCGCCGTGACGCTGGCCCTGGCGCTCGCCGCCTGCAACACCGGCCCCAAGGGCGTGCGCATCACCAACAACGGCACCTCCGCCACCACCGACAAGACGCCGGTGCCGATAACCGACTTCACGGCGGACCAGATCCGCGCCTCCATCTCCGGCAAGACCTTCCAGTACACCCGCGCCGACGGCAACGGCTTCGTCACCTACAACGCCGACGGCACCTTCAGCTTCCAGGACGACGCCAAGGGCGGCGGCGTGGGCAAGTGGACTGCCAACGGCACGCAGTTTTGCGAGACATGGGGCAAGAACCCGCCCGAATGCGGCGTCTTCAAGAACACCGGTGACGCCTACTTCGCCGCCAAGTCGCGGCTGGTGGAGATGAAGACTTAAGGCCCGGCCTGCTCGTTCAGGAACGGATTGGTCTCGCGCTCCTGCCCGATCTGGCAGGGCTGGCCATGCCCCGGCAGGCAGACGACGTCATCGCCCAGCGGATAGAGCTTCTCCTTGATCGAGCGGATCAGGGTGGCATGGTCACCGCGCGGAAAGTCGGTGCGGCCGACGGAGCCCTGAAACAGCACGTCACCCACCAGCGCAAACCGGTTCTCGTCGTTGAAGAACACCACCGACCCCGGCGTGTGCCCGGGGGCTTCGTAGATCTTGAACTCCAGGTCGCCCACCGTGACGGCGTCGCCCTCCTTCAGCCAGCGGTCCGGCGTCACCGGCCGCGCCTCATAACCGTATTTCGCCCCCGTCGCCGCAAGCTCGTCGAGCAGGAACGTGTCTTCCACATGCGGTCCCTCGATGGGAACGCCGCCGAGCTTCTCCTTCAACTCCGCCGCACCGCCGGCATGGTCGATATGGCCGTGAGTGAGCAGGATCTTCTCGATGGTGATTCCCGATTGCTTGATGGCACCCAGGATCACCGGAACGTCGCCGCCGGGATCGACGATGGCACCCACCTTCCGCTCATCGTCATAAACGAGCGAGCAATTCTGCTGGAAGGGGGTGACGGGGATGATGAAGGCCTTGAGCTGTGTCATGGCCGGAGTGCATAGCTGTGCCCCCATCGCCGCGCAACCGCCTTGCCCGGCGTAACGCGCGGCCCTAGAGCTTGTTGAACAACAGTTCAAATTCGACCGGGATCCATGACCACTGCTGAAGGCACATCGCGCACCGGGATCATCATTGCCGCGCTGGCAACGGTGGGCGCCTGCGACATCGCGTTTGGCCTGACCCTGCAGCTGATCCCGCTGCTGATGCACGAGCGTGGCTGGCCGGCCTGGGCAATCGGCCTCAACTCCGCCATGGGACCGATCGGCATCCTGATGGCGGGGCCTTTCCTGCCGCGCATCATCGGTCGGGTTGGAACCAAGCGCATCGTGCTGATCATCATCGGCGTGCTTGTCGTCAGCCTCGCGGCCATCAGTTCGCTGCCCGTCTGGATGTGGTTTCCGCTGCGCTTCTTCTTCGGCCTCTCGACCGGCGCGCTGTTCGTGGTGAGCGAGGCGTGGATCCTGTCCGCCGCGACGGCAGAGAACCGCGGCCGGGTAATGGGCATCTACACGTCGCTGCTCTCCGTCACCTTCGCCATCGGACCACTGATCCTGCCGTGGACAGGGATTGATGGCTTCCTGCCCTGGGGCATCGGCATTGTCTGCGTGCTGCTCGCCATCCTTCCTCTCGCCTTTGTCAAGGTATCGGACGAGCAGTTCAAGCTGCAGGAGGGCGGCGGCGGCTTCTTTGGTTTCGTGCGCCGCGCGCCAATGCTGCTTTATGCCATCGGTGCAGCAACGCTGTTCGACAATGTGCTGATCGCCTTCTTCACCATCTATGGCATGGGCAACGGCCTGGACCTCGCGGTGGCAAGTCGCCTTCTCGGCATCGGCATCATCGGCAACCTTCTGCTGTCCTATCCGCTCGGCTGGCTCGCCGATCATTGGTCGCGAAAGGCTGTGATGTACCTCTCGGCAGCGATTACGGTGGTGCTGTCCTTGAGCCTGATTTTCGTCATCGGGCACTGGTCGGTGTGGCCCATCATGATGGTGCTCGCACCCATGGCCTTCGCCACCTATGTGGTGGGGCTGGCCACCATGGGCGACACGTTCAAGGGCCATGACCTGATGTCAGGCACGGCGGCGGTTGCGGCCATGTGGGGCGTTGGCGGCCTGATCGGCCCGCCCGTGGCGGGCGCGGCCATTGACCTCGTCGGCATCGACGCCATGCCGGTCACGCTTGCCGCGTTCTACGTGCTGCTATTGGCCGGCCTCGCCTTCACTGGCGGCAAGCTGGTGCGGAGCAAGGCCGATGGATAGGCAGCGCATCGTCAACTTGCTGGCGGCAGTCGCCGCCATTACGGTGTTCGGCTTCACCTTCGGGCTGATGTTCCCGTTGTTGTCGCTGATCATGGAGAGCAAGGGCGTTCCCTCGCAGTGGATCGGCATCAATTCGGCCATGCACCCGATCGGCATCGTACTGTCGATCTTCGTCATTCCCTATGCGGTGCGGCGGTTTGGCGCCAAGCGCGCGGTGATCGGCTCCGGGCTGATCACCGCGGCGGTGATCATCTGCTATCCCCTGTTTCCAATCTTCTGGTGGTGGTTCGGGCTCCGCCTGCTGCAGGGCTTCTTCGTATCGATCCTCTTCGCCATCAGCGAGGCCTGGATCGTCCGCTTCGCGGAGGGCCCCTGGCGTACGCGCATCCTGGCAATCTACACGTCGATCTTCGCGTTGAGCTTCGGCTTCGGTCCGGCGATCATCAGCTTCACCGGAACCGACAGCGTCGCTCCCTTCATGATTGGCGTCGTCATGCTGCTCATCGCCACCATTCCCATCTTCTTCGTGAAGGACGAGGAGGTCGACAGCGAAGACGAGACGCCGCTGTCCGTCTTCGCCTTCGCCAAGAAGGCGCCGCTGCTGCTCTTCGCAGTTGGCATGTTCGCCATCCTCGATGCGGCGAACCTCAGCTTCCTGCCGGTCTATGCCGTGAAGAAGGGTTTCGACCAGGAAACGGCAGCTCTGGCACTCACCGCCTTCGTGCTCGGCAACACGGTCCTGCAATTCCCCATCGGCTGGTGCGCCGACCATTTCAACAAGCGCTGGGTTATGGTGGGGTGTGGGGTACTGAGCGGCACATCTTCCTTCCTCGTGCCCTTCGTGTTCGGCACCTGGGCGCTATGGCCGGTGCTGACGGTGATGGGTGCGACGGCTGCGGGAATCTACACCGTGGCCCTGGCCGAACTGGGCGAACGCTTCTCCGGCCATGAACTCGTCACCGGCACGGCCTCCTTCTCCACCATGTGGGGAATGGGAGCTCTGGTCGGGTCGCTCGCCGCAGGCTGGTCCATTGCGGGCTTCGGGCCGGACGGACTACCCTTCTCCATGGCGGCGGTGTTCCTGGTGTTCATCGTCTCCGCTATTGTCAGCGCCACACGGGAACAGCGGAAGCGCGCATGAGCCAGAGAGTCTTCAGCTACGGCGCAGGCGTCCTCTTCGCGGCGGCTGGTGCTGCGTGCTGGAGCATGGCGGGCGGCCTCGTGCGGTTGACCGAGGAGGTCGATGCCTGGCAGATCGTGTTCTATCGTTCCTCAGTCGTGCTCGTCTGCATGATGGTGTGGCTGGGCCTGCGCTTCAGGGGGGACCTTTGGGCCCGTACGCGAGAGGCAGGAGTGAACGCGGTCATCGCCGGTGTGGCCATCGGCACTGCGGGGCTCGTGTTCATCATCTCCATGTTCTACACCACGGTGGCGGACGCCGTGTTCATGACCGGCGTCTCGCCCTTCCTGTCAGCGATCCTTGGACTGTGGATCCTGCGGGAGCGCATTCCGGCCATTACCTGGTTTGCCATGTGCGTGGCACTCATGGGCATGGGCATCATTTTCTATGGCAATGCCGGTGGCGGCGCGCTGGTGGGCACCCTGCTCGCGCTCTATTCCGCTTTCTGCTTCTCTTGCTACGCAGTGATGCTGCGCTGGGGCCAGAAGACGGACATGTCGGTGGCACTTATCTGGAACGCCATCTACCTGGTGGCGGTGACGGGCCTCATCATCATGTTGCCGACACCGCTGCGCGAGACGCACGGCGTCGAGGGCTTTGCCGTCGGCTGGTGGAATTTCGGCCTTACCTTCATCATGGGCGCCGTGCAGCTGACGCTGGGCCTCATTCTGTTCACCATCGGCTCGCGCAGCGTGCCCGCCGCCCAGCTGGCACTCATCGCCCTGGTGGAGCCCACCCTGTCTCCCCTTTGGGCATGGCTGGCAAGCGGCGAACTGCCGCCCATCTGGACATTCATCGGCGGGGCGGTGATTGTGGCAGCCATCGTGATTCAAGCCCTCTTCGCCACCAGGAAAAAGCGCCATGCCAGAAAAGCCAGCCTCGAGCGACGTGGCCAACCAGCTTTCGACCATTCGTGACTTCCTGCGCTGGGCGCTTTCCGAGTTCCGTGCCGCCAAGGTTGTGCACGGCCATGGCACCACTTCAGCGACAGACGAGGCGGCCTTCCTGATCCTCGAGGCACTGCACCTTCCCGTCGAAGACATCAATCCTTGGCTGGACGCCAGACTGCTCGACGCCGAGAAGCACAAGCTTGCGACACTCATCCGTAAACGGATCGAAACACGCATGCCGGCGGCCTACCTGGTGAAGCGCGCCTATATCCGCGGCATCCCCTTCTTCGTTGACGAGCGGGTGATCGTGCCGCGCTCCTACATCGGGGAGCTCATGTTCTCCGGCATCTTCGGAGGTGACGAAGCGCCGCTGATCGAGAACGTGGCGAATGTGACGAGCGTGCTCGACCTGTGCACCGGCTCGGGCTGCCTCGCCATCATCGCGGCGGGCATCTTCCCCGACGCGGAGGTGGATGCCGCCGACCTCTCGGCCGCTGCCCTCGAGGTCGCCCGCATCAATGTCGATGAGCATGACGTGGCGGACCGTGTGAACCTGCTCGAGGGCGATCTCTTCGAGGCGGTGGAGGGACGAACCTATGATCTCATCATCTCGAACCCGCCCTATGTGGCAGGCGACGAGGTGCAGGCCTTCCCCCCGGAATATGGCCACGAGCCGGTGATGGCGCATCTGGGTGGCGAGGACGGGTTGGACCTGGTGCGCCGCATCCTTGCGGAGGCAACTGACCACCTCAACCCCGGAGGCGGCCTGCTGTGCGAAATCGGCACCGGGCGCGAACGGCTGGTGGATGACTACCCCCAACTCGACTTCCTGTGGCTCGACACGGAAGAGTCGGAGGGCGAGGTGTTCTGGATCACCCGCGAACAGTTGCTGGAAGCGGGAATTGCCTAGCTTAGCGCCTCAGCCCTGAGGCAACGGCCAGATTGTCGTACATGCGCTTCGTCATGCGCGCCATTTGCGGCATGAGCGGGAAGGATTCGGCGACCAGCCTGGAATAGGCGCCCGCGCCGCGGTGCTTCTCCAGATTGGACACATAGCTCGGCAGCGATGACCAGCCGGCCACCGTCTGCGCCGAGAATTCACAATGGAACTGCGTGCTCATGGCATGATCGCCGACCGCCAGCGCTTGCACGGGTATCAGCGCGGAAGACGCCAGAACACGAGCCTGTTCCGGCACGTGCTTCACCTCCGCCATGTGCCACTGCATGACCTTGTGGGCGGGTTCCAGGCCGTGGGTCAGACGGTGTGATCTCGCCTCTTCTGTCATCGTCACGTCGAAGACGCCAACCTCGCCCACCGCGGCCGGCGCCACCTCGCCGCCCAACGCCGTGGCGAGCAGTTGGTGTCCGAGACAGACGCCGAAGTAGGGCCTTGCGCGCTCCACCACCCATTCGCGGATCGCCTGCTTTTCGGCGGCGAGCCAGGGGAACTGGTCTTCCTGCCAGGTATCCTGAGCCCCACCCAGCACGAACAGGAAGTCATAGGGTGCCAGAGAAGGAATGCCCTGTCCCTCGAACAAGCGCACAGGCTCCGGCACGATGCCATCCTCTGCGAAGAAATCGAGGAACCGGCCAGGATGGTCATGGTCCATGTGCTGGAAGACGAGTGCGCGTTTCATTGCAAGATCCTGCTTGCCCGAAGCGGCAGGCACCCCGGCAGCCAAGCGAAATGACGGAAAACCGATCCGATGTCGAGGCTCATGGGAGACCCGATTGCAATGCCAGCACGCTCCGCAGCGGGTGGGAGCGGCGCTTGCGCCCTGGGCCCCGGAGGGGGACCGAAGGCTGATCAGACGATCTGCAGTTCCACGGCCTGGGGGCCGCGGCCCTTCTTGTCAGGCTGAACTTCGAAGCTGATCTTCATGTTTTCAGAGAGTTCCGGAATGCCGGAGCGCTGCACGGCCGTGATATGCACGAACACATCCTTGCCGCCGTCTTCAGGCGAAATGAACCCGTAACCCTTGGCTTGATTGAAAAACTTCACAGTGCCGTTCTGGCGCATAGAAAGGGCGTCCCTCATCCAGTCTTGTCTTCTTGCCCACCGCCACCGCCTGCGAGGCGGCACCGGACCTGCCTCAGCCGCGTCCCAATGGAAGGCACTTTCCCCAGATGAGGATACGGGTCTTGACCAGTTGAAATGCACAGCCGACATCCAGACTTGCCGTCTGGACAAGATTTATTATGATCTACCTATGCGTTTACGGCAAGAGGGGTCTTCTCAGCAGGCGGGGCTTGCCAGAATGAGGTCAGGAAGCCGGATGAGTTGCTTGAAGGTTATTTGGGGCGCCATGCTTGCCCTGGCATTTGCCTGCCATCCCGCAGTCGGGGCAACGGAACACTCGGTGCATTTCAGCTCCTATCCGGTTAGCGGGAAGACGCCGGCCGAGATCTATCGGGTCATAATGAACCGGGGGCCAATGGTGGGCGGCAATAGAGCCATTGCTGCAACCACATCCGAGGCGGTGCAAAGCCATGTCCTGACACAGGGCGCGGCCTCGTGTCGGGTGACCTCGTTCCGGTTGAATTTCCGTTTCGACGTGCAGCTGCCCCGGCATGCCAACCTCTCCGCGCTCTCGCCGCAGGACCGTTTTCTCTGGCAGCAGTTCTCCGGCTTCCTGAAGGCGCATGAGCTTCAGCACACGCAGCTCTGGCTGCGATGTGGCACAAGTCTCGAGCGCCAGGTGATGGCGATCAGGGCTTCATCCTGTGCGGAGGTTGAGCGCAAGGCCGAGGCCATCTGGCGCCGCATGAAGCCAAACTGCGATCGTGAGCAGGTGAACTTCGACAAGGGCCAGCGCTCCGTGCTCGTGGCGCAACCCTTCATGCAGAAGGTCATCCGCGGCGAGTGAAGGCCAGATCATCGCGAAAACACCTACAGCCTGATGCTTGATATGGCTGGTCAATGCCCGGATAGTGTTTTGCACATCGCGGGGAACTTTCCGTCAGTGAACTTCTGTTGGCACATGGCGATGGCGGCTGTCCTGCTGCTTGGCGCACACATTCCCGCCCGTGGCGAGGTCGTGTCCAGCACCGAGGTCACCTATTTCGACGTGGTCGGCAGCACGCCCGCCAAAATCTATCGCAACATCCTGGACCGCGGGCCGCGCATCGGCGGCAACAAGGCCCTGGCCTCCATCGGCACGCACACAGTGCAGGACGGCCGTATCGTAGAGATCGGCGACAGCTGCGTCTTGAAAGACTACACCATCACGCTCCAGTTCGTGATCAGGCGGCCGCGCATCACGAACGAAGAGGTGCTGTCAGGCGCTGACCGCGCGTTGTGGCGCGACATGAACGCCTTCATCCAGACCCACGAGAACCAGCACAAGGAAGTCTGGAGTGCCTGCGCAACCAAACTGGACAAAAAAATGTCCGCACTCAGGCTGCCATCCTGCGACGAACTGGCCCAGACGGCAGACGGCTTGTGGCGAAAAATGCTGGCAGACGGCGACGCAAGGCAACGCGCCTACGATGTCGAGCAGACGCGCGAACTGATGCTGCAACCCTTCATGCGGCGCGCCCGTGAAGGTGCAGGCAAGCGCTAGGCCTTCAACACGCGGCCCGCCACCGCATCGAGTTTGGCAAGCAGTTGAGGATCGCGACTCTCGGGCGACGTCATGATGGCGAAGTCGAGCGCATGGTCGGAGCCTGCCGGGCATGGCGGATGCTCACGCGGAAAGTCCCTCGCGATGCGCGCCATCAGGCGGGTCGCATTGCCTGAGTTCGCCTTCAGCACCGCGATGACCTTGGACACGTCCACCGAGCCGTGTTCCGCGTGCCAGCAGTCATAGTCGGTCACCATGGCGATGGTGCAGTAGCTGATCTCGGCTTCGCGGGCGAGCTTCGCCTCAGGCATGTTGGTCATGCCGATCACCTTCGCACCCCAACTGCGATAGAGCTGCGACTCGGCAAGCGTCGAGAACTGCGGCCCCTCCATCACGACATGGGTCCCTCCGCGTGCATAGGTAATCCCCTCCGCTCTCAGCGCGGCCTCGGCGATGTCCTGCAGGACCGGCGAAACCGGATGCGAGAAGGCCACATGGCCCACGCAGCCTGTGCCGAAGAAACTCTTCTCTCGCGCGAAGGTGCGATCGATGAACTGGTCGACCAGCACGAAAGTGCTGGGCGCCAAGTCACCATGGAGCGAACCCACAGCGGACAGTGAATAGAGATCCGTCACACCCGCCCGCTTCAGCACGTCGATGTTGGCGCGATAGTTTATGGAACTTGGCGAATGGACGTGCCCGCGCCCGTGGCGCGGCATGAAGACCACCGGCAGCCCCTCGATCTCGCCGCGGCGCACCGCATCCGACGGCTCGCCCCAGGGCGACGTGATCGTCTCCCAACGGGCATTGTCCATCGGGATGTCATAGATGCCCGAACCGCCGATGATGCCCAGAACCGATGCCGCCATGAACCGCTCCCTCCGTGTCCCGGGAGGATGCCCGAGACCTCCACAAACGAAAAGGCCCGGAACGCTGTCCGGGCCTCATCACTTCGTGTCTCGCAGGCGTCAGTGGGCGTTGGCCCAGATCTTCTTCTTCACGAGGTAGAGCAGAAGCGCCAGGATGCCGAGGAAGATCATGACCATGAAGCCGGTGCGCTTGCGCTCTTCCATCTTCGGTTCCGCCGTCCAGGCCAGGAAGGCGGACACGTCACGCGCCATCTGGTCGACGGTGGCCTTGGTGCCGTCGTCATAAGTCACCTGATCATCCGACAGGGGCGGCGGCATGCCGATCCAGTGGCCGTTGGCAAAGTAGGGATTGTGATACTTGCCTTCCGGCTGCTCCTTTTTGAGCTCTTCCGTCAGCTTGTCGTCCGGCGTGTAGCCGGTCAGCACCGAGTAGACGTACTGCGGGCCGCCGATGCCGTTGATCAGCTGGTTGAAGGTGCCGTACCAACCCGGGCGATACTTGGTGATGAGCGACATGTCCGGCGGATAGGCGCCGCCATTGGCAACGCGCGCCGCCTGCTCGTTCGGGAAGGGCGAAGGGAAGCGGTCAGACGGAAGGCCCGCACGCTCAAACATCTCACCTTGTTCGTTCGGGCCATCCTGCATGGTGTAGCCGGCAGCCAGTGCCTTCACCTGCTCATCCGAGAACTCAGGGCCGCCAGGCTGCGACAGGTTGCGGAACGAGACGTAGTGCATCGAATGGCACGATGCGCAGACTTCCTTGTAGACCTTGTAGCCACGCTGCAACTGCGCCCGGTCGAAGGTGCCGAATGGCCCTTCAAAGGAGAAGTTGATGCCCTTGGCGGGGGTCTGGCCTTCGGCCGCGTGGGCCGCACCGAAGGACAGCACCAGGCTGGCCGCGGCGATTGCGAGTGTCTTGAGCAATGTCATTTTCTTTTCCCCCAGATCACTCGGCAGGCACGGCCGCGGTGGCAGGACGCTTCTTGGAGAGCACGTCATCCGAGATGGAGGACGGCAGCGGCTTCGGCGTCTCGATGAGACCGAGCAGCGGCAGGATCACCAGGAAGTGCGCGAAGTAGTAGACGGTGAGGATGCGCGAGAACACCACGTAGAGGCCCTCGGCCGGCTTGGAGCCGAGGTAGCCCAGCGCCACGCAGACGATCGCGAAGATCCAGAAGAAGCCCTTGAACAGCGGGCGGTAGTTGCCCGAGCGCACCTTCGACGTATCGAGCCACGGCAGGGCGAACAGGATCAGGATCGAACCGAACATGGCGATGACACCGCCCAGCTTGTCCGGCACCGCGCGCAGGATCGCGTAGAACGGCAGGTAGTACCATTCCGGCACGATGTGCGCCGGCGTCACCAGCGGGTTGGCCTCCTGGTAGTTGATCGCGTGGCCGAGGTAGTTCGGCGCGAAGAAGATCCAGAACGCGAAGAACATGAAGAACACCACGATCGCGAAGGCATCCTTCATCGTGTAGTAGGGGTGGAAGGGCAGCGTGTCCTGGCTGCTCTTCACCGAAACGCCGGTCGGGTTGTTGTTGCCCACCACGTGCAGCGCCCAGATGTGAAGGACGACGAGGCCGGCGATCACGAAGGGCAGCAGGTAGTGCAGCGAGAAGAAGCGGTTCAGCGTCGGGTTGTCGACCGAGTAGCCGCCCCACAGGAGCGTGGTGATCGAGTCGCCCACCCACGGAATGGCCGAGAACAGGTTGGTGATCACCTTGGCACCCCAGAACGACATCTGGCCCCAGGGCAACACATAACCCATGAAGGCGGTGGCCATCATGACGAGGTAGATCAGCACGCCGATCATCCACAGCACTTCGCGCGGCGCCTTGTAGGAACCGTAATACATGCCGCGGAACATGTGCAGGTAGACGGCGATGAAGAACATCGAGGCACCGTTGGCGTGCATGTAGCGCAAGAGCCAGCCGGAGTTGACGTCGCGCATGATGCCTTCAACCGACTGGAAGGCCATGTCGACGTGCGGCG
>JBEARP010000142.1:0-10310 GCA_041163105.1 Pseudomonadota bacterium
CGCATGATCTCAGGGTCAGTCTCATAATCAACCACCACGTCGATCGAAAAGCGGCCCATGTCGTCGTTGTGGGTCCAGTTCTTGACCGGTTCCGTAACGAGCGCCGAGTTTGGCAGGATGATGGAGCATGAGTCGAACGTTTCAATCTCTGTCGAGCGAACATTGATCCGGCGGACGATCCCCTCGCCTTCAGGCAGCGACACCCAGTCGCCCACCCGGATCGGCCGCTCCGCTAGTAGAATGATGCCAGAGACAAAGTTATTGATGATCGACTGCAGGCCAAGACCAATACCAAGGCCGAGCGCACCGGCAACGATAGCTAGGCTCGAGAAATCCACGCCGGCGGCGGTAAGCGCGAAAACGCCGGCCAAGACATAGCCGATGTAACTGGAACCAGTGAGGATCGAATCCTGCACACCCTTCTTGATCCGCGTGTCAGACAGGATCCGGTGGTCAAGCCAACTGATGAAAAGCTTGGTGGCAACGACACCTGCAACAAGGATCGCCAGCATGATGGCGAGCGTGCCCGGCAGGATGGTCACGTCACCAATGGTGATGCCAAGCGCCAGCGTGTTGATCAGTCCGCGCAGGTCAACCCAATTCAGCGTCCATAGCAGCAGAAGCAAAGGAATGCCGCCGATCACCAACACGAGGTCAACAACTGTGCGGAAAATCAGGCCGATGCGCTCGATAGCGCGCTCACCCAGCCCCGTTATGCGACGGAGGAAGATGCCGAAGCTCGACTGCGGGTCAAAACTCGCCTGAACCATCGCGTCGAGCAAATGGTAGATGAGGAACACCAGCGTGAGCACGAAGGAGGTCCGCACGATCTGGTGGGCGATATAGTCGCCAAGCGCCAGATACCCCGTCAGCAACGCGCCGATCCCCACAACGATCAGGACCCAGATGAGGGGCACAAGCCGCGCTGCCCAACGGAAATAGAGGGCTCGCTTCTCGGTTTCCGGAATTCCCTGCTGCCGTTGCAGAACAGTCAGAACGAGTCCCGACAGGATCAAGAGCGTAAACGCGCCCAGCGCCGTCTGGCCCTGCGTGTAGTTGAGGGAGAGGAACATCTCCTCGGAAACCTGGCCCAACTGCGTGTTGAACGACGCCACGAAGGCAATGAGCCCAACGAGGATCGTCAGCCGCGAGGCGGCCTTTTCGTCGAGGTCGACGATGCGAATCTCAGGGCGTCCGGGCGCTGCAATCCGGCGGCCCAGTACATAATAGAAGATGGTGGTGAATACGGTGTCACGCATTGCATACCACAGCATCAACATGCGCGGAGTGGCATCGTTGAAGTACCCGCTCAATTCGAGCGAGAAGCGGATCGGCAGGAACAGGATCGCAAGCGCCGCAAAGGTGATGATCAGCGCACGAAGGATGATCCACAGTCGCGTCATGTTATCGGGTGGGCGCCCGTGGCTCGAATAGTCGGTGATCCAGCGTGCGAAGACCCGGTTCACTATGCGGAAGCCCAACCCACATATGAGGATGATCACCGGGATCATCAGCAATCCAAGCGGCTGGGCGGTAACAGAAACGTCGGCCCACCAGTTGCGAAGCATCATCGCGATGCCCGTGAACAGAACGCCGATTCCCGCGACGAGGTCCACCCAGAGGCTGGAATTGAGGATCGAGCGGCTGCGGTCGAATATGCGCTCGAAAAACTGGTCGCGCTGCATCGCCGAGACTGACCGCGAAGCCTGCTCCGACTCCACCGTGATCACGTCGAACTGGGATTTAATGCTCTGCAGTTTGTCGCGAGTCGCAGTCAGGTCTGCGCGCGACTGTGCAACGCCCCTGTCCTCGTTTTGATCGCTCGCTGGTGCCGGTCCGAGCGTGCTCAACTGCTGGGAAATTTCCGCAAGCGGAACCAAGAGGCGAAGCGACCTCTCAGCCGTCGAGGTGCGGATCTTCTCCAGAACCACCTTCAGATTTGTGAGGTCCTGGTCGTTGAGATTCGGGCGGCGCAGCATCGCAGTCGCGCCGTCGAGATCCACGCGGAACTGTTGCAGTGCGCGGTCGCTTTCGCCAATGATCGCACGATCGAAGGCTAGGCCAGCGGAAATTGCAAAATAAAGCGCAAAAAGCGCGGACAGCAGGATCCGTGCGGCGCGCATGGTCCTACACCAGCCGGCTCTGTTCGATCGCCGCCGCGATGAAAGACGAGAACAACGGGTGCGGATCGAAGGGTTTGGACTTCAGTTCCGGATGATACTGCACGCCAATGAACCACGGATGGTCCGGATACTCGACAGTCTCCGGCAACAACCCGTCGGGCGACATGCCGGCAAAGCGCAAACCGGCTTTTTCAAGCCGTTCGCGATAATGCGTGTTCACTTCGTAGCGGTGACGGTGGCGTTCGGAAATGTGCGTGGTCCCATAGATGTCCGCGATCTTGCTGCCGGGTTTCAACTCGGCATCGAATGCGCCGAGACGCATGGTGCCGCCTAGGTCGCCGCCCTGCTTGCGGATCTCCAACTCGTTACCCTTCATCCACTCGGTCATGGTGCCGACGACGGGTTCCTTCGTGTCGCCGAACTCGGTGGAGCTGGCGCCCTCGATGCCACAAAGCGAGCGCGCTGCCTCGATGCAGGCCATCTGCATGCCGAAGCAGATGCCGAAATAGGGCACCTTGCGGGTGCGCGCGAAGGTGGCCGCCTTGATCTTGCCTTCCGAGCCCCGCTCGCCGAAGCCGCCGGGCACAAGGATGCCGTGCACCCCTTCGAGATAAGGTGCTGGATCTTCCTTCTCGAAGATCTCCGACTCGATCCAGTCGAGATTGACCTTCACCTTGTTGGCGATGCCGCCATGGACAAGCGCTTCCTGCAAAGACTTGTAGGCGTCGAGCAGACCCGTGTACTTGCCGACTACCGCAATGTTCACCTCGCCCTCGGGCTGCGTGATGCGGCTCATGATTTCAGTCCATTGCGTCAGGTCCGGTTCCTTCGCATCCTTGAAGCCGAACGCCTCGAGAACCTCGCGGTCGAGGCCTTCGTTATGATAGGACCGCGGCACGTCATAGATCGACGTCACGTCCAGCGCCTGGATCACGGCGGAGGGACGCACGTTGCAGAACAGTGCGATCTTGCGGCGCTCATTGACCGGGATCTCGCGGTCCGCACGGCACAGCAGTATGTCCGGCTGGATGCCGATGGAGCGCAGCTCCTTCACCGAATGCTGGGTGGGCTTAGTCTTCAGTTCGCCAGCCGTCGGGATGAAGGGCAGCAGTGTGAGGTGGATGTACAGACAGTCGCCGCGCGGCTGCTCCTGCCCGAACTGTCGGATCGCTTCGAAGAACGGCAGTCCCTCGATGTCGCCCACCGTGCCGCCGATCTCGACCAGCACGAAGTCATAGCCGTCATTGCCGGTCTTGATGAACTCCTTGATTGCGTCGGTGACGTGGGGGATGACCTGCACAGTGCCACCCAAAAAGTCGCCGCGGCGCTCCTTTGCGATGATCTCCTGGTAGATGCGGCCTGTGGTGATGTTGTCCTGTTTGTTGGCATGGCGCCCCGTGAAGCGCTCATAATGACCAAGATCGAGGTCGGTCTCGGCACCATCGTCGGTCACGAAGACCTCACCGTGCTGGTAGGGGCTCATCGTGCCCGGATCGACATTGAGGTAGGGGTCGAGCTTCCGGAGCCTAACCGTAAAGCCGCGGGCCTGCAGCAGCGCACCCAGTGCTGCCGATGCCAGACCCTTGCCGAGAGAGGAGACCACGCCGCCGGTAATGAAAATATATCGCGCCATGGAACTTCACCCTATCTGCTTCAAATCACGTTTCAAAGCCCGGAAACAGGGTTTCCGGGCTTTGTGGATAACTCAAAGGTATACGCCCTTACGGGCTGACCGGAACTTGCGGCGTGGCGGGTGCCAGCTTGGGCAGTACCGTGCTGTCGCCTGAGCCCTGAGCCGGTGCGGCAGGTGCCTCACCGTTGGCGGCCGGCGCTGCCACGCCGTCAATGACGGAACCCGAGCCACGCTGGGTGGCAATCACGGTCAGTGCGATCGACGTGCAGAAGAAGCCAACCGCAAGCCATGCCGTTGTGCGCGTGAGGGCGTTGCCCACGCCGCGCGCACTGAACAGGCTGCCAGCACTTCCGCCCCCGCCGCCACCACCGCCGATGCCCAGCGCGCCGCCTTCTGACCGCTGCAGCAAAACCACGCCGATCAGCGACAGGGCGACGATGAGATGAATGACGAGAATGACGGTTTCCATGGGCGTTCCGGGGCTTTCCGATCGAATTGGGGTGGCTTTACCTGCTTCATATAGGGAAAGCAACTGCAGCGGCCAAGCCCGACACGCCGATGCCGCCCGGTCAATATCCCGGCAACACCAGCAACTTCGGTCGATCAGGCAGGTTGGAGACCGAGATGATGCGCTCGGGGGTGGTAGACGTCTCCAGTTCGTAGGCCGGGGAAACCGTGGCAATGAAGCGGTTAAGGGTTGCCGGCCCGAAGTAATGCATGGGAATAACGATCCGGGCCTTCAACGTCTTCAACACCTCCAGCATCTCCGCCTGGCCCATCGTGTAACCGCCATCAACCGGCACCAGGACGACATCGAGCCGGCCGATCAAGCCCACGTGCTCCGGCCCCAGAAGGTGGTGCAGGTGCCCGAGGTGCCCAATGCAAAGACCAGCCACCTCGAACACGAAAATCGAATTGCCATCCTTGATCCGACCGGCCATGCCGCCCCGGATGTCCGTGGTGACGTTGCGCACGCGGATGTCGCCTACCTCGATGTCATGCACGGCGGGGCCGCCATCCGGGTTCCAGCCGCGCAGGACGTGCTTGATTGCCGGATCAGGCGCATCGGTGAAATGCGAGGTGTGGGCGCGGTTCATGGTCACCGCATCGGGTAGGATACCGCCGGAATAGCCTGCATAATCTGTCACGATACGGGTGCCGCCGGGGCTTTCGATGATGAAGCTGGCGTGGCCAAGAAAGGTAAGGCGCACCTCCTCGGCGGCGAGTTTCGCCGGTTCGAATGCTGCGGGAACCACCCGGGGTTCACGTCCGGCAATTGCGAGGCAGTCGCCCTGGGCTGCGGCGGGCATAGCCATGGCTGACAGGACAAGGCAGGCAGACAGAAACAGCTTACGCATCAAGCTCCCTCCCAACGCCCCGAAGCGTTGCGGCGGAGCGTGGCGAAACTAGGGCGCCTCCGGCGTTCTGTAGCGGTAGCGGAAGGTGCAGCAGGAGGCACCCTCCATGATGGTCTGCCTGCGCTCCAGCGTGATGTTGGGGTCATACCCTTCGCAGAATGTGCCGTCGCGATTGCACGACAGAAGATGCCCGATCTTGCCGAGCCCCATCTCCTTGTAGGTCTCGGCATAGCGGCAGCGGGTGATGTCGAAGTCGAACGACGTGTCGTCGGCCTTCAGGACCTTCATCTCCAGCGCACCATCCGCTGTCCAGTTGTCATAGAGCCTGATGAAATCGGCCATGGTGGTCTTGCCGCCGGTCTTCTCGGCAAAATACTTCCCTTCCGCCACGGCAGCCTTACGGATCGCCGCATCCAGGATGGCGCTGGCCTTTTCCTCTCCCAACTGTTCCACCATCTCGGCAAAGATCGGCCCGATGACCTGCGCCTGCAGCTTGCGCTTCGTTAAGGTTGGAATTTCAGACATCACGCGAATACCTTGATAATCCCCAGGAAATCGGCAGCCTTCAAGCTGGCGCCACCGACCAGGGCGCCGTTCACGTTGGGCTGGCTCATCAACTCCTCGGCGTTTGATGGCTTCACCGAACCGCCATAGAGAATGCGCACCCCGGCCCCGTCCGCACCCATCAGCCCGCCCAGTTCCTTGCGGATCAGCGCATGCACCTCGGAGACCTCGGCTGTGGTCGGTGTGAGGCCGGTGCCGATGGCCCAAACCGGCTCATAGGCGATGACGGTGTCGACGGCCGTCGAACCTTCGGGCAGCGAGCCCTTGAGCTGGCGGGTGACGACCTCCAGCGTCTTTCCGGCCTTGCGCTCTTCAAGTGTCTCGCCGATGCAGATGATGGCCTTGAGGCCCGCTTTCTGCACGGCCTTGGCCTTCTTGCTGACGGTCTCGTCCGTCTCGCCGTGGTTGGTGCGGCGTTCTGAATGGCCAACGATGACGGCCGAGCAACCAGCCTCCTTCAGCATCTCGGCGGAGATATCTCCCGTATGGGCGCCGGCGGCGTTCCAGTGGCAATCCTGGCCACCCACCTTGATCTTTGAACCCTTGAGCACCGACTTGACCCGGCGGACCAGGATCGCCGGCGGGCAGACCATGACGTCGGCCTTGAGCTTCACGTCCTTGAGCATGGCTGCGAGGAGGCGCGGCTCCTTCAGCATGGCCACGCTGCCGTTCATCTTCCAGTTCCCGGCGACCAGTGGCCGCGGCCCTTCACTTGCCATGATTGACTGCTCTCACTCCCTTGCGAAACAGCCTCTTAGCAGACGCATCCCGCACTTGCGAGGGGGTGTTCGCCTACCTATAGTGCGCCGCGCCCGTTGGGGCCCGCGATTTGGAAGGGACGTTTCGACATGATGGACAGCATGCGCAAAGCCGCCAAGAGTTGGGTGGCAAAGCTCTTGATCGGCCTGCTTGCCGTGAGCTTTGGCGTATGGGGCATCGCCGACGTCTTCAAGTTCGCCTCGGTGAACGATCTGGCGACCGTCGGCAGCGAGCAAATCACCGCGGAAGCCTACAGCAAGGCCTTTCAGAACCGGCTGCAGGAGATCTCCCGTCAGACCGGACAGGGCATCACCCCGGAAGAGGCTCGGGTTTACGGCATCGACAAGGGTGTGCTGGAATACCTCGTCCAGGGTGCAGCCCTCGATGGCGAAGCCAAGAAGCTGAAGCTCGGCGTGTCGAACACCTTCCTGGCCCAGGACCTGATGACCAACCCGACCTTCACCGATTCGGCCGGCAAGTTCGACAGTGGGCGGTTCAAGCAGTTGCTTGCCGAAAATGGCTATAGCGAAGCGACCTATTTTGCCGCCGAACGCGAGCGTCTGCTGCGCGACGCCCTGACCACCACGGCGAGCGGCGGGTTGCAGGTCAGCGCTGGTCTGCTCGAGGCGCAATACCGCTTCGACAACGAGCAGCGGGACGCGCGATACTTCATCGTCGCCACGGCCGACAGTGAGGTCCCTGCCCCGACCGACGACGAGATCAAGAAGGAATATGAGGCCAACCCCGCCGCCTACACCGCGCCGGAGTTTCGTGCCGTCGCCATCATGAAGGCGGAACCCGCCGACATCGCCGCCAAGATCACCCTCACCGACCAGGACCTTGCGGAGGGCTTCGACAAGTACAAGGGCGAGTTCTTCACGCCCGAAAAACGCACCATCCTGCAGATCACATTCCCCAGCCTCGCTGACGCTCAGGCCGCACAGGCCAAACTCGCGGGCGGCGCCGATTTCCTGGCGCTGGCCAAGGAGCGCGGGTTCACCGAGGCCGATATAACCTTCGCCGACAAGACCAAGACCGACTTCGTCGACCCGGCCATTGCCGATGCCGCCTTCGCGCTGGCCCAGGGTGCAGTGAGCGATCCCGTCAAGGGCGCATTGTCCACTGCGCTGCTAAAGGCCGTCTCGATCACACCAGAGCAACAGTCCACCCTCGATGCGGTCAAGGAGCAACTGTCCGACCGCCTCAAGCTTGAACAGGCCATGGAGCAGATCCAGTCCACCTATGACGCCGTCGAGGATGCCCGCGCGGCGCAGACGAACTTCGAGGAGATCGCAGGCAAGGCTGGCATCCCCTTCCAGCTGGTCGCCGCAACCGACGCCCAGGGCAACGACAAGGCCGGCGCTGCTGTCGTCATCCCGCACAAGGATGACGTGCTGAAGGCCGCCTTCTCGAGCGATGTCGGCGTCGAGAACGATGCGATATCGCTGGACAATGGCTATGTCTGGTACGAGGTGCGCGAAGTTGTCCCTGCGGCCCTCAAGCCGCTTGACCAGGTGAAGGATCAGGCTCGCGCCGCCGTGGTCGCCGCCAAGGTCCGCGCGCTGTCGGAAGAGAAGGCCAAGAAACTGGTGGAACGGGCCCGCGCCGGTGCCAAGCTGGAAGACCTCGCCGCCGAAGTGAAGGCACAGGTCCAGACGGCTCAGGGTCTGAAACGTACCGAACAGGGCGACGGCTTCAATCGCGCTGCCGTGCTGGCGCTGTTCTCGGTGCCGGACAACGGCTTTGCCTATGCGGTTGAGGCTGATGGCAAGGGTGCGCGGGTCATGCAGTCGGAACCCGTTCTGCTTCCGGCCTTCGACGTCAACTCGCCGGATGCCAAGAGCCTCGCCCAGCGGCTCGAACCGCAGGTGTCCGGCAACCTTCTCGACGCCTATCTGGCAGCCCTGAAGGATCAGGCGGGCGTGAGCGTCAATGAAACCCTCTGGCAACAGATCTCGGGACCACAGACCAACTGAGCCCCCGTGACCACTTTGCCGGAACATCGCCATGATCATCTCGCCCGACTACGAAAGCTTCGCCCTCGCCTATGAAAAGGGCGAAGCGCAGATCGTATCGACCAGGCTTGTCGCTGACCTCGAAACGCCGGTCTCAGCCAAGCTGAAGCTCGCCCGCAACGCCCGTTACTCCTTCTTGCTCGAGTCGGTGGAGGGGGGCGCAGTGCGCGGCCGCTACTCGATCATTGGGCTGAACCCGGACCTGATCTGGAAAGTCGAGAACGGCAAGGCCTCAATCAACCGCAAGGCCTCGCTCGATCCCGACGGATTCTTCGAGGACACGGGGCTCCACCCGCTCCAGTCGCTCCGCACGCTCCTTGCCGAAAGCCGCATAAAGCTGGCGGAAGACGCGCCACCCATGGCCGCCGGCGTCTTCGGTTACATGGGCTACGACATGGTGCGCTTCATGGAGGAATTGCCCGAGCCCAACCCCGATACGCTGGGCTTGCCTGACTCCATGATGATCCGGCCTACGGTCATGGCGATCTTCGACAGCGTGCGCGACGAAGTCACGGTAACTTCCCCCATTTATCCCGCGCCGGGCGTCTCGGCCAAGGCGGCCTACGCGCGCGCCAGCGAGCGAATTGGCGAAGTGGTGGATGCGCTAGACCGCCCTCTCGACCTCGCATTGAAGGGCGCCGACCTCTCGCCCATTGGTTCTCCGCGCTCCAACACCAGCCCTGATGAATACAAGGCGATGGTGCTGAAGGCGAAAGAGTACATCGCGGCAGGTGACATCTTCCAGGTCGTCCTCTCGCAGCGCTTCGAGACCGAGTTCTCGCTGCCGCCCTTCGCGCTGTACCGCTCGCTACGCCGGGTGAACCCTTCGCCCTTCCTCTACTACCTCGACTTCGACCGTTTCTCAGTCATCGGCTCGAGCCCAGAGATCCTCGTCCGCGTGCGCGACGGCAAGGTCACGATCCGCCCGATCGCGGGAACCCGCCGTCGCGGCGCCACGCCCGCCGAAGATCGCGCACTGGCCGCCGAACTTCTAGCCGACCCCAAGGAACGCGCGGAACACCTGATGCTGCTTGACCTCGGCCGCAACGATGTGGGTCGGGTGGCCGACATCGGTTCGATCAAGGTCACCGACCAGTTCATTCTGGAATACTACAGCCAGGTGATGCACATCGTGTCGAACGTCGAGGGCAAGCTCTCGGGCAAGTTCGATGCAATCGACGCACTGGTCGCAGGCTTCCCTGCCGGCACCGTGTCGGGGGCTCCGAAGGTGCGGGCCATGGAGATCATCGACGAGTTCGAGAAGAACAAGCGCGGCGTCTATGCAGGCTGCGTGGGCTATTTCTCGGCCGACGGCGAAATGGACACCTGCATCGTGCTGCGCACGGCCATCGTCAAGGACGGCAAAATGTACGTGCAGGCAGGCGCCGGCGTCGTCGCCGACAGCGTGCCCGAGAGCGAGCACCAGGAATGCGTGAACAAGGCCAAGGCCCTGTTCCGCGCCGCCGAAGAGGCCGTACGCTTCGCCGGACGTGCCGGGAGGGCGCAATGATCATCCTCATCGACAATTACGACAGCTTCACCTGGAACCTCTATCACTTCCTCGGTGACATCGGTGCCGAGACGGTCGTTCACCGGAATGACAAGATCAGCGTTGGACAGGTCATCTCGGCCCAGCCTGAGGCCATCGTCATCTCGCCCGGCCCGGCAACACCCAACGAAGCGGGCATCTGTCTCGAACTGATCAAGAAGGCGTCCGAGACGATCCCGGTGTTCGGGGTGTGCCTCGGCCTACAGTCCATGGGTCAAACCTTCGGTGGCAAGGTGGTGCGTGCGCCTGCACAGATGCACGGCAAGACGAGCCAGATCCATCATAGTGGCAAAGGCGTGTTCAGGGGCT
>JBEARP010000143.1:0-6996 GCA_041163105.1 Pseudomonadota bacterium
TCCTTGAAGCGGCCGTCATAGGCCTTGAGGATGGTGTTCTTGGTCGAGAGATAGACCGGGTAATTGCGCATCAGGCCATAGTTGAACGAGGCGCGGGCGAATTCCTTGATCGACTCGTCGAGGTTGTACATGGCCATGGCAACGCCGGCACCGGGGGCCTTGAACACTTCCTTCTCGATCACCGTGCCGTCTTCGCCGACGAACTTGACGGTGAGCGTGCCCTTGCCGGGGAAGGTGAAGTCGGTGGCGCGGTACTGGTCGCCGAAGGCATGGCGGCCGATGATGATGGGCTGGGTCCAGCCCGGCACGAGGCGTGGCACGTTCTTGCAGATGATCGGCTCGCGGAAGATCACGCCGCCCAAGATGTTGCGGATCGTGCCGTTGGGTGACTTCCACATCTGCTTGAGGTGGAACTCCTTCACGCGGGCCTCGTCCGGCGTGATGGTGGCGCACTTCACGCCGACGCCGTATTTCTTGATGGCGTGAGCGGAGTCGACCGTAACCTGGTCGTCGGTCCGGTCGCGGTTTTCCACCGAGAGATCGTAATAGTGCAGGTCCACGTCCAGGTAGGGCAGGATCAGCTTCTTCTTGATGAGGTCCCAGATGATGCGGGTCATCTCGTCGCCGTCCAACTCGACAACCGGGTTCTGGACCTTGATCTTCGCCATGGGGAAAGCCTTCTGTTGCGCTGCGGTATTTGGTGCACCGCCTATAGCAGCCCCATGGGAGGGCGGCAATTCAGACTGTAGGCGAAGATGTCATGCCCCCGTCACGGTTCAAGGGCTTGAAATTGCACCGGCTGCGGGTCCAGTGTTCCGCCGGGCGCGGCTGGTTCGGGGAGGGATTCCATGCAGGTTTCGGAGGCGAAGGTGATCGACGGCGGGGCCGCCGTCGAGGTTTCGCTGGGGGCCGAGCGCCATCGCTTCCACGCCCTGTGGCTCCGCGACAATGCCCGGGACGACACGACCCGAAGCCCCGGCAACGGCCAGCGGCTGATCACCATCCTCGACATTCCAGCAGAGACGATGATCGCCGAGGCGAAGGCTGTGGGCGGCACCCTGTCGCTGCGCTTCGAGCCGGAAGGCCGGAGCATCGATTTTGACGGCGGCTGGCTGGCCCGGCACGCCTATGACCGCCACGAGACGCGGCCACCGGGCTGGACGGGCAAGGAGATCGAGCGCTGGGACTCCCGGCTGCTGAACAGCATTCCTTCCGAAAGCTGGGCCGACGTCACCAAGGACCGCCGCGCGCTGGGCCGCTGGCTGGCCGCCGTGCGCCGCCTTGGTTTCGCGGTGATGACGGACACCCCAACCGAGCCCGGCACGCTGTGCAAGGTGGCGGAACTCTTCGGCTATGTGCGCGAGACCAATTACGGCCGTTTCTTCGAGGTGCGGGCCGAGGTGAACCCCAACAACCTCGCCTACACCAACCTCGGGCTTCAGGCCCACACCGACAATCCGTACCGCGATCCGGTGCCCACCTTGCAGATTCTGGCCTGCCTCGAGAACTCGGTGGAGGGCGGCGACTCCATCGTCGTCGACGGCTTCAAGGTGGTAGAGCGACTGAAGGCGGAGAACCCGAAAGGTTTCGAGCTGCTGTCGGGCCACGCGGCACGCTTCGCCTATGAAGGCTCGGCAGGCGTGCGACTTCGGTCAAAGCGGCCGATGATCGAGCTTGGGCCGGATGGCGAACTGATCGCCATCCGCTTCAACAACCGTTCGCTGGCGGCGGCGACGGACGTCCCTTATGAAGACATGGCGGATTACTACGCCGCCTACCGACGCTTCGCGGAGCTGATCGAGGACCCCGCCATGGAGGTCACCTTCAAGCTGAAACCGGGTGAGCTGTTCATCGTCGACAACACCCGCGTGCTGCATGCGCGCAAGAGCTTTTCCGGCACCGGCAAGCGCTGGCTGCAGGGGTGCTACGCCGACAAGGACGGACTCTACTCCACACTCTCGGCCATCGAGGAAGAAGGACTGCTGCAATGACCGCGCCGAAGCTCGACCGCTCCAACATCGTGGCATTCATCGCGGACATCTTCGAGCGCCGCGGTGCCGAGTCCTATCTCGGCGAGCAGGTTTCCATGTCGGAGCACATGCTGCAGGGTGCGGTGCTGGCAGAAGCCGAAGGGGCACCAGAGGAACTCGTCGCAGCGGCATTGCTGCATGACATCGGCCACTACACCTCCGAGTTCGGCCCCATGTCGCTGGGTGACGCGCAAGACAACTATCATGAGGAGTCGGGCGCCAAGGTGCTGGCCCCGTTCTTCCCGCCGGTCATCACCGAATGCGTGCGGCTTCACGTGCCCGCCAAGCGTTATCTCTGCGCCACCGACAAGGGCTATTATGATCGGCTGTCGGAGGCTTCCAAGCACACGCTGATGCTGCAGGGCGGGCCGATGAGTGCGGAGGAGGTGGCAGAGTTCGAGACGAACCCCTTCCACAGGCAAGCCGTGCGCGTTCGCATCTGGGACGACGAGGGCAAGAAGCCCGGTGTTGAGACCCCGGAGTTCCGCCACTACATGCAGCTGCTGCAGCGGGTGGTGGAGCGGCAGGACAGGGCGGCCTAGCCCACTCATGACAACGCTTCGCGCCTCGGCCGAGCACAATGCGCTGCGGCACCCCAAGTTCGTTCTCTACTGGATCGCCATTGGCTGCGCGTCCTTCGCGGTGCAGATCATGTCCGTTTCGGTGGGCTGGGAGATCTATGACATCACCCGTGACCCGCTGTACCTCGGCTATGTCGGCCTCGTGCAGTTCCTGCCGCCCTTGCTGCTGGTGCTGGTGACGGGGCTTGTTGCCGATCGCTTCAACCGTCGCCTGATCATGGCCAGTTGCCTGACGCTCGAGGCCGTGTGCGCGCTGGGGCTGCTGCTGTTCACGCTCTCGAAGCCTTCTGACGTGACGCCCGTCTTCGGCATTCTCGCAGTGCTGGGCGTGGCGCGGGCCTTCATGAACCCGGCCTCCGATGCGCTTGCCCCCAACCTCGTGCCGAAGGAGGCGATTGCGCATGCGATTTCGCTCACCACAATGATCTGGCAACTGGCGAACATTGCCGGGCCAGTGGCGGGCGGACTGCTGTACGGGCTGGCCGGCGAGGTGGCCTATGGCGTGGCGCTTGCGCTGGTGGTGATCGCGGCACTGCTGGTGGTCGCCATGGGTCGCGTGCCGCAGACCCGGGAGACGCCAGCCGAGGAAACGACGCTGGGCACGCTGTTCGCGGGCTTCGCCTTCATCCGGCACGAGAAGATCGTGCTGGGGGCCGTTTCGCTCGACCTGTTCGCCGTTCTGCTCGGCGGGGCTGTGGCGTTGCTGCCGGTCTATGCGCGCGACATTCTCGACGTCGGGCCGTGGGGGCTCGGGCTGCTGCGCGCCGCCCCGGGCGTGGGGGCCGTGGCGATGGCGCTCTACCTCGCGCGTTATGGCATCAAGGACCATGCCGGGCGCATCCTGTTCATCTTCGTGGCGCTGTTCGGCTTCTTCACCCTGGTGTTCGGGCTTTCCACCTCCGTGCCGCTGTCCATCGCGGCGCTGGTGCTGATGGGCGCCTGCGACATGGTGAGCGTCTACATTCGCGAGACGCTGCTGCAGCTGTGGACGCCGGACGAGGTGAGGGGTCGCGTCAATGCCGTGAACCGGGTGTTCATCGGGGCCTCCAACGAGCTGGGCGAGTTCCGGGCGGGAACCGTGGCGGCGTGGATCGGGGCAGTGGCGGCGGTGGCGCTGGGCGGTGCCGGTACCATGGGGGTGGCCTTCTTCTGGTCGCGCTGGTTCCCGGAACTGCGCACAGCGCGGCGGCTGGACGGGCGCGGCTAGGCCCGTTTCAGAACGCTACGCGCTGGCTGGCCGCAAGGGCTGCCGAGATTTCCGCAATGTGGCGGTGGTCGGTGCCGCAGCAGCCACCCATCACGTTGATCTGCGGGTGCTGGGCCAAGAGGCGCAGATAGTCGGCGCCGAGTTCCACGGGATCGCCGGCATCGAGTTCGGTTGCCACGTCGAGTTCGGCGTGGCTCTGGCGCGAGGCATTGGCACGGATGCCGCGCACGCGGCTCATCCAGCCCGCGCCGCTGTCGAGCCCGCCACGGAAGTGATCGGGGTGGGCGCAGTTCACCATGTAGTAGACAGGTGCAGCACCGGTGGCCGCATCGGTTTCGAGGATGGCTTCGCCCAGCGTCTGGCCTGTGGGCAGGCGGCCGTCGGTCTCGACGGTGAAGGAGACGACGACCGGCAGTCCCGCCATCTGGCCGGCGCGGGCGATGCCGGCAGCTTCGCCGACATGGGTCATGGTCAGGGCGCTGGCCATGTCGGCGCCGGCTTCCGCGAAGCTGGTCATCTGGGGGAGGTGATAGGCGCAAGCCTCCTCGGCCGTCATCAGGCTCTCCGGCCGGTAGCCATCGCCGCGCGGTCCGAACACGCCATTGATGACGATGGGGGTGGCCGCGGTCTCGGCGCGAGAGCGGACGGCGAGGGCCGCTGCGACCGCCTTGCGGTTGATCCGGTCGAGGTCGTCTGGCGTGTAGCCCATCTTGGCGCCCCAATCGGTGTTGGAGCGCCACGTGGGCGTGTCGAGGATGAAGCCCCTGCCGTCGCGGAGCGCGATGCCCAGATGGCGCTCGACGTAGCGGCCGAGAGCCTCCTGGCCCTCCGGTGTTTCAAGCAGCGGGAAGGCTGCGAAGAAGGGGAGGTCGATCCCCTCGAGGAAGATCAGCGTGGTCTCGAGGCCGCTGTCGGAAAGAAAGGCCTGGCCGCCCAGTTGCGGCAGGTTGGCGCGGTACTTGCTCATCGGGGCGTCTCCCTGGTTCGAGAAAGCGGCACGGCACGTCACGACGCGTTAGAAATTGACGCTGCGCCAGCCCGGCGCCGCGGACAAGCGCACTCTGGTAGTGCGGGTCGCCACTTGCCACCCTGGATCAACGCTCTGGCGTGAAGAAGGCAATTTCGCTAATTCCCATCCATCATGGCTGGAACCGACAAGACGAAGAATCAGGTGCTGGGGCCTGCGCCCATCGCGGTGCTGGTGAGCCCGCAGCTCGGTGAGAACATCGGCACGGCGGCGCGTGCCATGGCCAATTTCGGGTTGCACGAAATGCGCCTCGTCGACCCCCGCGATGGCTGGCCGAACGAGAAGGCGCTGACCTCGTCATCCGGTGCCAACTGGATCATCGAGAAGGCTTCCGTCCACGAGTCGCTCGAGGACTGCCTCAAGGACGTGACCTACGTCTATGCGACAACCGCGAGGCCGCGCGGCATGATCAAGGAAGTGATCACGCCCGAACAGGCGGGCGACGACATGCGCGCCCGCGTGGCGCGCGGCGAAAAGGTGGCGATCCTGTTCGGGCGCGAGCGCACGGGGCTTTCCAACGAGGAGATCTCGCGGGCCGACGTGATCGTGACCGCGCCCGTCAACCCCGCCTTCGCCTCGATCAACATCGCGCAGGCGGTGCTGCTGATGAGCTATGAATGGTACAAGGACCAGGCGGAGACCTTAGGACAAAAGACGCCTGAGCTTCCCGCCCTCGAAGGGCCCGGCCTGCAGACGCCGGACACGCGGCCCGCCACCAAGGAGGAGCTGTTCGGCTTCTTCGACCACCTCGAGCATGAACTCGACGTGGCAGGCTTCTTCAAGACCGAGGCCAAGAAGCCCGGCATGATGATCAACATCCGCAACATCTTCGGGCGCGCCCAGCTGATGGAGCAGGAAGTGCGCTCGCTGCGGGGCATCGTCTCCGCGCTCACCCGCGCCCACGAGAAGCGCAAGGAGCAGCGCGAGCAGGAGCGCGCCGAGCGGGAGCGCGACGAGGGATGAGCCAGCCGCGCATCCTGCTGTTCGACAGTGGCATGGGCGGGCTCACCGTGGCGCGCTCGGTGCGGCACGAACTGCCCTTCGCGCATCTGGTCTATTCAGCCGACAATGCTGCCTTCCCATATGGCGCGTGGGAAGAACAGGCGCTGGTGCAGCGTATCCTTTTCGTGATGGCCAAGCTGATCGAGCGTGCGGAGCCTGACATCGTGGTGATCGCCTGCAACACGGCCTCGACCATCGCGCTGGCGCAGTTGCGCGAGACCTTCAAGGTTCCCTTCGTCGGCACTGTTCCGGCAATCAAGCCTGCTGCTGCACAGTCGAAGTCGCACATCATCGGGGTGCTGGCGACGCCGGGGACGGTGAGGCGCGAATATACGCACACGCTGATCCACGACTTCGCCTCGCATTGCCATGTGACGCTGCATGGTGCGCCGAAACTGGCCGAGATGGCTGAGCGCAAGCTGAAGGGCGTGCCGGTGGACCTCGAGGAACTGAAAGCGGAAATCGCACCGGTGTTCGTTGAGGAGGGACCCAAGCGCACCGACGTGGTGGTGCTGGGCTGCACCCATTATCCGCTGCTGGCCGACGAACTGGCGAAGGTGGAGCCCTGGGTGGTGCGCTACATCGATCCGGCACCAGCGATCGCAAGGCGGGTGGCGGATGTGCTGAAGGACGTGGTGCCGAAGGAGCCTTCGAAGCCGGTGCCGCCGCATAACGCCGTGCTGCTGACGTCAACGCGGACGGCGGCGGAGGATGCGCTGCCGGCCTATGCGAAGATGAGCTTCCACCTGCCGGAGTTTCTGGACCTGAAAGTCTAGACAAGGAAGAAAGTCCTTGACAGCGCGCGCTCGCTGTGTTAGAAAGGCGCATCCTCCGAAATTGGGTTTTGATAATCGTCATCATCGCCGGGCTTGTCCCGGCGATCTTCTTTTGTGACGGCGTAAGAGGATGCCCGGGTCAAGCCCAGGCATGGTGAAGTGGGCGAAGTTGGTGGAAGTTGGTGGAAGTTGGTGGAAGTTGGTGGAAGTTGGTGGACAAGGGCTCTGCCTCACCCCTTCGTCAGCCCCATTGTCAGGCCTCGCACCAGGTGGCGCTGGACGAGGAGGACGAAGAGGAAAGCGGGGAGGATGCTGGCGGTGCTCAAGGCCGATGTGAAGCCCCAGGTCTGGGTGACGACAAGACTGAGCTGCA
>JBEARP010000144.1:0-17592 GCA_041163105.1 Pseudomonadota bacterium
GCCTGCCGGGCTTCCGCGAGAGTTTTCCGAAGGTGCAGGCCGAGCAGGCACTCTACGTGACAGATCGGGACCGGATGACCTGTGCGGGCGGAGCCGCGGCCATCGACATGATGCTGGACTGGATAGGGCGGTTGCTGGGGAGACCTCTCGCCGTGCTGGTGGCGGACCAGCTCGTCCATTACCGCTCGGCCGAGCAGCCCGCACAGGCGCGGCTTCCGGCGGCGGCGCGCTATGGCACCACGGACGCGCGGCTGCTGAGGATCATCACCGCCATGGAGGAGCAGGGGGAGGACCCTCTGCAGGCGCAGGCGCTGGCCGCACTCGCGGGGATTTCGGTCCGGCAGATGGAGCGGCTCTTCGCGGAGAAGCTGGGCGAGCGCCCGATGGGGTTCTACCTGAAGCTGAGGCTGGAGAAGGCGGAGCGGCTGATCACCTATTCCACCATGAGCATGCGGGAGATCGCGGTGGCCTGCGGCTTTTCATCCCTGCCCTTGTTCTCGCGGAACTTCCGGGCCCGCTACGGGCGGCCGCCTTCGGCCTTGAGGGCGTAGGGCGCGTTTCCTCTCATTCACCTTCGCCGGGCTTGACCCGGCGATACTTTTTGGGGGCGGCGCAAAAAGATGCCCCGGTCAAGTCGTGGCAAGGTGAATTTCGAAGGGAATGGGTGTGGGGCCCTGTGAAAGGAAAACAGTCCTTGACTTTCGAGTCCGCCTATGCTAGGAACAAAACCCTTAAGTGCCTTCTGCTGATTGACATCGTGAATCTGTTTATTCCCCGCCCGCAGGCTCACTGCGGGGCTGCCCCCATCTGCCACTGGCGGATCGCGTCGAGGGGCCAGACCAGCATGATGATGTTGAGCGTGAGGTTGTCCCTGATCATGAACCCCACGAACAGTTCCAGCGCGATGGCGATCAGCACGGTGAGCCAGACGGGCAGGCGGCTGGCGAGCCAGAAACCGAGGACCATCATCAAAATGTCGGAGGCGGAGTTGAGCACGCTGTCGCCGAAGTAGTCGAGCGAGATGGTGGCCTCGCGATAGCGGTTGATGATGAAGGGCGTGTTCTCGAAAATCTCCCATGCAGCCTCGAGGACGGTGGCGATGCCGAGGCGCGTGCCGATGGGCAGCCGGCGCGCGACCAGCCAGAGCAGGCCGTAGAAGATGAAACCGTGGATGATGTGAGAGGCGGAGTACCAGTCGGCGATGTGCTGGGAATTGCCCGCGCTGTTGACCTCGCCCTCCCACAGCTTGACGTAGCCGCATTTGCAGATCGGGACCCTGCCCATCAGCCAGAGGGTGAGCGCGGTGACGGCAATGATGGTTGCCAAGAGGAGGAGGCTGTTGCGGGAGAGGCGGGCAGGGGCGGGCATGGAATGAACCTAACCGAGTTCGTTGACCCGGCGATGGGATTCCCTCGCTTCACCTCGCCCGGGCTCGACCCGGGCGTCCTCTTTTGTGGCTGCGGAAAAGGATGCGCGGATCAAGTCCGCGCAAGGTGATGGTATTGGGGTGGGGGCGGACCTCAGGCGCTTATGTCGGGTGACCTGACCAGCGCGCAGCCGTTGATCTGCCAGGTGCCGTTGGGCTGGCGCTCCATGGTATAGATCGCCTCATAGGTCAGCCCGTCCGGGCCGACGATGGTGACCTTCTGGATCGGCCGGCCGGAAGCGGAGAAGCCGGCCTTGCCGAAACTGTAGGACTGGGGGCGGTAGACCGGCGGGTAGCCCTGTTTCACCATGCCCATGAAGCGGTCCGGATCGGGGAAGATCTGACGGATCATCGGGGCCGCATGGCTGTAGGCGCGGGCCCCGTCATCCGCCCGGAAGGCGTCGATCTGGTCGGTGATGATGGCGCGGAAGTCGGCCTCGTCCTGGGGCGACAGCTGCTCGGCGCGGGCCGGCAGCGAGAGGGTCAGGAAAACGGCGAGCAGGCACATGATCAGGCGCATGGCGGTTCCCTACATTGGCGGGTTTCAGAGCATCTACGGCACAGTTGCTGCGGCGGATTGGCGTGTGCGCTGCAACATCATTGAGTCATATGACTTTTTTCTCGTTCGGGAGGTCTCTGCAACCCTTGACGGTTCCGGATTCGCGGTTGAGTATGCGCACCGGCAATCAGAGAATTCCCGGGTCCGGGGTGGCGTTCGGTTGAGCGCGCCATCGGCTGCGGGAGTCCAAATCGGGAGGACCCAAATGCCTGCTATTTCCATGAAGGTGAACGGCGAGGCCGTGTGTGGCGACGTCGAAGGCCGCACGCTGCTGGTCGAATTCATCCGCGAGAAGCTCGGACTGACCGGCACCCATGTCGGCTGCGACACCAGCCAGTGCGGCGCCTGCGTCGTGCTGGTGAACGGCAAGGCCGTGAAATCCTGCACCGCTCTGGCCATCGGCCATGACGGCGCCGAGGTGACGACCGTCGAAGGTCTCGCCGAGGACGGCAAGATGCACCCGATGCAGGAAGCCTTCCGCGACAACCACGGCCTGCAGTGCGGCTTCTGCACGCCCGGCATGGTGATCGCCTCCATCGACATGGTGAACCGCCTGGGCAAGGACCTGAGCGAGGATACCATCCGCCACGAACTCGAGGGCAACATCTGTCGTTGCACCGGCTACCATAACATCGTCGCCGCCGTTAAGGCCGGCGCGGCAAACATGTAATTTTGGGGAGGACCGAAGACATGGATAACGGAACCGGCATCGGCGCCCGCGTCAAGCGCAAGGAAGACCATCGCTTCCTCACCGGCAAGGGCAACTACACCGACGACATCAATCTGCCCAAGCAGACCTACGCCTATTTCGTGCGCAGCCCCCACGCGCATGCCACCATCAAGAAGATCGATACGTCCAAGGCCAAGAAGATGCCGGGCGTCGTCGGCGTGTTCACCGGCGATGACGTGGCAGCCACCAAGCTGGGCGGCCTGATCTGCGGCTGGATGATCCATTCGAAGGACGGCTCGCCGATGAAGGCCGGCCCGCATCCGATCCTCGCCCTCGGCAAGGTACGCTACGTGGGCGACCACGTGGCCGTGGTGATCGCCGAGACGCGCGATCTCGCCAAGGCCGCCGCCGCTGCGGTGGAAGTGGACTACGGCGTGCTGCCGCATGTGGTGGACGTGGCCGAGGCCATGGGCCACAAGGCGCAGATCCATGACGTTGCGCCCGACAACCGCGTCTACAACTGGTCGATCGGCGACGAGGCCGCGACGGACGCCGCCTTCAAGAAGGCCGCGCACGTCACCAAGATCGACCTCGTCAACAACCGCCTGATCCCCAACGCCATGGAGCCGCGCGCGGCCATTGGCTATTACGACACGGGTGCCGAGCACTACACGCTCTACACCACCAGCCAGAACCCGCATGTGGCCCGCCTCGTGATCTCGGCCTTCCATGGCCTCGCTCCCGAGCACAAGCTGCGCGTCATCGCCCCGGACGTGGGTGGTGGCTTCGGCTCCAAGATCTTCATCTACGCGGAAGAAGTGGTCTGCGTCTGGGCCTCCAAGTTCGTGGGCGGTCGCCCGGTGAAGTGGACGGCCGAGCGCACCGAGAGCTTCCTCGCCGACGCGCATGGCCGTGACCACGTCACCCATGCCGAGATGGCGACGGACGCTTCCGGCAAGATCATCGGCTTCAAGGTTCATACCAAGGCGGCGATGGGTGCGTATCTTTCGACCTTCTCGTCCTGCGTGCCGACCTATCTCTACGCCACACTGCTGTCGGGCCAGTACAACATCCCGGCGATCTACGCGGAAGTGGACGCGATCTACACCAACACGGCCCCGGTCGACGCCTATCGTGGCGCTGGCCGTCCGGAAGCCACTTATGTGGTGGAACGCATCGTCGAGACGGCGGCGCGCGAACTGAAGATGGACCCGGCCGAGTTCCGCCGGAAGAACTTCATCACCCAGTTCCCGCACCAGACGCCGGTGATCATGTGCTACGACGCGGGCGACTACGCCGCCGCCCTCGACAAGGCCATGGAAATCGCCGACGTGAAGGGCTTCCCGGCCCGCAAGAAGGCCTCCGCCGCCAAGGGCAATTTCCGCGGCCTCGGCTACTCGGCCTACATCGAAGCCTGCGGCATCGCGCCGTCGGCGGCGGTTGGTTCGCTGGGTGCCGGCGTGGGCTTGTGGGAGTCGGCTGAAGTCCGCGTCAACCCGGTCGGCACGGTGGAGGTCCTCACGGGCTCCCACAGCCACGGCCAGGGCCACGAGACGACCTTTGCGCAGCTGGTGTCGGACCGCCTCGGCGTCGACATCAACAACGTGGCGATCGTCCATGGCGACACCGACAAGGTGCAGTTCGGCATGGGCACCTACGGCTCGCGCTCGGGCGCTGTCGGCATGACGGCGATCTCCAAGGCGCTCGACAAGGTCGAGGCCAAGGCCAAGCGCATCGCCGCCGCCGTCATGGAAAGCTCGGTCGATGACATCGAGTTCAAGAACGGCACCTTCACCGTGAAGGGCACCGACAAGAAGATGGCCTTCGGCGAAGTGGCGCTGTCGGCCTATGTCGCGCACAAGTTCAACTCGGCGGAAATCGAGCCGGGCCTGAAGGAGAGCGCCTTCCATGACCCGTCCAACTTCGTGTTCCCGGCCGGCGTTCACATCGCCGAAGTCGAGATCGACGGCGAGACGGGCGTCACCACGGTCGCCAACTTCACGGCGGTCGACGACTTCGGCAACGTCATCAACCCGATGATCGTCGAAGGCCAGGTGCATGGCGGCATCACCCAGGGCATCGGCCAGGCGCTGATCGAGGGCTGTGTCTATGACAAGGAGTCGGGCCAGCTCGTGACCGGTTCCTACATGGACTACCAGATGCCGCGCGCGGCGGACGTTCCGTCCTTCAACCTCGGCTTCACCTGCACCCCGTGCCCGAGCAACCCGCTCGGCATGAAGGGCTGCGGCGAGGCCGGCGCCATTGGCTCTCCGCCCGCGATCATGAACGCGGTGACGGATGCACTGGGCGTGAAGGACGTGCCGATGCCGGCAACGCCGCTCGTCGTGTGGAACCAGTTGCAGCACCTCAAGAAGGCTGCGGAATAAGGCGGGAGGACCAGACACATGGAAAACTTCAATTACCATCGCCCCGCCTCGGTTGACGACGCGGTGAAAGCGGCAAAGGCGAAACCCGATGCCAAGTACATGTCAGGCGGCATGACGCTGATCCCGACGATGAAGCAGGGCCTTGCCTCGCCCTCCGACATCATCGACCTCGGCGCGCTGAAGAACAGCGGCGTGTCGCTCGGCTCATCGTTGGTCATCAAGGCGGGCACGACCCACGCCGAAGTGGCCGCCAGCGCCGACGTCAAGAAGGCGATCCCGGCTCTGGCCGGGCTTGCCGCCAACATCGGCGACCCCCACGTGCGCCACAAGGGCACGATCGGCGGCTCGGTTGCCAACAACGACCCGGCGGCGGACTATCCCGCGGCCTGCGTCGGGCTCGGCGCCACCATCCACACCAATGCCCGCAAGATCGCGGCGGACGACTTCTTCACCGGCATGTTCTCGACGGCACTCGAAGACGGCGAGGTGGTGACGGCTGTCGAGTTCCCGCTGCCCAAGAAGGCAGGCTACGCCAAGTTCCCCAACCCGGCCTCGCGCTATGCCATGATCGGCGTGTTCGTGGCCGACACGGCGGGCGGCGTTCGCGCTGCGGTGACCGGTGCGGGCTCGGGTGTGTTCCGCTCGAAGGACGTGGAAGCGGCACTGGGCAACGGTTTTGCCTCTGGCTCGCTCAACGGTGTCAAGGTTTCGGCCAAGGACATCTCGAGCGATCTGCATGCCTCCGCCGATTACCGTGCGCATTTGATTACGGTCATGGCGAAGCGCGCCGTGGACGCGGCGAAGTAAGCTTGACGATTGCGTGAGAAAGGCCCGCGCATCGGTCGCGGGCCTTTTTCTATTTTCCCCTCGCGAGGGGCACCACAGGGTGGAGTGACCAATGACCTGCAAACTGCCGACCAGCATCGACGAGACCGTGACGCTCCTGCGCTCCACCGGCTATATCGCGGGGCGTGACCTGGCGACGGTGGTTTTCCTGTCGCTGAAGATGGGGCGCCCGCTGTTTCTCGAGGGCGAGGCGGGTGTCGGCAAGACCGAGATCGCCAAGGTGCTGGCCGAGACGCTGGGCCGCAAGCTCATCCGCCTGCAGTGCTACGAGGGACTCGACATCAACTCGGCCGTCTATGAGTGGAACTATTCCGCGCAGATGATCGAGATCCGGCTGGCGGAAGCTGCGGGCGAGCTTGACCGCGAGCGAATGGGCAATGACATCTTCGCCGAGAAGTTCCTGATCAAGCGGGCGCTGCTGCAGGCGCTGGAAGCACCAAAGGGCCAGGCGCCGGTGCTGCTGATCGACGAATTGGACCGCACCGACGAAGCCTTCGAGGCCTTCCTGCTGGAAGTGCTGTCCGACTATCAGGTGACCATTCCGGAGCTCGGGACCATCAGGGCCGAGGAGCCGCCCATCGTGATCATCACGTCGAACCGCACCCGCGAAGTGCATGACGCCCTGAAGCGGCGTTGCCTCTATCACTGGGTTGGCTACCCGGATGCCAAGCGCGAACTCGAGATCGTCAAGGCGCGTCGTCCCAAGGCGTCGGACGCGCTTGCCAGGGAAGTCGTTCTGTTCGTGCAGGCGCTGCGCGGCGGCGACCTTTACAAGTCGCCGGGCGTGGCCGAGACGCTGGACTGGGTGACCGCACTGCACGAGCTCGACGCCATGTCGCTCGACCCGCAGATGGTGAATGATACGCTGGGTGTGCTGCTCAAGTACCAGGATGACATCAGCCGCATGCAGGGCACCGAGGCCAAGCGCATCCTCGACCAGATCAAGGATGAAATCCGGACGATGTCGCACACGTAAGGGCCATGCAGAACCCGTTCTCCAGCCCCGCCAACGAGAACCAGCGCCCGCTGTCGGGCCGGCTGGCGGAGAACATCATGCATTTCGCCCGCGTGCTGCGCGAGGCGGGCATTCCGGTGGGGCCGGGTGCCGTGCTCGACGCGCTGGATGCCGCCCAGTCCGGCTCGCTCAAGACGCGGGATGACTTCTACTGGACCCTGCACGCCGTTTTCGTGAAGCGGCGCGACCAGCGCGAGCTGTTCGACCAGGCCTTCCACGTGTTCTGGAAGAAGCCGAAGATGCTGGAGCAGCTGATGCAGCTGTTCTTCCACCAGGTGGCCCGCAATGCGCCCGAGGAGGCCAAGAAGGCAGGTTTCCGCCGGCTTGCCGAAGCGATGTTCGACAAGCAGCAGTCCGAGAACCAGCGCCAGAAGAAGGAAGACCTGGAGGTTGACGCCACCTACACGGCGAATGCCGACGAGGTGCTGCGGAAGAAGGACTTCGAGCAGATGACGGTTGCCGAGCAGACGCAGGCGCGCCAGGCCATCGCCCGGTTGCGCATGCACCGCACCGAAATCATGACGCGCCGCTGGCAGCGGGCAGGCCGGGGGCCCGCCATCGACATGCGCCGCACGCTCAAGGGCTCGATGCGCGCCGGGGGCCATTTCATCGACCTGGAGCGGCGCGAGAAGAAGTGGCAGGAGCCGCCGCTCGTGGTGCTGTGCGACATTTCGGGTTCGTGCTCCAATTATTCGCGCATGTTCCTGCATTTTCTGCATGCACTCACCAACGACCGCGACCGGGTTCACGTGTTCCTGTTCGGCACCAGGCTCACCAACGTGACGAGGGAGCTGAAGCGCCGCGACATCGACGAGGCGATGGCAAAGGTTTCGGGCGCGGTGAAGGACTGGTCGGGGGGCACGCGCATCGGCACCACGCTGAAGGACTTCAACTACCACTGGGCGCGGCGCGTGCTGACGCAGGGCGCACAGGTGATGATCATGACGGACGGGCTGGACCGCGAGGGCATCGCCACCCTGGAACACGAGATGCAGCGGCTGAGGCGCCAGACCAAGCGCATCGTGTGGCTGAATCCGCTGCTGCGCTTCGATGGTTTCGAGGCGCTGGCGGGCGGGGTGCGGGCCATGATGCCCTATGTGGACGAATTCCGCCCGGTCCATTCGCTCGACAGCTTGCGTGACCTCGCAGGTGCCCTTGCCGGTGCCCCGGGGCCGGAGCATGATCCGCGGAAATGGCTCCGCCAGGTTCTTCATTAGGAGGTCGTCATGGCCGCATCCGATCATACCATTCTCGAACAGGCCTCCGGCTGGCTGAAGGCCGGACGCAAGGTGGCGATTGCCACGGTGGTCGAAACCTGGGGCTCCGCCCCGCAACCCATCGGCAGCCAGCTGGTGATCGACGATGAGGGCAACTTCATCGGCTCCGTCTCGGGTGGCTGTGTGGAAGGTGCGGTCGTGACGGAGGCCATGGACATCATCGCCAGTGGAAAGCCGAAGCTGCTGCAGTTTGGTGTCGCTGACGAGACGGCGTGGAAAGTGGGCCTCGCCTGCGGCGGCAAGATTGGTGTTTACGTGGAGCCCATCAATTGAAGCGGGCGATCCTCGATCAGCTGCTCGCCGCGCGGGCCAACCGGCAGGCGGTTGCACTCATCACAAATCTCGAAACGGGCGAACAGCGCATCGTGCCGCGGGCCATTGCCGCGCAGGACGCGCTGGCGGAGAAACTCGACGAGGCTTTCCGCTTCGACCAATCCGGCAGTCATGATGGCCAGTTCATCAACATCCACAATCCGCCGCTGCGGCTGGTCATCATCGGGGCCGTCCACATCGCGCAGAGCGTGATCCCCATTGCTCAGGCGCTGGGTTATGACGTGACGGTGATCGACCCGCGTGGGGCCTTCGCCACTGGCGCGCGCTTCCCTGGCCTTGCTCTTCACGCCGAATGGCCGGACGAGATCATCCCCAAGATCGGGCTCGACCCCCGCACGGCCCTCATCGCGCTGACGCATGACCCCAAGATCGACGACCCGGCGCTGGATGCGGCGCTGAGGTCCGACGTGTTCTATATCGGTGCGCTGGGCTCCAAGAAGACCCAGGCCTCGCGCGCCCAGCGGCTGAAGGACGCTGGCTTCAGCGAGAGCCAGGTGGCGCGCATCCATGGCCCCATCGGCCTCAACATCGGTGCCAAGGGTGCGCCCGAGATCGCGGTGTCGATCATGGGCGAGGTGACGCGCTGCCTCAGGCTGGGTGCCTGACATGAAGTTCGGCGAACTGCCGCTGGCGGACGCCGAAGGCGCCATCCTCGCGCATTCGGTGAAGCATGGCGGCGGCATGTTCAAGAAGGGGCGGACGCTGACGGCAGATGACATCGCGCTGCTCCGGAGTTCCGGGATGGCGAGCGTCTTTGCGGCGAAGCTCGGGGCCGATGACGTGCCGGAGGACGAGGCCGCAGCCGCCGTGGCAAAACTGGTGGGAGCCCATGGCACCACCGCGCAGGCACCCTTTACAGGCCGCGCCAATCTCCATGCCTCATGCAATGGCCTCGCCATCGTCGACGTCGCGCGGGTGCGGGCCTTGAACCGGCTGCACGAAAGTCTGACGCTGGCCACGGTGCAACCCTTCGCCATCGTCGAGGAGCGCGAGATGGTGGCCACCGTGAAGGTGATCCCCTTCGCCGTGCCGCGCGGCGTGCTGGAGAAGGCGCTGGCCATCATAGGAAACGAACCGCTGGTGCGCGTGGCGGCGTTCCGCGACAAGCGCGCGGGGCTGGTGATTACCAGGTTGCCTCAGACGAAGCCGTCGATCGTCGCGAAGTCGGAAGAGGCGATGCGCGAGCGGATTTCGGCATTGGGCGGCACGCTGGCCAGCGTGCAGGTAGTGGAGCACGACATTGCGCAGGTCACGGCGGCCATTGCGGAGATGAGCACGCTGGGCTGCGACCCGATCCTTGTCTTCGGCGCCTCGGCCATCACCGACCGGGGCGACGTGATCCCCATGGCTGTGACGCGGGCGGGTGGCGAGGTGCTGCATCTGGGCATGCCGGTTGACCCTGGCAATCTGATGATGTTCGGGGCGCTGGGCGATGTGCCGGTCATCGGCGTGCCGTCCTGCGCGCGCAGCCCCAAGCTCAACGGCTTTGACTGGGTGCTGGCGCGGGTGATGGCGGACGTGACGGTGACGCCGGAGGACATCATGGACATGGGGGCGGGCGGTCTTCTCGCCGAGATCCCGACGCGGCCGGCGCCGCGTGACGGAAAGCCCAAGCCGCAGCGGGCGCCGCGCGTGGCGGCCATCGTGCTGGCGGCAGGGCAATCCTCACGCATGGGGTCGAACAAGCTGTTGGCTGACGTGCAGGGCCAGCCAATGATCCGCCGTACCGTGGCGGCGATGCGTCAGGCGGCGGACCTCACAATCGTGGTGACGGGGCGCGATGCGGAGTCGATTGCGAAGGCGCTCGACGGATTGCCGGTGACGCTGGTTCACAACGCGCAGTTTGCCGAGGGCCTCTCCACCTCTCTGCGTGCCGGGATCGAGGCTTTGCCGCCTGATACCGACGTGGCGGTGATAGCACTCGGCGACATGCCGTTGGTAGGGCCAGAAGTGGTGCGGCGGCTGATTGCCGCCTATGGCCCGGCAGAGCATCGCTCGATCTGCGTTCCGGTGTTCAACGGGGAGCGTGGCAACCCGGTGCTGTGGGGGCGTCAGCATTTCGAGGCACTGAAGGGGATGACGGGCGACAGGGGGGCGCGCGTGCTGTTCGATCAGCTGAGCGACGAGATCGTCGATGTCGAGATGCCGGACGAGGCGGTGCTACTCGATGCCGATACGCCGGAGGCGCTGGAGGCACTTCGGGGGAGGTAGTCGATTTGGTGGAGGGCTGGTGCCGCTAGATCAGCCCGTTTGTCCGGAAGCTGTAGTGCCCCTTGCGGCCCACGATGACGTGGTCGTGAATCGCCAGCCCCAGCCTCTGTCCGGCATCGACGATCTTCTTGGTCATCTCGATGTCGGCGAGGGAAGGGTTCGGATCGCCCGATGGATGGTTGTGGACAAGCACGATGGCGGAAGCACCCAACTCGAGCGCGCGCTTGATGACCTCGCGGGTATAGACGGGCGTATGGTCCACGGTTCCCTGTTGCTGCACCTCGTCGGCGATCAGCTGGTTCTTCTTGTCGAGAAACAGGATGCGGAACTGCTCCTTGTCGCTGAAGGCCATGGCGGCACGCACATAGTCGAGGATGGCGTTCCAGGTGTTGAGCAACGGACGGTTCAACACCTCGCCACGCATCAGCCGCATGGCGGCGGCATGGACGATCTTGATCTCGGTAGCCACCGCTTCGCCCACGCCATGCACTTCCATCAGGCGCTCGGGCTCGGCGCTCAGAACTTCCGCGAAGGTGCCGAAGCGGGCGAGCAGTTGCTTGGCGATGGGCTTGGTGTCGCCGCGCTTGATGGCGCGGAACAGCAGCATTTCGAGAAGCTCGTAATCCGGCAAGGCATTGGGGCCGGACTCGCGGAAGCGTTCCTTCAGCCGTTCGCGATGCCCCAGGAAGTGAGGCAGCGGCTTGTTGCCCGCGTCCTCGAAACCCGACATCGCATCAGGCCTTGTAGGGTGGGTGGTCGAACCCCTTGGGCGAAAGCGTGAAGATTTCCACGCCCGTCTCGGTAACGCCCACCGTGTGCTCGAACTGGGCCGACAGCGAACGGTCACGCGTGACCGCCGTCCAGCCGTCGCCGAGGATCTTCACATGGGGCCGACCCAGGTTGATCATCGGCTCGATGGTGAAAAACATGCCAGGCTTCAGCTCCACGCCTTCGCCCATGCGGCCATAGTGCAGCACGTTGGGATGGTCGTGGAAGGTGCGGCCCAGGCCATGCCCGCAGAAGTCGCGCACCACCGAGCAGCGCTCGGCTTCTGCGAACGTCTGGATGGCGTAGCCGATGTCGCCCAGGTGGGCGCCGGGCTTGACCATGGCGATGCCGCGCATCAGGCACTCATAGGTGACCTCGACCAGGCGCTCGGCCTTCCGGTTCACCTCGCCCACCAGGTACATGCGCGAGCTGTCGCCGTGCCAGCCATCGACGATGAGCGTCACGTCGATGTTGACGATGTCACCCTCGCGCAGCGGCTTTTCGTTGGGGATGCCGTGGCAGACCACGTGGTTGATCGAGGTGCAGATCGACTTGGGGTAGCCCCGGTAGTTGTAGGGGGCGGGGATTGCGTTGTTGGCCTTTGCGAAGTCCACGATCACCTGGTCGAGCTCGTCCGTGGTCACGCCCGGCTTGACCATCGGAACCAGCAGGTCGAGAGCCTCCGCGGTCAGACGCCCGGCCTTGCGCATGGCCTCGAAGTCCGCCGGACCATGTAGCTTGATTCGGGTCGAGCGGGATGGGGCTTCGTCTTCGGCGTAGGTCATTCGCGATAAATCCGGCCCGTTCGGGCATGAAAGGTCTGTCAGGCGAGTTTACAGGATCAGGAAGCAGCCTCAACTGCTGCCTTTCGCCATTTCCAGTGGAGATAATGGGGTTGAGACCCATGCGCAAGGGTGAAGGCTGCCGCATTGACAGGCACGGCCTGCCACTGGCACAGCCAAGGGGAACAGGGGCTTCACATGACCAGCGCACAACCGACTGCCGCCGTCCTGCTGATCGGGGATGAAATCCTCTCCGGCCGCACCAAGGACAAGAACCTCGGCTTCATTGCCGACTACATGACCGCACTCGGCATTGACCTGCGCGAGGCGCGCCTGGTGCCGGACGTGGAGGAGGAGATCGTGGCGGCGTTGAACGCACTCCGTCAGCGCTACACCTATGTCTTCACGACAGGCGGCATCGGTCCCACCCATGACGACATCACGGCGGATGCGGTGGCCCGGGCCTTCGGCGTGCCCTGCGAGCATGACCCGCGCGCGGTGGACATCCTGCTCGCCTATTTCAAGGAAATGGGCCGCGAGCCCAACGAGGCGCGCATGCGCATGGCGCGCATGCCCAGAGGGGCCTCGCTGATCGCGAACCCGGTGTCCAGGGCGCCGGGCTTCCAGATGGGCAACGTCTTCGTGATGGCCGGCGTGCCGAAGATCATGAATGCCATGATGGAGGACGTGGCAACCCGGCTCACCCGCGGTGTGCCGATGAGTTCGAAGACCGTGGAGTTCCGCGGCGGCGAGGGCGATGCGGCAAAGCCGCTGGGCGAGATCCAGAAGGCCTACCCCAGCGTGGTGATCGGCTCCTATCCGTTCCAGGCGCCGGACGGCTTTGCCACCAACCTGGTGCTGCGCTCACGCGACGAGGCCACGCTGGATCTGGCCTACAGGGACGTGTGCCGCATGGCGCAGGAACTGACGGACCAGGGCAAGGCGCGCGGCTGGTCGTGACCGTTGCGCCCGCTCACCCGGGCGGGCATAAATTCGTGCAGAACAGAGGGCAGGGACCATGGACGAGAAGTGGCAGAAGAGTTTCCCGGTATCGTGGGACCAGTTTCACCGTGATGCACGCGCGCTGGCCTGGCGGCTTTCGGCGGCCGGGCCTTTTTCGGCGGTCGTGGCGGTGACGCGCGGCGGGCTGGTGCCAGCAGCGGTGGTGGCCCGCGAGCTTGGCATCCGGGTGATCGAGACGGTCTGCGTTGCTTCCTACGAATATGACAAGCAGGGCGAGATCCAGGTGCTGAAGAGCATTGCCAGCGGCATCGCGGGCAAGGACGGCGGCAAGGGCGTGCTGATCGTCGACGATCTCGTGGACACTGGCGCTACGGCGCGCGTGGTGCGCGAGATGCTGCCCAATGCGCATTTTGCCACCGTCTATGCGAAGCCTGCGGGCCGCCCCCTGGTCGACACCTTCGTGACCGAGGTGTCGCAGGATACATGGATCTACCTGCCGTGGGACATGCACCTGACCTTCGCGCCGCCGATCGGCGACAAGGCCACCGCCTGATGACCATGGCCGACATCGATGCCACGCTGGACGCGGCCAAAGCCAGTTTCACGGCAAAGCGACCGAAGACCCATGCCATGCATGAGCGCGCCGCGGCGGTGATGCCGGGCGGCAATACCCGCACCGTGCTGTTCACCGTGCCCTTCCCGTTGCGCGTCGAGAAGGGAGAGGGGGCCACCATCACCGACATCGACGGCCACAGCTATCTCGACCTGCTCGGCGAGTATTCGGCGGGCATCTACGGCCATTCGCACCCGCGCATCATTGCTGCGGCGAAGGCGGCGCTGGACAATGGCCTGAACTTCGGCGCCCACCACGAGGGCGAGGTGAAGCTGGCCGAGGTGGTGACCAAGCGATTCAACATGGACCTGGTGCGGTTCACCAATTCCGGCACCGAGGCCAACATGATGGCGCTGGCGGCGGCGCGCTGCTTCACCGGCCGCGCCAAGATCATGCCCATGGAGGGCGGCTACCACGGCGGCACGCTGTATTTCAGCCACGGCGCCTCGCCGGTGAATGCGCCCTTCGACTGCGTGATGGGCCACTTCAATGACGTGGAGGCCACGCGAAAGCTGATTGCCGCCAATGCCGACGAGCTTGCGGCCGTCATCCTCGAACCCATGCTCGGCGGCGGCGGTGGCATTTCGGCCAGCCCCGCATTCCTCGCCATGCTGCGCGAGGAAACCGCCAAGCGTGGCATCGTGCTGATCTTCGACGAGGTGATGACCTCGCGGCTGCACCCCGGCGGGCTTTCGGCAAAGCTGGGCATCGAGCCCGATCTCAAGACGCTGGGAAAATATGTGGGCGGCGGCATGAGCTTCGGCGCCTTCGGCGGCAAACAGGCGATCATGGCCTTGTTCGACCCCACCAACCCTGACGCGCTGCCGCATGCCGGCACCTTCAACAACAACACGCTGACCATGAACGTGGGCCACGTGGCGATGACCGAGATCTACACGCCGGATGCCTGTGCCGCGTTGAACGCCCGGGGCGACCGGCTGCGCGACACGCTCAATGACCTGTTCATGCGCTATCAGGTGAAGATGAAGGCCATGGGGCAGGGCTCGATGGTGGTCATCCACCCCACCGCGGGCGAGATCAACGCGCCGCACGACATCGAGGACACCGACAAGCGACTTCGGCAGCTCCTCTTCCTCGACCTGCTGGAGCAGGGCATCTACATCGCCGAGCGCGGCTTCATGGCGCTGTCTCTGGTGGTGACGGACGCCGACTGCGACCGGCTGGTGAAGGCGGTCGAGGGCTACATCACGCGGCGTCGGGAGTTGCTGGTTTAAGGAGCGCCGGCTCTTCCCACCAGTCACCTCGCCCGTGCTCGACCCGGGCGTCCTTTTTGGTGTGGTCGAGAGGATGCCCCGGTCAAGCCGGGGCAAGGTGAGGTCAGCAGGCGGCAGCGGGGGGAACGGCGTCCCGCCCACCCACAAGGAAAAGTCACAAGCGGGGTGACTAACCCTCGCTGGCCAAAACACCCGTTCTGTGATATTGAACAGCCATTCAACTTCAGAGGGAGAACTCATCTTGCTGCACCAGGCTGGCAACCGCTTCAACGCCCAGGAACTCTGGCAACAGGACCGTGACCACGTCCTGCATCCCTACCAGCATTTCGACAGCTTCAAGAAAGAGGGCTCGCTCGTCCTGGTCGAGGGCGACGGCTGCTATGTGACGGACGCCACCGGGCGCCGCTATCTCGATGGCATCGGCGGCATGTGGTGCGTCAATGCCGGCTATGGCCGCAAGGAAATCGCCGAGACCATGGCGGAGCAGGCGCTGCAGCTGTGCTACTCCAACTTCTTCGTGGACGTGACCAATGCGCCTGCCGCCAGGCTGGCAGCAAAGCTCGCCGAACTGGCCCCCGGCACGCTCAACCACGTGGCCTATGCCACCTCCGGCTCCTGCGCCGTCGACACCGCGATCCGCATGGCGCACTTTTACCAGTCGCGCCGCGGCCAGCCGACGCGCCGCTACGTGATCTCGCGCAAGAATTCCTACCATGGCTCGACCTATCTCGGCATGACAGTGGGCCTGCGCGACGGCGACCAGTCCGAGCATTTCAAATACATCCCCGACCTCGTGCATCATCTGTCCGCGCCCTATCCCTATCGCCGGCCGGATGGCATGGGCCTCGAGGCGTTCAGCGATTTCCTGGTGGCTGAGTTCGAGGCCAAGATCGCCGAGCTGGGCGCTGAGAACATCGCCTGCTTCATCGCCGAGCCCGCGCAGGCCTCGGGCGGCGTCACGATTCCTCCGCCCAACTACCTGCCGCGCATGCGTGAGCTGTGCACCAGGCACGGCATCCTGTTCATTGCCGACGAGATCGTCACCGCCTTCGGGCGGCTTGGACACTTCTTCGCGTCAGAGGCCGAGTTCGGCGTGATCCCGGACATGATCCTGTGCGCCAAGGGGCTGACCTCGGGCTACATCCCGCTCTCATGCGTCATCTTCTCTGACGCGGTCCATGAGGGGATTTCGGCAACCGACCCGGACGTCTGGTTCACCCATGGCTACACCTATTCGGGCCATCCGGTGGCCTGCGCCGTGGCGCTCAAGAACATCGAGATCATCGAGCGCGAGGACCTGTGCGGCAACGCCGCCCGGGTGGGCGACTACCTCGAGAAGCGTCTGGCCGAGCTGCGCGACTTCGACATCGTTGGCGACGTGCGCGGACGCCGCCTGATGATGTGCGTGGAATACGTGAAGGACAAGAAGACCCGCGAGCGGCTGCCCGACAGCTGCAACATCTCGAAGCGCATCTCCAACGCCTGCGAGGCCGACGGCCTGCTGGTGCGGCCCATTGGCCACCTCGACGTGCTGTCGCCGCCGCTGACCATCACCAAGGAGCAGGTGGACTTCGTGGTCGACACGCTGAAGCGCGCCATCCTCAAGGCAACCGCCGAGCTGAAGGCGGAAGGCGTGATCTGACCCGCTGACCTTGAAGTCTCCTCGCCCGGACTTGATCCGGGCGGGGTGGCTTCAGGACTTGAGTTCCTTCCGCAGCGCCTTCGCGAGGTTTCCCGAGGCGCCTGCGGCCACCTCTGGCAGCCCCAGCCAGCTCGCCATCAGCTTGAGTTCTCCCGCCAATGCCGATGCCGTTTCAACCGGGTCGGCAAAGGATTCGTGGTGGCTGGCGTTGGCGCGCAGCACACCCGCTTGCCGGTCGGCCTTCAGGCAGACCCGGCCCGCGATCCTGTCATGGTGCAGGAAAGGCAGCACGTAGTAACCGAATTGCCGTTTTGCAGCAGGGGTATAGATCTCAATCCTGTAGTGAAAACTGAAGAGCCTTTCGGCCCGTGAGCGCTCCCATACAAGGGGGTCGAAGGGCGAGAGCAGCGCGGTGCCCCCTGCCTTGCGAGGGAGCCTGGCATCACGGTGGAGATAGGCCTGCTGCTTCCAGCCCTCGACGCTGACGGGGATCAGCACGCCGTCTTCCACGAGTTCGGCGAGCGCGGCCTTTGTCTCCGGGATCGGCAGGCGGAAGTAATCGCGCAGGTCGATCTCGGTACCCACGCCATGGGCCCGGGCAGAGAGCGCGAGGAGCTTGCGGATGGCCTCCGCTTCGGACGCGGTGGGCAGGTCCAGCACCGCGGCGGGGATCACGCGCTCGGGGATATCGTAGAGCCGCTCGAAGCCGTCACGCGTTGCGGTGGTCACGAGGCCCTGGTCGAACAGCGTCTCCAGCGCCAGCTTGCCCTTGGACCAGCCCCACCAGCCGCCCTCCGCCTTGCCGCCGCCTGGCACCTCGCTGGCAACCGTCGGCCCGTTGCGGGTGACGAAGTCGAGCACCTGC
>JBEARP010000145.1:0-10558 GCA_041163105.1 Pseudomonadota bacterium
TGTCGGCCTCCTCGCGCAGCTGGTCGCGGATCTCGCGCATCATCACCGCGCGGTCAGACGAGAGTGCCGCGTCGAAGGAGCGGCGGCCATAGGTCTGGCGCAGGGCGGCGTCGAGGCGGGCGGCCACGCGGGCTTCGGCCTGCAGCAGGTCGGCGCCGAGCGTTTCACGGAACAGGCGCGCATCCTTGATGCGGGCCAGCGTGAAGGCGTCGACGATGTAGACCTGGGAAGCAACGTCCTGCACTGGGCGGCCGTTGTTCTCCCAGATCATGATGCGCTTGTCGATCAGCGACACGGTGTCGGCGAAGGGCACCTTGAAATAGAGGCCCGGCTCGTCGACCACGCGGTTGATGTCACCGAAGCGCAGCACCAGCGCGTTGTGCTTCTGGTCCACCACGAAATAGGAGAGGTAGAAGAGCACGGCGCCGGCGATGGCGAGGGCAGCGAGGATCGTCTTGGAAAGGCTGTTCATGTGTCTGTCCCCGCTCAGTTCTGCGTTGCGCCCGAACGGGCCTTCACTTCGGGAAGCGGAAGATAGGGCACGACACCCTGACCGCCGGCCCCGGACTCGAGGATGACCTTGTTGGTCTTGCCCAGGATTTCTTCCATGGTCTCGAGATAGATGCGCTGGCGGGTGACGTCCTTGGCGTTCCTGTACTGCTCATAGACGGAGAGGAAGCGCGCCGCCTCGCCCTGCGCCTCGGCCACGGTGGCGGCCTTGTAGGCGTTGGCGTCCTCGATCAGCTTCGCGGCGTCACCATCGGTGAGGCGATACTTCTGGTTCCGGTATTGCTCGGCCTCGTTGATGGACTGCTGCTGGTTCTGGCCGGCACGCACCACTTCGGCGAAGGCGTCCGCCACTTCGCGCGGCGGCTGCACGTCGCCAAGGTTGACGGACGAGACGGTGACGCCGGCGCCATATTCGTCGAGCAGCTTCTGGGTGATCTCGATCACCTGCGCCTCGACGGTGTTCTTGCCCGTGGTGAGGATGGCCTGGGCGCGGGTCTGGCCCACCACCTCGCGCATGGCGCTCTGCGACACGGCGCTGATCACGCTTTCCTGATCGGCGACATTGAACAGGAAGTTCTTGGCGTCGTTGATGCGCCAGAACACCGAGAAGGGCACGTTGATGATGTTCTTGTCGGAGGTCAGCATCTGGCCGTCATTGCCGTCGCTGCCGATGTTGATCTGGCGCACCGCGCCCACGCGCGGCTTTTCCATGGTCTCGACCGGCCAGAGGGCGAAGTGAAGGCCGGGTTCCGCGATGCGGTTGAAGGTGCCGAAGCGCAGCACGACGCCGCGCTCGTCCGGCTGGACCTGATAAACGCTGTTGTAGAGAACCACGAGGGCGATGAAGCCGATGCCGAGAAGCCAGCCGATGTAGCCGCCACCGCCTTGCGGCAGCACCTGCTTCAGCTTGTCCTGGCCCTTGCGGATCAGCTCATCGAGGTCGGGAGGGTTCGGCCCACGGCCACCACCCGGGTTCGGCCGGCGTGGCCCGCCGCCCTGACCCCAGGGACCCTGGCCCCATGGACCCTGGCCACCGCCACCGCCACCGCCACCACCGCTACCACCACCACCTTCGGAATTCCACGGCATTCAGTTTCACCCTTGTTCTTGTATGTCGTGATACGTTCGGAACGATATAGGTACGCTGCAGCGGAATGTCCACGGCGCGCCCGTTCCTTAAATTTTTGTCATGCGATCCAGGATGCGCAGGGTGAAGGCGGCCGAGTCCTTCTCGCCCCTTGGGTGGATCTCCCGCCCGACTTCCCGCCATTCGGCGGGCAAAACGGCGGGGAAATACGTGTCGCCCGAGACCTCGAGGTCGACTTCGGTGAGGTAGAGCCGGTCGACCAGCGGCCAGAACAGCCGGTAGATTTCGCCGCCACCGATGACCGCCACCTCCGGCGTGTCGCCGCAGAGTTTCAGCGCCTCCTCCGGGGTGGCCGCCACCTCCGCCCCGTCCGCCACGAAATCCTTGCTGCGGGTGATGACGATGTTGCGGCGCCCCGGCAGCGGCCTGCGCGGCAGGCTCTCCCAGGTCTTGCGGCCCATGACCACGGGCTTGCCCATGGTGATTTCCTTGAAGCGCTTGAGATCGGAGGAGATATGCCAGGGCAGCCCGCCCTCACGGCCGATCACCCCGTTCTTCGAGACGGCAACAACAAAGGAAATCATGAGGCGAGCCTTTCCAGGGCTTCGCCCGACAGCTTGCAGTAGCAGGTACCGTCCTCGATGCTGGCACCGTTGGCTTCGTAGATGCGGCGGGCCTCGTCGTTCCAGCTCAGCATGATCCAGCTGACGGCTGCCGCCTTGCGCTCCACGGCGAGTCGCGCCACCGCTTTCAGCAGCGCCGTGGCGATGCCCTTCCGGCGGAACGGCGGCAGCACCGAAATGTCCTCGAGGTACATGGTCTCGCGGCCAAGAAAGGTCTGGTAGCTGCGCTGCCAGGTGGCGCAGCCGGCGGGCGCGCCGTTCCACTCGGCGATGAGCGCGCCGTTGAGAGCATGCGGGTCGGCCAAGAATACCTCATAATCCTCAGCCCGCGCGACGAAGTCCTTCTCGAAGCCGTGGTGCACGGCGAGTTCACGGATCATCTCACGAAGGATGGAGCCGTCGCCGGCCTGTGCGGGGCGGATGGTGATGCTCATGAGGCGAGTGCTTCCAGTTCCGGGCCCGACACGCGGAACACCGTCCACTCATCCATGGGCTTGGCGCCCAGCGACTTGTACACGGCGATCGAGGGTTCGTTCCAGTCGAGCACCCACCATTGCAGGCGCGGCAGGCCCTCGGCCACGCAGCGCCGCGCCAGCGTCTTCAGCAGCGCCTTGCCAATGCCGCGGCCGCGCAGCTCCGGCTCGACGAAGAGGTCCTCGAGATAGATCCCCGCCTTTCCGGCGAAGGTGGAGAAATTGTAGAACCACAGGGCGAAGCCTGCCGGGGCACCATTCCAGAAGGCCAGGTCGCAATGGCAGCGCGGCTCGCGCCCGAACAGGCCCTCGCGCAGGTCGGCCTCGCTGGCCGTCACCTCATGCGCGAGCTTCTCGTAGTCGGCGAGCTTGGCGATAAAGGACAATACCAGCCCCTCCTCGCCATGCCGGGCCGGCCTGATCTCCAGCGTCACAGGCCACCCCCGAGGTTGAAATAGATGAGCAGCGAATAAAATCCGTTCCACAGCCCGTGACAGGCGATGGTGAGCCACAGGCTGCCGAAGCGGACCATCAGCCAGCCGAAGATCAGCCCCATGACGAAGATGAGCCCGATCGACAGCCACGGCTCCGTCACGTGCAGCACCGACCAGATCAGCGACGTCAGCAGCGTGGCTCCGAAGGGGCCGATCCGGGTGCTGGACAGTGCCGAGAACAGCTGGCCGCGAAAGATCACCTCCTCGGCCAGCGGAGCGCCAATGGCGACGGAGGGAAACACCAGGAGGAACAACCACGGTTCGTTGGCGATGTCGAACATCGCCTCCTTGACCGCGCCGGCCGAGCCGGTCTTGGGCGACTGGCCGTCGGGCCCCGGCGTGTACTGCGACATGTCGATCTGGAAGATCAGCACGATGGCGATGATGGCGGCATACATCACCACCATGAAGCCGGCCATCACCACGCCCCAGCCGAGCGGCGTGAGGCGCGGCCAGCGCAGGTTCAGCACCTCGCGGCGGACGCCGCCGCGCTTGCCCGCCAGCCAGTAGGCGACGCCGAACACGATGAGCGAGGCCGGAAAGATGGCAACGAGGCCGGCCTTGACGAACTCGCGTGTCACGCCCGGGCTGGTCTTCGTGAGCAGCAGGAAGCCCATCGCCAGCCCCAGCTGCAGCAACTGGTGAATGACCATGAGACCCACCGCCACGGCCAGCGCATACCACAGGCCCGCCGGGTTCGACGGCACCATGAGGCGGCGGAACAGCCCGCCCGAAAGATCCTCGCCCAGCTTCATACGGCCACGGGTGCTGCGATGTGGGGGTGCGACTGGTAGCCGGCGATCTCGAAATCCTCGAAGCGGAAATCCATGATGTCCTTCACGTCGCGCTTGATGACGAGGCGCGGCAGCGGCAGCAACTCGCGCCGCAGCTGCTCATCAGCCTGTTCGAGGTGGTTGAGATAGAGATGCGCATCGCCCAGCGTGTGGATGAACTCGCCGGGCTTCAGCCCCGTCACATGCGCCACCATGTGGGTGAGCAGCGCATAGGACGCGATGTTAAACGGCACGCCGAGGAAAATGTCGGCCGAACGCTGGTAGAGCTGGCAGGAGAGCTTCCCGTCCGCCACGTAGAACTGGAACAGGCAATGGCAGGGCGGCAGCGCCATCCTGTCCACATCCGCCGGGTTCCATGCGGTGACGATGAGGCGGCGCGAGTCCGGGCTCTTCCTGATGCGGGCAATGACGTCGGAGAGCTGGTCGATGGCGGAGCCGTCCCGTGCCGGCCAGGAGCGCCACTGGGCGCCATAGACGGGCCCCAGGTCGCCGTTGGCATCGGCCCACTCGTCCCAGATCGAAACCTTGTTGTCGCGCAGGTATTGGACGTTGGTCTCGCCGCGGATGAACCACAGGAGCTCATGGATGATGGATCGCAGGTGCAGCTTCTTGGTGGTGACCAGCGGGAAGCCCTGCGAAAGATCGTACCGGCTCTGCCAGCCGAACACCGAGAGCGTGCCGGTTCCGGTGCGGTCATCCTTGCGGTGGCCCTGCTCGCGCACGTGCCGCATCAGGTCGTGATACTGCTTCATGGGCAAAGCCTAGACGATTCCACCGGGCGACACAAAGCGGGGCCCGAAGTTTCCCTTCCCTTGGGCGGGGCGGGTGCCTATATTTCGGCCGTCACGTTCCGCAAGGGGCATGACTATGGCGATAAACGGTAATCGTAATAAACCTTTCGGACCCGGGGGCAGTACCCGGCGCCTCCACCACAGACCGCCGCCGGACGGCGGCCTCTGCTGGGGGCGAACTAGGATCGACGAGGGCGTAAAGGGTTGCTTTTTGCTCGTGATGGTACCGACGTTATCGGGCTAAACTTATAGTTGCCAACGACAACTATGCTCCGGTCGCGGTGGCTGCGTAAGCAGCCTGAGCAACCGAAATCAAAGCCCTTGGGCTTAGCAGCTTAAGGCGGGGTTCGCCGGCACCTGGCAACAGAAGCCGGCACTTTCCCAGGCCCTTCATTCCACTTGCAATCCCTGTATGCTATCATATTATGATAGCATGAACAGCAGGCACAGGCGAACGCTGGCGGCTGTGTTCGCCCGGCCGACGTCCTCGAACATCGCGTGGGATGATGTCGAGGCGCTGCTGATTGCGGCGGGGTGCCGCAAGGTCGAGGGCAGCGGATCCCGCGTCAAGTTCGAGAACAAGGGTTTGATTGCCGCGTTTCACAGGCCGCATCCGGCAAAGGAAGCCAAGAAGTACCAGGTCGAGGATGCACGCCAGTTTCTCGAGAAAATCGGAGTGAAACCATGAAAAACGTGCTGGAGTACAAGGGCTACAAGGCGCGCATCGAATTCGATGCGGATGACGGCTGCTTCATCGGTCATATTGCGGGGATCAATGATGTGATTGGCTTCCATGGGGAGTCGGTGACCGAAATGAGGTCTGCCTTCATCGAGGCGGTGGATGACTATATCGAAACCTGCCGTGCCATCGGGAAGGAGCCTGAAAAACCCTATTCGGGCAAGGTGATGTTCCGATTTTCCCCCGAAACGCATGCGCGGGCAGCGCTGAAGGCCGCGCTGGAAGGCAAGAGCCTGAACCAGTGGGCGGAGGAAGTCATCGCCGAAGCTGCCGGATAGGCCTGCCCTGCGGATGACTTTGCCTCATCCTCCCGGCTATGCTACCCCCGGGTCCCAGATTGACACAGACGCCGGAATCGCCCGCATGCCCGATGACTTGATGCGCTATGACCTGCTCGCCCAGAACGCCCTCAAGGGGGTGGTCCGCGAGGCGCTGCGCATTGCCGAGACCACCGGCCTGCCCGGCGATCACCACTTCTATATCGCGTTCCACACGCGTGCCCCGGGCGTGGAACTCTCCGAGAAGATCGCCGCGCGCTATCCACGCGAGATGACCATCGTGCTGCAGCACCAGTACTGGAACCTACATGTCCACGACGACCGCTTCGAGGTGGAACTCTCCTTCGACAATGTTCCCGAGCACCTCGTCATCCCGTTCGATGCGGTGAAGGGTTTCCTCGACCCCGCCGTGCAGTTCGGCCTGCAGTTCGAGGCGCAGGCCGCACCCGCACGCCCGCGCGAGGTGGAGCAGCCCAAGACGGCCGCGATGCTGAAGCAGAACCAGCCGGAACCCGATGCGACGATGTCCGGCGACACCGGCGACACGGAAGCCCCCACGCAAGGCGAGCCCGCCAAGGTGGTCTCGCTCGACCAGTTCCGGAAAAAATGAGGCCAGCCATGATCAGACATGCCCTGTTCGCCGTTGCGCTTCTCGCTGTGACAGGTGCCGGAACGGCATGGTCGCAGTCGGCCTCCGACGCCCGCGCGCTGGCTGCGCTGAGCGACAAGGAATTGATGAAGCTGCCCGCCAAGAAGGTGTTCGGCAGCGTGGAGGAGCCGACGGAAAGCATGAAGCCGCGCGCCATCGGCTTCTATTCGCGCGGCTGCATGTCGGGCGGCAAGGCCCTGCCGGTGGACGGGCCCGCCTGGCAGGCAATTCACCTGTCGCGCAACCGTTACTGGGGTCAGCCGCAGATGGTGGCGCTGGTGGAACGTCTGGCCACCGAAGCCAAGGCCGAGGACGGCTGGAACGGGTTGCTGGTGGGCGACCTCTCGCAACCGCGTGGCGGCCCGATGCCCTCGGGCCATGCCAGCCACCAGGTGGGCCTCGACGCCGACATCTGGCTGACCGCGATGCCGGATCGCAAGCTCTCCCGCAAGGAACGCGAACAGATCCCGCGCACCTCGGTCGTCAAGGACCGCAAGACCATCGACAAGTCGGTGTGGACGGAAAATCACGCACGCCTCATCAAGCGAGCGGCATCATACCCGGATGTGGCGCGCATCTTCGTGCACCCGCCGATCAAGGCCGAGCTGTGCAAATGGGCCACCGGCGACCGCTCGTGGCTGGCGAAGGTGCGGCCCTACTATGGGCACAACTACCACTTCCATATCCGCATCCGCTGCCCGGAAGGTTCCACCAACTGCAAGGACCAGCCGGAAGCCCGCCCGGAGGATGGCACGGGCTGCGGCAAGGAGCTGGCCTACTGGCTGGGCAACGCGCCCTGGGGCAGCGAAAAGAAGAAGCCGGAGAAGAAGCCCACCAAGCCGGTGAAGCCCCCGCCGCCCTTGACACTGGCAGCGCTTCCTGCTGAATGCCGCGCCGTCGTGACGGCCGAATAGCCGCCGGGTAATAACAGGGGGCAGCGCCGCCGGCGCGCATCCATGCAAGACCATTCTGCCCAGCCCAGCGGCCTCCGCAAGACATCGATCAAGCTTGCCTTCGCATCGATCGGCGTGGTGTTTGGCGACATCGGCACGAGCCCGCTCTATGCCATGCGCGAAGCCTTGCACCCCGTGGTGGAAGCTGGCGGCGACCTGCGCGTCGCGGTGCTGGGTGTTGCCTCGCTGCTGATCTGGGCGCTCATCCTCATCGTCACGCTCAAATACGTCGTCTTCCTCATGCGGGCGGACAACAAGGGCGAAGGCGGCATCCTCTCGCTGGTGGTGCTGATCGAGACGCTGCTGAAGAAGAAGGGCGGCATCGTTCTGGCGCTTGGCATCATCGGCGCGGCCTTCTTCTTCGGCGACGCGATGATCACCCCGGCCATGTCGGTGCTGTCCGCCGTCGAAGGCCTGAAAGTGGTCAACGAAGGCTTCGCGCCCTATGTGGTGCCGCTCACCCTCGCCATCCTGATCACCCTGTTCCTGTTCCAGTACAAGGGAACGGCGGGCGTGGCATCGCTGTTCGCGCCCATCACCGCAGTGTGGTTCTTCGTGCTGGGCGTCATCGGCTTCATCCATATCTGGGATGACCTGCAGATCTTCAACGCCTTCAACCCGGCATATGGTCTGTCGATGCTGATCGAACAGCCGGGGCTGGCGCTGCTGGTGTTCGGCGGCGTGTTCCTCGCCGTCACCGGCGGCGAGGCACTCTATGCCGACATGGGCCACTTCGGCGCCAAGCCAATTCGCCTCGCATGGCTGGCGGTCGTGTTCCCCGGACTGATCCTCAATTACCTCGGCCAGGGTGCCTTCATCATCTCGCACCCGGAAGCGGTGTCGAACCCGTTCTTCCTCATGGTGCAGGGCTGGCTCGTCATTCCGCTGGTGCTGCTGGCCACCGCCGTCACCGTCATCGCATCGCAGGCCGTCATCACCGGCGCCTTCTCGATCGCGCAGCAGGCCATGTCGCTGGGGCTCTTCCCGCGCATGGGCATCACCCACACCAGCGAGACCGAGCATGGCCAGATCTATGTCGGCCAGATCAACTGGATGATCCTGGTGGGCGTGGTGATCCTGGTGTTGGTGTTCCAGTCGTCGAGCAATCTCGCCTCGGCCTATGGCATCGCCGTCAACACCTCGATGATCGTCGACACCATCCTCGCCACGATCTTCTTCTGGAAGTCGCGCAGCCTGCCGGTGTTCTTCGTGATCCCCGCGCTGGTGGTGATCTTCGTGATCGAGGCGACCTTCCTTGCCGCCAACGGCCTCAAGCTTGCACATGGCGGCTACATGCCGGTGCTGCTGGGCGCCACCATCATCCTGCTGATGGTAACCTGGATGCGCGGCCGCCGGGCGCTGACCGACAAGCTGAAGAAGGAGTCGGTGGAACTCGTTCCCCTGCTCGAAAGCCTGGAGCGCCGCCAGCCGACGCGGGTGGCCGGTGCGGCGGTGTTCCTGCAGACCGACCCCCTCTATGCGCCAAGCGCCCTCATGCACAACCTCAAGCACAACCGCGTGCTGCATGACCGGCTGGTGTTCATCACCGCCGAGACGACGAGCCAGCCGCGCCTCGACGGCGAGGACCGCGTGTCGGTCAAGCAGCTGCCGCTGGGCGCCTGGCTGGTGGAAGCGCGCTTCGGCTACATGGAGCAGCCGGACGTGCCCAAGGCGCTGCGCGCCTGCGCCGAATTCGGCCTCGAGATCGACCCGCGCCATGCGTCATATTTCCTTGGCAGACGGGTGATACGCATGTCGGCACGTTCGTCGATGCCATTCTGGCAGCAACGACTGTTCATCATGATGGCGAACCAGTCTTCCCGCGCCATCGAGTTCTTCCGCATTCCGCCCGACCGCGTGGTCGAGCTTGGCATGCAGATGAGCGTCTGACCCTCAACAGGATTTCCGCATGGCCCTTCTTGCCCCCTTCTCTGCTCCCGGACGCTTCTGGCGCGGCAACCTGCACACGCATTCGAACCTCTCCGATGGGGCGCTGGAACCGAAGGCCGTGGTCGATGCCTACAAGCAGGCGGGCTATGACTTCATGCAGCTTTCCGAGCACTTCATCGACCAGTTCGACTATCCCATCGCCGACACCCGCGCGTTTCGCTCCAACAGCTTCACGACGCTGCTCGGCGTCGAACTGCATGCGCCGGAAACCCAGGTGGGCGAGCTCTGGCACATCGTGGCGGCCGGCCTGCCGCTGGACTTTGCCAGCAACCTGCCGGGCGAAACGGGCGCTGAGCTGGCGCGGCGCGCAGCGGAAGCTGGTGCCTTCATCGGCATCGCGCATCCCGCCTGGTCGCAGCTCACCATCGAGGACGGCCGCGCCATCGACGCGGCGCATGCCGTCGAGATCTACAACCATGGCTGCGCGGTGGAAAACGACCGCGGCGACGGCTGGTACCTTGCCGACCAGCTGTTCACCGAGGGCCGCCGCCTCACGGCGTTTGCCACCGATGACGCGCATTTCAAGGGGCCGGACTATTTCGGCGGCTGGGTGCATGTGAAGGCCGAGAGTCTCGACCCCGAAGCTCTGCTCGAAAGCCTGAAGAAGGGCCTCTATTATTCGAGCATGGGGCCGCAGATCCATGCAATCGAGATGAACGGCAAGGAGATCACCATTTCCTGTTCGCCGGTCGATACCATCACGGTGGTGTGCGGCACGTCGCGCAGCGCGGTGCGCATGGGAAAGGCCATTACCGACGCCAGCTTCGACCTCGCCAAGCTCGAAAAGGGCTGGCTGCTCAAGAAGACCAGCCCTTGGTTCCGCGTGACGGTGATCGACGCGGCAGGCAAGCGCGCCTGGTCTAACCCCATCTGGTGGGACGAGATCGCCTAGGCCACAGCGGCTTGCCTGGCTCAGGGGCTCTTTGCAGAGGCCGCGGGAATCTCCGCGACATCGCGCCATACCGGAATGCCGCGCGCTTCGGCGATGCGGACATCATTATCGGCGCCTGTGGATGGTCCCGGAAGACGCAGGACGCCGTCACACTTGGCAAGCAACCGGTGCGCCGTCGGGTGCATGATGCGATCATAGGATTGGCTCCCCGGAGCGCCGCCACCAGCACCACGCAGTATGGGCAGGGCAGCCCACTCCCCGATCATGGGAACATGGCCCTTTTCGAAAATCGGCAGGGCTGCCGCTTCGAGCCGCGCGAGGTTCT
>JBEARP010000146.1:0-4905 GCA_041163105.1 Pseudomonadota bacterium
GCATGATCGACGTCGCCGTCGTCGGCAGCCTGCACCTCGACATCATGGTGGCGGCCCCGCGGCTGCCGGGGCGTGACGAGACGCTGATCGGCTCCGCCTGGCACTACAAATGCGGCGGCAAGGGCGGCAACCAGGCAGTGGCCGCTGCCCACTTCGGCGCGCGCACGGCGTTTGGCGGTCAGACGGGACAGGATGATTTCGGCGAACGCCTGCGCGCCAATCTCGTGGCGGCGGGCGTGGACATCGCGCATGTGGGGATCGATCCCGCGCAGGGCAGCGGCATGAGCGTTGCGATCAGCGAGGCGGCCGGTGAGTATGGCGCCGTCGTCGTATCCGGTGCCAACCTCAGCATCGATGCGGCGGCGATCGCGCCGGCGTGGTCTTCGCTGTGGGAGGCCAAGGTGCTGCTGCTGCAGAATGAAGTTCCCGAAGCCGTGAGCCTTGCCGCTGCGAGGGCGGCAAGGTCGAGGGGCGCGCAGATCGTGCTCAATGCAGCGCCGGCACGGAAGATGTCAGCCGAATTTCTCAGCTTCGTCGATGTGCTGGTGGTCAACCGCGTCGAGGCGGAAATGCTGGCGGGAACGGGCGACATGGCGGCGGCACTCGCCGCCTTGCATTCACCCACGCGCGATGTGGTGCTGACGCGTGGTGGTGACGGGCTGATGCTGTTGACGCGCGATGGCAAGCGGACCGACATCCCGGCCTTGGCCGTCCAGCTCATCTCGAGCCACGGTGCAGGCGACTGCTTCTGCGGCGCGCTGGCTGCGCGGCTGGCGGCGGGAGACGCAATCGAGGCGGCCTGCGGCTTTGCGACGGAAGCGGCGGGGCGGTTCGTGTCCACACCGCAAGCCGGCTGACCTTACGTCTTGTCGAAGATCACGCCCATGGTGAAGAGAAAGCAGCCATAGGGGCGGAACTCCGACGTCCGCACCACGCAGAAGCCCTTCTTTGCGGCCTCGTAGAAGGCGAAGCGCTCCAGCGCCTCCATGCCCACATCACGGCCCTCGGCCTCCTTCGCGATCTGGTGCACCTCGGCCTGCATCGGCAGCAGCTTTCCGGGATCACCCACCACCTGCATGCGCGAGATGGGATCGGGGATGAAGTCGTCGAGCGGCATCACCGAGAGGATGGCGCGGGCGGCCTGCGGAATGTCGAGGCCGGGCAGTTCGATGAGCTTGCCCGTCGAGGTGTGGCGCGCCACGTCGTGGGCGGGGAAGTTGCGGTCCACCAGAACAAGGCGCTCGGCGTGACCCATGGAGGCAAGGCACCAGAGCAGGTCTGGGCTCAAGGTGGCGGGGATGTTCTTCAGCATGGGCTGGTGTCCGGCGTGGTTGCGTCTCACCCTTGTCGCAAGCCCCGCAGCCAATGGCAACTCCCTGCAACATGAGGGTGATGGCGCCATGCCTGGCCGTGACGCCTCGGGCCTGCTCGCTTTGCAAACATGCGTTGTGACACAGCATAAAGTTTGTCCGGCACAGCCTGGACTGTGCTTTCATGCCAATAGCGTGATCTGGCCCAGGTCACGGCATCAGCACGACGCCTGCCTCAACTTGCAAGGTTCCCGGATAATTCACATGACCGACACCGCTCCCCGGCATTTCGAGGCGCTGGACAGGGCTGAGCGCGCTGCGCTTGCACATGTCACGCAGGGCATTTCGCCCTATGCGCTGTGGTCGGCCTATCTCGACTGGGCCACGCATTATGCCATGTCGCCCGGCACGCAATTGGATGTGGCCGAGCGGGCGGCGGAAAATGCCGGGAAGCTGTGGCTCTATGCGGCGGCAAAGATGAGCGGGCAAAATCCCGAGCCGCCCTTCCCCTCAAACGGCAGGGCCAGCTTCCAGGAGGACCCCGCATGGTCCGCACCGCCGCTGGACCTGATCCGGCAATGGTACCTTGGCCTTGGCCATCTGGCCCTGCTCGCAGCAGAGGCGCCGCGCGGCATGGAGACCATCGACCAGAAGCGCGTGAGCTTCATGACCCGCAACCTGATGGATGCCATGGCGCCGTGGAGCAACCCCTTCATCAACCCGGACATCTGGCAGAAAGCCCTCGCGGATGGCGGGGCCAGCCTGTTCAAGGGCTACCAGAACTTCCTCGACGACCGCCAGCGCGAGGCGAATGGCCAGCCACCCGCAGGCGCAGACGCTTTCAAGGTGGGCGAGAACCTTGCCGCCACACCGGGCCAGGTGGTGTTCCGAAATTCGCTGATGGAACTGATCTGCTATCGCACGGAGACAGAAGCGGTCCATGCGGAGCCCGTGCTTCTGGTGCCCGCATGGATCATGAAATACTACATCCTCGATCTCTCGCCACGGAACTCGATGGTGACATTTCTCCTGGGCCGCGGCCACACCGTCTTCATGATCAGCTGGCGCAACCCGACGGCGGAGGACCGCGACCTCGCGTTCGACGATTACCGCACCAAGGGCCTGATGGCGGCGCTGGACGAGATCTCCCGGTTCATGCCCGGCCGAGATATCCATGCCGCTGGCTATTGCCTCGGCGGCACCATCCTGTCGATCGCCGCCGCCACCATGGCGCGCGATGGCGACAAGCGGCTGGCCTCGCTCTCGCTGCTGGCTGCACAGACGGACTTCTCGGAAGCGGGCGAGCTCATGCTCTTCGTCGACGACAGCCAGGTCGCCTTCCTCGAGGACATGATGTGGGACCAGGGGGTGCTCGACACCAAGCAGATGGCCGGAGCATTCCGCATCCTGCGCTCCAACGAGTTGATCGTCTCGCGCATCCTGCATGATTATGTGCTGGGCGAACGCGAGACCATGACCGACCTGATGGCGTGGAACGCCGACCAGACGCGCATGCCCTACCTGATGCATGCGCAATATCTGCGCGGGCTGTTCCTTGAAAACCGGCTCACCGCCGGGCGCTATGCAGTGGATGGACGAGTCATCGCGCTCCGCGACATCGACGCGCCCGTCTTCCTCGTCGGCACCGAGAAGGACCACATTGCGCCGTGGCAGTCGGTCTACAAGTTCCGGCTGTTCGCCGACACGGAGGTGACATTCGTGCTCACCACTGGCGGCCACAATGCGGGCATCGTCAGCGAACCGGGCCACAAGCACCGCTCCTACCGGATCGGCACTGCGGCGCATGATGCCAAATACACCGATCCGGAGAGCTGGGCGGCAGCCGCACCGGCACATGAGGGCTCCTGGTGGCTGGCCTGGGCCGACTGGCTGGCCGCCAAGGGCAGCGGAGAGATGATCCCCGCGCCCGACCTGCACACCATGCCCGACCTCGGCCCCGCCCCCGGCCGCTATGTCTTCACCTGAAGCCCAGACACATCGCCGGCGCGATTGACGCCGACGGCCGGACATGCTGGGAAACGATGAGAGCAGCAGACAGGGAACGGGACATGGCGGCAGCGGCCACTTTCGATGCGGTGATCATCGGCGCGGGGCACAATGGCCTTGCTGCGGCGGTTCATCTGGCAAAGCGTGGCTGGAGCGTCGGCGTCTTCGAGGCCAAGGGCGAAGCGGGCGGTGCGGTGAAGACGCGCGAGGTGACGCTGCCGGGTTTCCGCCATGACCTCGCCGCCATGAACCTGTCGATGTTCGCGGGCTCGCCCTTCCTGCGCGAGCATGGCGAGGGACTTTTCCGCCACGGGCTTGCCTTCGCCCCCGCCGCGCACTGTTTCGCCTCGGCGTTTCCGGACAGAAGCTGGTTCGGCGTCTCCAAGGACCCTGCCCTCACCATGGCGCGGCTGAACGCGCTCGACCCCGGCGATGCCGAGGCCTGGGACGCCATGATGCAGCGCTTCGGCAAGGATGCTCCGCACATCTTCGGGCTACTCGGCAACGTCATGCCATCCTGGGCGACGGCGAAGCTGATCTGGAGGGCATGGCGCGCGAACGGCACGGCCTGGACGCTGGACATGCTGCGCTTCCTCACCATGCCGACACGCACATGGGCCGACGCACATTTCCGCAATGACAAGGTGAAGGCGACGCTCGCCGCCTGGGGCATGCACCTCGACTTTCCGCCGGATGTCTCGGGTGGCGCGCTATTTCCCTATCTCGAGTCCATGACCAACCAGGCCTTCGGCATGGTGATCGGCCAGGGTGGTGCAGACACCATGGTGAAGGCGCTGACTGGCTATCTCAAGGAGTTGGGCGGCGAGGTTCACATCAATGCGCCCGTGGCGGAAGTGGTGCACTCGGCAGGTAGCGCCAACGGTGTCAGGCTCGCCGATGGCCAAACCATCACCGCGCGCCGCGCGGTGATCGCCAATGTCACACCGCGCCTGCTGTTCGGCAAGCTGCTGCCCGGCGGCTCCGGCAACCCTGCAGTGGACGAGAAGTTCAGGGCCTTCCGCCCGGGCCCCGGCACGATGATGGTGCATCTCGCACTCGACGGTCTCCCCAACTGGTCGGCCGGCAAGGAACTTCAGGACTTCGCCTACGTCCACATCGCCCCCGACTTCGCCTACATGAACCGCGCCTATGGCCAGGCGATGGACGGGCTGCTGCCGGAGGCCCCGGTGCTGGTCGTCGGCCAGCCCACCACGGTTGATCCCTCACGCGCGCCGGAGGGCAAGCATATACTGTGGGTGCAGGTGCGGGTGCTGCCGAAGCATGTGAAGGGCGATGCGGCAGGCGAGATCCGCGATCGGCAGTGGAGCGCCATCAAGGAGGCCTACGCTGACCGCGTGGTTTCCATCATCGAACAGTATGCACCCGGTACGCGGGACAAGATCCTTGCCCGCGCCGTGTTCTCGCCCGACGACCTCGAGGAGGAGAACGCCTGCCTGGTCGGCGGCGACAATCTCTCCGGCAGCCACCAGCTCGACCAGAATTTCCTGTTCCGCCCGGTGGCGGGCTACTCGCGCTACAAGATGCCGATGGCCCGGCTCTACATGTGCGGCGCGGCGACGTGGCCGGG
>JBEARP010000147.1:0-6355 GCA_041163105.1 Pseudomonadota bacterium
TCTCACCTTAGTTGTGGGGTGTGAAAGGTGTTGGAATGACCCGGAAATCGGACGCGGACAGCGACAGGCTTGACGATGCGGCGCGCGCCGGCTGGCTCTACTATATCGCCGGCAACACACAGGACGAAATCGCGAAGAAGCTGGGTGTTTCCCGCCAGACGGCGCAGCGGCTCGTGTCGCTCGCCGTCAGCGAGAAGCTGATCAAGGTCCGGCTCGACCACCCCATCGGCCGCTGCATTGAACTCTCCGGGCGGCTCAAGGAGGTCTATGGCCTCAACATGTGTGAAGTGGTGCCAGCCGACCCTGCTTCGACCTCAGATTCTCTCGGTGTAGCCGAGGCTGCAGCGGCAGAACTCGAGCGCTATCTCGTGTCGCAGCATCCGGTCATCTGCGCCATGGGCACGGGCCGCATGCTGCGCGCCATGGTGGAGCAGGTGAGCCCCATGGACTGCCCGCAGCACAAGATGGTGTCGCTCGTCGGCAACATCGCGCCCGATGGCTCGGCGTCGCTGTTCGATGTGGTGAGCCGCATCGGCGACCGGGTGAAGGCGCCGCATTACCCCATGCCGCTGCCGGTGATCGCGCCTACCGTGCACGAGAAGACATTGCTGTTGTCGCAGAAGACGCTGCGCAACGTGATCGAGCTTGCCCGCCAGGCGGACGTCACCTTCATCGGCATCGGCACGGTGGACGAGACGGCGGCCCTGCTGCGCGACGGCTTCGTGCGCCACGACGAGATCCGCGCGCTGATGCGGGCGGGTGCCGTCGGCGAGATCACCGGATGGGCCTTCGACGCGCAGGGCAAGCTGATCGATGGCCTCACCAACGACCGCGTGCTGAGCGTGCCGCTGGACCAGCCGGCACAGAAGAAAGTGATCGGCGTGGCCATGGCAACCGCCCGGCTGCGCGCCGTTAGGGGCGCGATGCGCGGCCGGCTGATCAACGGCCTCATCACCAACGAAACGATGGCGGAACTGCTGCTCGAGACTTAGGCGTAGCCCGCGCAGCAGAACGCGACCGGCCCCGTCATCACAGCGAGGCCATCGTCCAGCAGGCGGATCAGCAACGTGCCGCCGGGAAGGTGCACGGTGATGTCATCGGCCGTCAGCAGGCCGCGCAGCCGCCCGGCGAAGGCGGCCACGCAGGCGCCGGTGCCACAGGCTTCCGTGAGCATGCCGGGGCGCTCCCATACGGCGAGATTGAGAGTCCTCTCGTCTATGACGCGCGCCACCCCGACATTGACGCTCTCCGGGAAAAGCGCATCCCGCGCAATGCCCGGTGCCGCGGCGGGAATGTCGATATCCTGATCCACGAAAAACACCGCATGCGGATTGCCGATGGACAGAGCAACGCCATCCTTCAGCGGACCACTCACCAGTGGCAGATGCGGGTTGTCGATCGATATGGGGCCGAGCGTGACACTGACGTCCCACGCGCCTTCCTTCCGGCAATGCAGGGGTCCGCCGAGGCTATCGATCAGCACTTCGTTCAGGCCCGTCTCCTCGAACAGCAGCCAGGCGAGGCAGCGGGTGGCGTTGCCGCAGGCCTGGGCCTTCGTCCCGTCGGTGTTGTGGATGCCCATGAAGACCGCGGCACCGGGCGAGCGCGGCGCCTCGATGGTGATCACCTGCTCGGCGCCAACGCCCACATGCACGTCACAGATGCGGATGACCTCCGCTTTGGACGGCAGGGGCGCTGCACGGCAGTCGAGAAAGACGAAGTGGTTGCGCAGACCCTGCATCTTGATGAAGGGCCTGGTGAAGGGCTGTTGCGCGGGCGGCAGCAGCCTTAGAAAATTGGTGACCGGCATCGCCAGAGAAGAAGGCTGCGCTGGCAGCTTGTCAACACCCGCATCCGACATGGCGGGCGGGGTTGACACCTCGTGCCAAAGCGCGGAGCATGTTTCGAAACAGTGACGAGTTGACGTGAAGAAACACCTGATCCGCCGCAGCGACGCTGCCGCCCCCTTTGGCGGGGATCGCGCATGAGCGCATCGGCGCTTTCGGCGGCGGACAGGCGGCGGCCGTGGCTGCTCTTGGCGCCGTCGCTGATCACGCTGTTCGTGCTGATGATCGTGCCCATCGGCATCATGACCATCTTCTCGTTCTACGAGTTCGTCACGGCGGGCGTGGAAAAAGAAATCTTCACAACCGCCAACTGGCACGAGTTCCTGACCGACAGCTTCTACCACATGTTCCTGTGGAAGACCATCCGCGTGGCGGGGATCACCGCCATCCTCTGCGCCCTGATGGGCTATCCGGCGGCCTACTGCATCGCCATGACGAATTACAAGCACAAGTGGCTGCTGCTGCTGCTGCTCATCGTGCCGTTCTGGATCAGCTTCACCATCCGCACCTTCTCGTGGATCCACATCCTTGGCGAGCAGGGGGTCGTCAATGTCGGGTTGATGAAGCTGGGCCTCGTCGACGAACCGGTGCGCATGCTCTATACCGAGGGTGCGGTGATCATGGGCATGATCCACTTCCTGCTGCCCTACATGATCCTCAACGTCTATGTGGCGATCGAGGGCATCGACCGCAATCTCATTTCCGCCGCGCGCACCCTGGGCTGCACGGCATGGCAGGCCTTCCGCGAGGTGGTGCTGCCGTTGTCGCTGCCCGGCCTGATGGCAGGCCTGCTGCTGTGCTTCGTCCTCGCGGCGGGCAGCTACGTGACGCCGCAGATTCTCGGCTCCACGCGCGACGCGCTGTTCGGCAATATCATCTTCGACACCATCATGGATGAGCTGAACTGGCCGATGGGCTCCACGCTTTCTCTCGTGCTGCTGATCTTCCTCGGCGCGGTGGCGGCGGTCTACAGCCGATACATGGGCCTGTCGCGCGTGCTCAAGGGGCTGGGCGGATGAGCCTCGACACCTCCACCAGGGGCTTCGGCTGGCGCGCGGTGCAATTCCTCACCGTACTGGTCTACGTCTTCATGTTTGCGCCGATCCTGGTGGTGATCGTGCTGTCGTTCAACGCCTCGCAGTTCGGCGGCTTCCCAATGACCGGTTTCTCGCTGCACTGGTATGCGAAGCTGCTCGAGAACGAGTCGGTTCTGCGCGCCTTCCAGACCTCGCTGTGGGTGGCAATCGTCACCTCTGTCGTCTGCACGGCACTGGGCATCCTCGCCGCAGTGGCGCTGGTGCGCTATGAATTTCCCGGCAAGGAATGGGTGAACACCATCCTGATCGCGCCGGCGCTGGTGCCCGAGACGGTGCTTGGCGTGGGTCTTCTGCTGCTCATGCGCTTTGCCCACCAGCCGCGCACCATGTGGCTTCTGGTGCTTGGCCACATCATGCTGGCTCTGCCCTATGTCGTGCTCGTGGTGCAGGCGCGACTCATTGGCGTTAAGCGGGTCTACGAGGAGGCGGCGATGTCTTTGGGCGCCAATCGCCTTCAGACCTTCCGCGAGATCACCTTGCCGCTCATCATGCCGGCCATCGTGGCCAGCCTGCTTCTTGTCTTCACCATTTCCTTCGACAACGTCACGGCCTCGATGTTCTGGCGCCCGTCGGGTGTCGAGACCATGCCGACCGAGATCCTGTCGATGCTGAAAATCTCCATCAGCCCGGAGATCAACGCCCTGGGCACCTTGATGATCGTCGTAACCGTGGGGCTTCCACTGCTCGGCGGCGGGCTTGCCCGCTACCTGGCACGAAGCGCGCGTTGAACCACAAACAGGGAGCTACAATATGAAACTGACAACAACGAAACGCCTGGAGCGCCTGACCGAGCGCTACATGAATGGCGGCATCGACCGCCGTGCCTTCCTCGGCCTCGCGGCCGCAGCGGGTGCCACTGCCGGCCTCAGCATGCGCTGGATGCCGCAGGCGCTTGCCGCCGCCACCGAAGTGCGCTTCGACGGCTGGGGCGGCGTGGTGCAGGAGGCAATCGACAAGTATGCTTTCCAGCCCTACACGGCCAAGACCGGTAACAAGGTGACCCAAGGGACCTTTGGCGACGAGAGCGAGATCATCACCAAGGTGAAGACCGCCACGCCGGGCGAATACCAGATCATCCACTCCTCCGGCGTGGAATACTACAAGCGCTACGTCGACGGCGGCTACAACAGCGAGATCAACGAAGCCAACATTCCGAACATGAAGTTCGTGATGCAGGCGATGATCGATCCCTTCCTGAAGATCACACCGAAGCTGTCGGGCGTTCCTTACGACTACGGCACCACCGGCATCGCCTACAATACCACGGTGATCTCGGAGGCCGAGGCCAAGGAGAAGGGCGCAGCGCTGCTGTTTGACCCGAAGTACCAGGGCAAGATCGGCGGCTATGGCGACATGACCACCCGCGTCTGGTATGCAGCCCTCGCAACAGGCCAGAACCCGAACGACATCAAGGATATTGATGCCGTGTGGGCGAAGGTGCGCGAGAACCGCGACCTGGTGAAGAAGTACTGGTCGTCGGGTGCGGAACTCATGGACCTTCTCGCCAAGGGCGAGATCGTGGTGACCGACGCCTGGTCGGGCCGCGTGGCGGCCCTGCAGCAGCAGGGCAGCCCCATCGGCTATCTCGATCCGGCAGGCTCCTACGCCTGGATGGAAGACATGCTGATCCTCAAGGGTTCGCCCATGGCTGAATGCGAGGAGCTCGTCAACTTCATGCTCGATCCTGCAACCGCCATCGCGGTGGCCGAGGGCCAGAACTATCCGCCCTCGCTCGACCCGATGAAGGTGAAGCTCACCGAGAAGATTGCCAAGATGCCCGCCTTCGATCCGACAGGCACCATGAAGAGCCTGACCTTCGCCGATCCCAACTACTGGGCTTCGAACCTCGATGCCTGGACCAAGCAGTGGGATCGCATCTCGAAGGGCGGCTGATCAGCAAGCGACATTCCCTCTCCCGCCGCAAGGCGGGAGAGGTCTTCTTCTGCAAAGAATTGAGACCAATATGACCGCAGCCGCCGCCGTTGACCTTCGCGATGTGACGCTTGCCTATGGCAATTTCGTCGCGGTGAAGGATGTGAGCCTTTCGATCCGGAAGGGCGAGTTCGTGACGCTGCTGGGCCCTTCGGGCTGCGGCAAGACGACGATCCTGCGATCGATCGCCGGCCTCGTGCAACCGACGGGCGGCGAGATCAATGTGGCGGGCCGACGCATCGACAACATTCCGATCCACAAGCGCAACATCGGGCTGGTGTTCCAGAACTATGCGCTTTTTCCGCACAAGACGATCTTCGACAACATCGCCTTCGGCCTCAAGTACCGCAATGTCGAGAGGTCCGAGATTGCCCGCAAGGTGACGCGGGCGCTTGAGATGGTGCGTTTGCCGGGTGTCGAGAAGAAGCTTCCATCCGAAATGTCCGGCGGCCAGCAGCAGCGTATCGCTCTCGCCCGCGCCATCGTCATCGAACCGGACGTGCTGCTGCTCGACGAGCCGCTCTCGGCCTTGGACGCCAACCTGCGCGAGGAGATGCGCACCGAACTCAAGATCATCCAGCGCGAGGTGGGCATCACCACGATTTTCGTGACCCATGACCAGGACGAGGCGCTCGCCATGTCCGACCGCATCGTGGTGATGAACAAGGGCCTGATCGAGCAGGTGGGTACGCCGGAAGAGGTCTATCGCCGCCCGGAGTCGCGTTTCGTTGCGAGCTTCCTCGGGCAGTCCAACCTCCTGCCGGGCCGCATCGCCGGTATTGTCGATGGCCTCGCCACGGTGCGGCTCGACAAGGGCAATGACATTGCCGCCGCTGCACCTGCGAGCCTGAAGGACGGTGCCGCCGTCACGGCCATCGTGCGCGCCCAGAAGGTGGTGCTGGGGCCGCCGGAGCGTGCCGGGCTGAAGGGCCGGATCATATCGACGTCCTATCTCGGAGGCTCAGCCGCCTATTTCGTCGACATGGGCGGCATCACGCTGCAGTCCATCGCGACCATTGACGACCGCGTGTGGCGCGAGGGTGAGGAGGTGTCGATTGCCATCGCACCCGCTGACGTGCTGCTGCTCGATGAGGGTGGCCACCGGCTGCGCTGAACTCACACCGCCATGTAGCCGCCGTCGATCGCCAGCACCGTGCCGGTGACGAAGCTGGCCAGCGGTGATGACAGGTAGAGAACACCACCGGCAATGTCCTCGGGCCTGCCCCAGCGGGCGAGCGGGGTGCGGGCGAGGATCGCGGCATTGCGCTCGGCATTCTCGCGCAGGGCCGAGGTGAGCGGCGTTTCGATCCAGCCCGGTGCCACGGCGTTCACGCGGATGCCGTCTGGCGCATAGGCGATGGCCAGCGACTTGGTGAGTTGCGCAATGCCACCCTTTGAAGCCGCATAGCCCGGCACCAACCCGCCGCCGAAGAAGCTCAGTACCGAAGCGGTGTTGACGATGCTGCCCTTTGCCTCCTT
>JBEARP010000148.1:0-14521 GCA_041163105.1 Pseudomonadota bacterium
GGGTTATCAACATGCCCATTGGACTGACCAAATCTGGGTCAACAGTTCATTTTACGTCTGGGAACGGTGTGGCTCGGATTGTGAATATGCCGTGAGGCTCGCTTAACACCAGTGCGCGAGCGTGGTGTTAGTGGGGAATGGTCTAACTATTGAATTGCTGCCGGGCCGGTCAATTGAGCTACCGGAAGAGAGGCCTCTAGAGACCGGGCGGGATATAATGCAAACAACAGATAACACGGCAGGTGGTGGGGTAAGCGGTGGGGTGAAGTTGTTAACCCGATAGAATAACACGTATTAATCAATGGGTTATATAGAGAGAATGGCGGAGAGGGAGGGATTCGAACCCCCGGTACGGTCACCCGTACTCCGCATTTCGAGTGCGGCGCGATCGACCACTCTGCCACCTCTCCGCATTACAGGGCTGCCTGTGGATCGCGGGGGGTAGATAGCCGAGTGGGGCCCTGCTGCCAACCCCCTTTTCGGCCCATTTTCCCACAGGTTGACTTGCACGGCAGCGGTGGCTAGAACCCGGGACAATCACGAACAGGCAGGACATGGCCCTTTTTGCCGCCATCACAGGATTTGAGTGCGCCGCGACAGCGGTGCGAGCTGGCCTTTCCTCGTCCGTGAAGCGCACGAAAACCACCAAAACGGCGTGAGCCTTCTCCCCCGGTCTTCCCCCGCGGGGGTGGAGGGCTGAACCCCCATTTGCCCGAAAGCGGAGCCAAGGTGCTCGCGGGGGACGGGTTGGACGGCTTATTCAGGAGACAAGAACATGGGTTACAAGGTTGCGGTCGTTGGCGCCACGGGCAATGTGGGCCGCGAAATGCTGGCGATCCTCGAGGAACGGCAGTTTCCGGTGGATGAGGTGCACGCCATCGCCTCGCGCAAGTCGATGGGCGTTGAAGTGTCCTTCGGCGACCGCACGCTGAAGTGCCAGGACCTGGAGCAGTTCGATTTCTCCAAGGTCGATTTCTGCCTGATGTCGGCGGGCTCCGCCGTGTCCAAGGAATGGTCGCCGAAGATCGGCGCCACGGGCTGCATCGTGATCGATAATTCGTCGTGCTGGCGCTACGACCCGGAAGTGCCGCTGATCGTGCCGGAAGTGAACGCCAACGCGCTCACCGAATACATGGCACGCCCCAACCGCCGCAACATTATCGCCAACCCCAATTGCTCCACCGCGCAGCTCGTAGTGGTGCTGAAGCCGCTCCACGACGTCGCCAAGATCAAGCGCGTGGTGGTGGCCACCTACCAGTCGGTGTCGGGTGCCGGCAAGGAAGGCCTCGACGAGCTGTGGAACCAGACCAAGGGTATCTTCGTCACCGACTCGCCCACGCCGAAGAAGTTCACCAAGCAGATCGCCTTCAACGTCATCCCCCACATCGACGTGTTCATGGATTCAGGTGACACGAAGGAAGAGTGGAAAATGATGGCCGAGACCAAGAAGATCCTCGACCCCAAGATCAAGCTCACCGCAACCTGCGTTCGCGTGCCGGTTTTCGTGGGCCATTCCGAGGCCGTCAACATCGAGTTTGAGACGCCGATCTCGGCCGAGGAAGCGCGCGAGATCCTGCGCGAGGCGCCGGGCTGCATGGTGGTCGACAAGCGCGAGGACGGCGGCTACGTCACGCCGGTCGAGTGCGTGGGCGACTATGCCACCTTCATCTCGCGCATCCGCGAGGATGCGACAATCGACAACGGCCTCAACCTTTGGGTCGTGTCCGACAACCTGCGCAAGGGTGCGGCTCTGAACGCCGTGCAGATCGCCGAGAGCTTGATCAACCGCGGGCTGATCAAGAAGGCCGCCTGAGCCTCCCTGTCTGCCTGACGACCGGAAAAGGATGTGATCTCGATCACATCCTTTTTTTGTTTTGCGCTGCAAGATTGAGAGGTGAACGATCCGGACCACACGAGGAGGCGCCATCTTGCTTTACCCAAGGCTCACCAAGTGCATGCCAGACGAAGAGCGCCATAGCCCGTTTCAGATCCTGCACAAAGCGCTGCGGTTTGGTCATTGCCGCATGTTGTCGGAACTGGGTGCCCGGGACTTCGGCGACGATGCAACCGCCGATCGGCTTCTGCCGCAGCTCGTGCGGCAACTGGACCTCTACCGCGCCGTCGCCAACGCAACGCAGGCGGCGTTGCTGGCCGAGCTTGGCCAGCGCGGGCTCGCAGCCCCCGCTTCCAGCGGTGAGGATCACGCAGGGCACCTGATGGCGCTGGCGGAACTGCAGTCACTGGTGCGCGCAGTGGCAGTGGCTGCCCCGCAGCGCCGCCGTCCGGCCGGGCGCAGCATCTATCGCTGCTTCGCGCTCTACGCCTCCGCCGACATGGAGCGCATGGACGAGGAGGAGACACTCCTGCTCTCCTCCCTGCATCTGGATCTTGACGACGACACCCTGCGCGCCATCGAGGCGGGTACGCTTGGTGAGCTCACGACGGAACATTGCCAGTCCTTCCTGCAATTGTTGGTGACCGCACTTGCTCCGGCTGAGTTCGATGCCATGATATGCCGGCTGCGACGGCACATGGAACCGTCACGCTTCGCCGCCGCCGTGGAGCCGGCAGTCGAACCGCTGATGGAGGGTGGCCGCGTCGCGGCCGCCTGAGGTCTTCGCGTCACTGGTTTGGCGCGACAGGGAGGCCGCGGGCCCTGCCCTCAGCTCGTCACGCGGCCCCAGGCGGCGCAGCCGAGAATGGGTCCGAGCTTGCCCTTCTGCAACAGGGCCACGCAGCCCGTGGCGTCGGGCGTCAGCAGGCCGTCCTTGGGCAGCGCCACACGGGTCGCCGCGCCCGTCCACATGGCGGCGGGAACGAGCTTTCGCACCACGTTGACATAGACCACCTCGCGGCCTGCCATCTCGCCCTTCTCGATCTTCACGCTCACCTGGTCGAGGATGGGCATCACCCACAGCGTCGCCTCGTCCGAAATGCCGGCAGCCGCCTCGACCACCAGTTCCTTGCCACTGTCGCCGATGCTGACGGGCACCTGCCAGCTCCTATTGCGGGACTGGTCCAATACCGCATAAACCTCGGAGCGTTGACTTCCCACCATCTGCTTACTGCCGTTGACGATCATCTGCGGCGTGAACACGTCCATGTCGCCGCGCGCCTTGGCATAGTCATACTGGCGCTGCGAGAAGTCGGGGCCGGCGAGGGTATCCTTCCAGCCGAGATAGTCCCAGTAGTCGACGTGGAAGGTCAAGGCCAGCACGCCCGGCCTGCCGCGCAATTCGCCGAGCAGCCGGTCGGCCGGCGGGCATGAACTGCAGCCCTGGCTAGAGAACAGTTCCACCACCACGTCGATGGGTTCCGCCGCATGCCCGCCACCTGCCAGCAGCGCAGCGCCGGCCCCCGCCCCAAGGGCAAGGCAGCGGCGGCGGGTCATGGCGGGCTGGCGCAACATCGCAACTGTATGAACCGAATGATACGCGAGCGCCACTCACGAGCCTTCCGGCCTGTTCACGAAAGCGTTTGGACCCGTTGTCCTCTCGATTCCCCTTCGCCGGGCTTGATCCCGCGATCCTCCTGCGCCGCCAAAAAAGATGCCCCGGTCAAGCCGGGGCACGGTGTTGTCGTGAACGTGGTGGCACCGCAAGCGTCACCCCGCCTTGGCGAGGTTCCTCAGCACGTAAGGCATGATGCCGCCGTTCTTGTAGTAGTCGAGCTCGTCCAGCGTATCGATGCGGCAGAGCACTTCAGCCTTGGCCTTGGAGCCATCCGCACGGGTGATTTCCACCGCCATCGCGGCGCGCGGCTTGAGGCCATCGGCGAGGCCCTTGATTGTGACGGTTTCGTCGCCTTTCAGGCCCAGAGTCTGCCAGCTCTCGCCCTCGCGGAACTGCAGCGGGATCACGCCCATGCCGATCAGGTTCGAGCGGTGGATACGCTCGAAGCTCTGGGCGATCACGGCGCGCACACCAAGAAGGCGCGTGCCCTTGGCTGCCCAGTCGCGCGAGGAGCCCGTGCCATATTCCTTGCCGGCGAAGATGACGAGCGGCGTGCCCTTCTCGGCATATTTCATGGCCGCGTCATAGATCGGCATGGTCTCGCCACCCGGATAGAACTTGGTGACACCGCCTTCGACACCCGGCACCATCTGGTTCTTAATGCGGATGTTGGCGAAGGTGCCGCGCATCATCACCTCGTGGTGGCCGCGGCGCGCGCCATAGCTGTTGAAGTCGAGCTTCTCCACGCCGCGCGAGTTGAGGTACTTGCCGGCAGGCGATGCTGCCTTGATGTCACCGGCGGGCGAGATGTGGTCGGTAGTGATCGAGTCGAGGAACATCCCAAGGATGCGGGCATTCTCGACGTCCTTCACCGGTGCCGGAGTCATGGAGAGGCCTTCGAAGTAAGGCGGGTTCGCCACATAGGTGCTCTTCTGGTCCCAGGCATAGTTCATGCCCTTGGTCACCTTGATCGAACGCCAGTGCTTGTCGCCCTTGAACACGTCCTTGTAGCGAGACGCATAAGCCTTGCGCGTCACGTTCTTGCGCACGGCGGCGGCGATATCCTTGGAGGTGGGCCAGATGTCCTTGAGGTAGACGGGCTTGCCCTTCTTGTCGTGGCCGATCGGGTCCTTCGTCAGGTCCACGTTCAGCGAACCGGCCAGTGCATAGGCTACGACCAGCGGCGGCGAGGCGAGGTAGTTCGCCCGCACGTCGGGGTTCACACGGCCTTCGAAGTTGCGGTTACCTGAAAGCACCGCGGCAGCCACCAGGTCGTTCTTCTTGATCGAGTCCGAGACGTTCTCGGGCAGCGGTCCGGAGTTGCCTATGCAGGTGGTGCAGCCATAGCCCACGAGGTTGAAGCCGATCTTGTCGAGGTCCTTCTGCAGGCCTGAGCTGTCGAGATATTCGGTCACGACCTGGCTGCCCGGTGCGAGCGAGGTCTTCACCCATGGCTTCACCGTGATCCCCGCCTTCACCGCGTTGCGGGCGAGAAGGCCTGCGCCAATCATCACGCTCGGGTTCGACGTGTTGGTGCACGAGGTGATCGCCGCGATCACCACGTCGCCGTGGCCCAGATCGAAGTTGGCGTTCTCGACCTTGAAGCGCTTGGAGAGCTCGCCGGCCTTCTTGAACTCATCCGCCATCACCCGAGCGAAGTCCGGCGCGGCATTGGTGAGTTCCACACGGTCCTGCGGACGCTTGGGGCCTGCCATGGACGGCACCACGGAGGCGAGGTTCAGTGCCAGCGTATCGGTAAACACGGGCTCTTCCGCCTTGGCCGTCCAGAACATGTCCTGCGCCTTGGCATATTTCTCGACGAGGGCCACCTGCGCGGAGGCGCGCGCCGTGCCCTTGAGGTAGCCGATGGTTTCGGCATTGATCGGGAAGAAGCCGCAGGTCGCGCCATATTCGGGCGCCATGTTGGCGATCGTCGCCATGTCCTCGAGCGAGAGGTGCGCCAGGCCCGGGCCATAGAACTCCACGAACTTGCCGACCACGCCCTTCTTGCGCAGCATCTGGGTGACGGTCAGCACCAAGTCGGTTGCCGTCGTTCCCTCGGGCAGCTTGCCGTCGAGGCGGAAGCCGATCACTTCGGGGATCAGCATGGAGATGGGCTGGCCCAGCATCGCGGCCTCGGCCTCGATGCCGCCAACGCCCCAACCGAGAACGGCAAGGCCATTGACCATGGTGGTGTGCGAGTCGGTGCCGACCAGCGTGTCCGGATAGGCATAGGTGACGGTCTTGCCCTTCACCTTCTCGGTCTTGGTCCACACCGTCTTCGCCAGGTATTCGAGGTTCACCTGGTGGCAGATGCCGGTGCCCGGCGGCACGACGCGGAAATTGTCGAAAGCACCTTGCCCCCACTTGAGGAAGGTGTAGCGCTCGCCGTTACGGTCATACTCGAGGTTCACGTTGTTCTTGAACGCCTTCGAGTTGGCAAAGAAGTCGACCATCACGGAGTGGTCGATCACGAGATCGACGGGGGCGAGCGGGTTGATCTTCTTGGGGTCCTTGCCCAGTCCCTTCATGGCGTCGCGCATGGCCGCGAGGTCGACCACGGCCGGAACGCCGGTGAAGTCCTGCATCAGCACGCGGGCCGGGCGGAAGGCGATTTCCTTCTCGTCCTTGCCCCGGTTCTTCACCCATTTGGCGATCGCCTCGATGTCGGCCTTGGTCACCGAGCGACCGTCCTCGAAGCGCAGCAGGTTCTCGAGCAGAACTTTAAGCGAATAGGGTAGCTTCGAGATGCCCTTGAGGCCGTTCTTCTCGGCGGCCTTGAGGCTGAAATAGGTGTAGGTCTTGGCACCGACCTTGAGGGTCTTGCGGCATTTGAAGCTGTCGAGCGACATCGGGGGCCTCTTGCTGAAAACGGGTGGATGGCGCCGTTCTAATCGCTTTGTCGTTGCGGCACCAGTTGAACCAAGGGCGGAAGCCATAAACGGGTTCGATGGCTGGTCTATGACGGAACGGGGGGCGCCGCCACAACCCTCCTCCTCTCACCTTGCCCCGGCTTGACCGTAGCATCCTTTCCCGATGCCACCAAAAAGGACGCCCGGGTCAAGCCCGGGCGAGGTGAATGTTGGGATCGATTGGAGGCCTGACGACCCTAAACCCTTCTCTCCACCATCATCTTCTTGATGCTGGCAATGGCCTTCGCCGGGTTCAGCCCCTTGGGGCAGGTCTTGGCGCAGTTCATGATGGTGTGGCAGCGGTAGAGTCGGAAAGGGTCCTCGAGATTGTCCAACCGCTCTCCCGTGCCCTCGTCGCGCGAATCGATGAGCCAGCGATAGGCCTGCAGCAGGGCCGCCGGGCCGAGATACCGGTCGCCGTTCCACCAGTAGGACGGGCACGAGGTGGAGCAGCAGGCGCAGAGGATGCACTCGTAGAGGCCATCCAGCTTCTTGCGGTCGTCGGGGTACTGCCGCCACTCGGCCTGCGGCTCTGGCGTCACCGTCTTGAGCCAGGGTTCGATGGCGCGGTGCTGGGCATAGAAGCGGGTGAGGTCGGGAACGAGATCCTTGATCACCGGCATGTGCGGCAGCGGATAGATCTTCACGTCGCCCTTCACGTCGTCGCAGGACTTGAGGCAGGCGAGCGTGTTGGTGCCGTCAATGTTCATGGCGCAGGAGCCGCAGATGCCCTCGCGGCAAGAACGCCGGAAGGTCAGCGTCGGGTCCTGCTCGTTCTTGATCTTGATCAGCGCGTCCAGCACCATCGGGCCGCACTTGTCCATGTCCACCGAATAGGTGTCGATGTGCGGGTTCTGCCCGTCGTCCGGGTTCCAGCGATAGATCTTGAAGTCCTTCAGCCGCTTGCCTTGCGGCTTCGGCCAGGTCTTGCCCTGCTGGACTTTCGAGTTCTTGGGAAGTGTGAATTCGGCCATGTCTGGGTCCGCCTAGTAAACGCGTGCCTTGGGCTTGATGTAGTCGATGTCGTTCGACATCGTGTAGTCGTGCACCGGGCGGTAACCCAGCGTCACCGACTTCTTGTCCCTGTCGGTCCACACCAGCGTGTGCTTCATCCAGTTGGCGTCGTCGCGGCTGGGGAAGTCCTCGCGGGCATGGGCACCACGGCTTTCCTTGCGCGCCTCGGCGCTGACCACCGTTGCCGCAGCCTGCAGGATGAGGTTTTCGAATTCCAATGTCTCGATCAGGTCGCTGTTCCAGACGAGCGAATGGTCGGTGACCTTGATGTCGTCGATGTCCTTCCAGACTTCATTCAGGCGCCTGACGCCCTGTTCCAGCGTCTCGCCGGTGCGGAACACGGCGGCGTCCTCCTGCATGGTCTTCTGCATGCGGGCGCGTAGTTCCGCCGTCGAAATCTTGCCATTGGCGAAGCGATAGTGGTCAAGGCGCGAGACAGACATCTCGCCCGCGTCCGCCGGAAGGTCCGCATGCGGAGAATTGGGCTTCACCAGTTCCACGCAGCGCAGTGCCGCCGCACGGCCGAACACCACGAGGTCGATCAGCGAGTTGGAGCCCAAACGGTTCGCGCCGTGGACGGACACGCAGGCCGCCTCGCCCACCGCCATCAGGCCGGGCACGGTCTTCTCGGGGTTTGCGGCGTCACCTGCCAGAACCTCGCCGTGATAGTTCGTCGGGATGCCGCCCATGTTGTAGTGAACCGTCGGGAGGATCGGGATCGGTTCGCGCGTCACGTCGACACCGGCGAAGATCTTGGCCGATTCGGAAATGCCCGGCAGCCGCTCATGCAGCACCTTGGGATCCAGGTGTTCGAGGTGCAGGTGGATATGGTCCTTGTGTTCGCCCACGCCACGGCCCTCGCGGATCTCGATGGTCATCGAGCGCGAGACGACGTCGCGCGAGGCGAGATCCTTGGCGGAGGGTGCATAGCGCTCCATGAAGCGTTCGCCCTGGCTGTTGGTCAGGTAGCCGCCCTCGCCGCGCGCGCCTTCAGTGATCAGGCAGCCTGCGCCATAGATGCCGGTGGGGTGGAACTGCACGAACTCCATGTCCTGGCAGGGAAGGCCGGCGCGCAGCACCATGGCATTGCCGTCACCCGTGCAGGTGTGCGCCGAGGTGGCCGAGAAATAGGCGCGGCCATAGCCGCCCGTCGCCAGGATCGTCTCATGTGCGCGGAAGCGGTGGATGGAGCCGTCTTCCATGTTCATGGCGACGACGCCGCGGCAGACGCCGTTCTCCATGATCAGGTCGAGCGCGAAATACTCGATGAAGAATTCCGTCGAATAGCGCAGCGACTGGCCATAGAGCGTGTGCAGCATGGCGTGGCCGGTGCGGTCGGCGGCCGCACAGGTGCGCTGCACGGGCGGGCCGTCGCCGAAGTTCATCATGTGGCCGCCGAAGGGCCGCTGGTAGATCTTGCCTTCCTCGGTGCGCGAGAAGGGCATGCCGAAATGCTCGAGCTCATACACGGCGGTCGGCGCATTGCGGCAGAGATATTCGATGGCGTCCTGGTCGCCCAGCCAGTCGGCACCCTTCACCGTATCATACATGTGCCAGCGCCAGTCATCGGCGCCCATGTTGGCGAGAGACGCAGCGATGCCGCCCTGGGCCGCCACCGTGTGGGAGCGCGTGGGGAAGACCTTGGAGATGCAGGCGGTGCGAAGCCCTGCCTGCGAGGCGCCCAGTGCGGCGCGCAGGCCAGCACCGCCAGCACCCACCACGACGACATCAAAGGTATGGTCCGTCACCGGATAGGTGCGGTCCCCGAAGGTGAAGCTCTTCGGGGCCTTCTTCTTGGTTTCGACAGCAGCCATCAGAGTCCGATGCTCATCTTGAGGATTGCAAACAGGGCCGCCACCACCATCACCACCGCGAAGAAGGTGTTGATGAGCAACAGGGCATATTTGGTGTGGTCGGTGTGAACGTAGTCCTCGATCACCACCTGCAGGCCGAGCCGCATGTGCCAGACGAGATTGGCGATGGTGAGGGCCATGAGGATCGCCACGAAGGGATTGTGCATGCTCGCCACGATCTCGGCGCGCGAGGCGCCGCGGTGCATGAGCAGATAAGCGATGAGGAACACGACGAGCGGAATGCCGGCAATCGCCGTCACGCGCTGGTGCCACCAGTGTTCGGTGCCAGCCTTGGCGGAGCCGAGGCCCAGCACCTGCCCGAGGGGAGTCTTCTTCAGCATCAGGCAACTCCCAGGGCGATGGCCCAGACGATCACGGTGAGGATGATGGAGCCCGCCAGCGTCAGCCTGGCGCCCATCTCCACATCCTTGAGATCGAAGCCATGGCCCGCGTCCCAGACGAGGTGGCGGATGCCGCCCAGTGTGTGGTGGATCAGCGCCCAGGTGAAGCCGAACAGCACCAGTTTGCCGATCCAGCTACCGAACACCGCCTGCACGAGATCGAAGTATTGGTCCGAGGTGGCAGCCGCGGTCAGCCACCAAACCAGCAGCAGTGTGCCCGCGGACAGCGCCACGCCGGTGATGCGGTGGACGATGGACAATGTCATCGTCAGCGATTTCTTGTAGACCTGCAGGTGCGGCGAGAGAGGGCGCCCTGCGTTCCTAGAATCTGCCATGTTGCCTTTTTCCCGTTCCCGGAAGGGATTTGTACCGTGTGCACCGCAGTATCGCAATTACGCCGAAAGGCATAGGCCGGGTTGCCCTTGAGACCGCTTGACGCAGATCATGGCTGCCCTGCGCGGGGCTGCCCACATAGGTGGAAAGACTGAGGAGACCCATGACCGACATCGTCTGCCCCGCCTGCACCGCCGTGAATCGGGTTCCGCTGGAAAAGCCCGCCGAGGCCGCCCGCTGCGGCAAATGCCACCAGCCGCTGTTTTCAGGCCAGCCGGCGGAGCTCACCGCCACCACCTTCGACAAGGCGATCACGCGGAACGGCATCCCGGTGCTGGTGGATTTCTGGGCAGAGTGGTGTGGCCCCTGCAAGATGATGGCGCCGGAGTTCAAGAAGGCCGCCCAGGCCATGGAACCTGCCGTCCGATTCGCCAAGCTCGACACCGAGGCCGCCCCCGCCCAGGCCGCCGCTCAAGGCATCCGCTCGATTCCCACCATGATCCTGTTCAAGGACGGCCGCGAAATCGCGCGCCAGTCCGGCGCCATGCCGGCCGGCCAGATCGTGCAATGGGTGCGGGACGCGGTGCGGGCGTGACAGCACCAATTCTGCCTTACTGCACGATCACCTTGGTCCCCACAGGGGTGTTGTCGAACAGCTCCACTACTTCCTTGTTCAGCATGCGGATGCAGCCGGACGAGGCCGCCGTGCCGATGGAGGACGGCGAATTGGTACCATGAATGCGGTACATGGTGTCGCCGCCCTTGTCGAACAGGTAGAGGGCGCGGGCGCCCAGCGGGTTCTCCGGGATGCCACCCGGCATGCCGTTGCGCCACTTGGCATATTTTGGCGTGCGCCGGATCATCTCGGCGGGCGGCGTCCAGGTCGGGTTCTTGCGCTTCATGCCGATGCGGGCAACGCCTGACCAGGAGAAGCCCTCCTTGCCCACCGCCACGAGGTAGCGCATGGCGCGCCCATCCGGCAGCACCTGGTACAGGGCTCGCTCCCGGGTGCGCACGATTATGGTGCCGGGCTTCTCGGAGGTGTCGAAGTCCACGACCTCGCGGCCCTTGTACTTGATCTTGTTCTTGGCCGTGGCCTTCTTCTTGCTCGTCTTTGCGGGCTTCTTGCCGGCGGCGTTCTTCTTGGGCGGCCGGCGCGGCAGGTCGGTATCGTCGTCGGGAGACATGAAGGCCATGGCCGGCCGTCCGGCAAGCCCCACCACGGCCAGCCCCAGCAAAGACAGAAACGCACGCCTTCTCACGTCAAATTCCCCCGCACCCTATGTTGTGGCGCCTTCTAGACGGAGCTCGTTGGCCGCTGCAACACAAACATCCGTGACCCTCGCGCTCCGCCACGCACGTCGCGGCCTCGCTTTTGCGGTCTGCAAAGGTGCAGCGACCACCCACCGCTTCACGGCACAGGGTGCCGGGGTTTCATCAAACTGAGCAAAACAGCACAGCCCCCACGCGCGCGATCTGGCATCGTTTTACGCGTTCAGAAAGAAACTTACCTGCCACAGGAGACATCCATGGACTGGAACCGCGTTGAAGGAAGCTGGAAACAGGTCAAGGGCGCCATCCAGGCGAACTGGGGCAAGCTGACAGACGATGACCTAGACCTCATCAATGGCCGCCGCGAACAACTCGAAGGAAAGCTTCAGGAACGCTACGGGTTTGCCGCGGACCAGATCCGCAAGGACGTCGACACCTGGTACAGCTCGCAAAAGTGGTAAAGACCACCAGAAAGAGAATGGACCGAACATGAACTTCTCCAATCTGCTGCATTGGGCCATCGCGTTCCTGCTGGTCGCGCTGGTCGCCGCCCTGCTCGGCTTTGGCGGGGTCGCCGGTACGGCCATGGCGGGTGCCAAGATTCTGTTCTGGGTTGCCATCATCCTTGCCGTGCTGGCTTTTGCCGGTAGCCAGCTGCGCCGGACGTGACCTGAGACAGACTCTTCGCGCTCGCTCGATGCTGTAAGCGGCTTCCGATCCAAAGCCGGAATTCTGCGTATTGAGTTTGCCGTATGGACCGGGCGCTGATGAGCTGAGCGATGCCCGAACGTGGCATCCCCCCGCCCATGGGGGGCCGTGGACGGAACGGCTCATCTGCGTGGACAAAGGCACCGAACATGGCCAGCACCGAGCTCATCGCCGAGCTGCAACGTCTGCAGCTCATGATAAACGCCGTCCGCAAGGCCCTTCCGGAAGAAGACACCGAAGCCACCCTCCTGCTGTACGGGATCACCGAGCGGCTGATGATGCTGTCGGAAGTGGCCGAGGCCTCCGCCCTCTCCGACGAGGAGGTCGTGCAGGCCTCCTCGAAGCCCCCGGTGGAAACCTCGGGCGAGGAGTGAGGACCGGCGGCGCTCAGTCCTTCAGGAAGGCCAGGGCGGCCGCGCGGGTTGCCGGCTTCAACTGCAGGAACATTTGCCGTGCCGCCTTGATGTCGGCCTGGCTCTGGGTCTCGGCCGCCTTGCGCAGGGCAAGCGTCATCGGATGATCTTCGCCCGAGATGAAGGCCAGCGCCTTGGCGAGCTTGCCCATGGCAGCGGGGTCAATGGCTGTAGCGTCGTTTGCCATGGCCTAGAAGTCCGACGCCGTGAGGGTATAGGCGCCCTGGTCGCGCCGGCCATAGGCCTTGCCCGCAGCCTGGCAGATCCTGTCGCGGTTGCGGTCGAAGGCCGAGAGCAGCGACTCGGCATCAGGCAGAAGGCCACCCTCGAAACCGCGGATGGCGTCTCCCGCGATGAAAAATGCCACTTCACGCGTGTGGTCATAGCCCGAGAAGCGCACGCAATCCCGCGCCGCATCGAAGCTGCGGCTGACGTTGGGAAACTGCAGCGTCATGCCGGCTTCTTCCTTGCCGCGCGCTTGGGCGGCGCCTCGGGCAGCACGCCCGATGCAAGGAGTTCGGCATCGCGCTTCAGGCGCTGCTCGCGCAGCGACGCTGTGAGCCGGGCACGCGCGGCAATTTCCGCATCATGCTCGATCTGCGCGGCGGAGCGCTGCTTCTTGGGCGAAGTGTCTTTTCTCAACTGATCTTCCTTTGCTTCAATTTGGATGGCGGCAGCCCGCGGGCTGCACACCTCACGATGATGATGGGGAGGGTCTTCGATTTGCCCCACAAGCCAAACGCGTCATGCTAGAATCGCGTTCCGGGACATCCCGCCGTCACGAAAGAACAGTCCATGCCAGCAGCGCCTGCCCCTCCGTCCTTCACGGAGAAGATGAACATTCCGGCCACGGACTTCCGCACCGCGGTCGCAATCCGGAACGACACGCGGACGGTCGAGGTCACGGTCACCTTCCTGCTCACGGTGCAACACGGCGCATCCGCGACCTATGCCGCCATGTGCCCGCGCTGCAAGACCGGTGCGATCACCGTTGATGTGGCGCTGGCTCCTGACGGCAGCTTTGCCGAGGCGCCCGCCTGCCCCACGCTCTGCGTCTCCTGCGAGGACCGGCTCGATCTCATCATGGAGCCAGAGGCCGCCAAAGGCCTCGGCGACCAGCCGGGCGATCGGGAAACGCTCGGCAAATATCTGAAGGCGATGAACCTGCGCGCCTGGGACTGAGATTGCGCCGTTCGAAGGGCGTTGGGTTATTTCTTGCCGCCGAACGACTTCGGCGTGGTGAAGGGCGAAACGGCGGCAGCCGTCTTCACCTTTTCCTGCTTCGGCTTCTTCTTCTCGCGGTTGCTCTTCTGCTGACCCTTGGCCATGTCGGAAGTCCTCTCTGTCGATCGTGAGTTCATCTCGCAGGGCCAAATTCGCGGCAGCCGCATCTGGCACCATGCGCCTTTGCGGGTCCAAAAGCTATGTCGAACTCATGCAGGGCCGTTCGGCCACAGGCAGCTACACTGCATCCCTGAATCAGGTTTTTTCAAGTCCGCAGCGCACGGACGGCGCCGACACCATCCGTGTACGGATGGCGTTCAAACGCAACGGGCGGGAGGATCGCTCCTCCCGCCCGTCCGCATCGAATGGGAAATGATCAGCCGCGTTTGTTCTGGCGGTGCTCGATCAGGTCGTCCACCACCGCCGGATCGGCCAGCGTCGAGGTGTCGCCAAGGGCGCCGAAATCATCCTCGGCGATCTTGCGCAGGATGCGGCGCATGATCTTGCCGGAGCGCGTCTTGGGCAGGCCAGGCGCGAACTGGATCTTGTCCGGTGTCGCCAGCGGCCCGATCTCCTTGCGCACATGCGCGACAAGGTCCTTGCGCAGCGCGTCGTCGCCCGCTTCGCCTGCCATCAGGGTTACATAGCAGTAGATGCCCTGCCCCTTGATGTCATGCGGGTAACCCACAACGGCGGCTTCCGACACCTTGGGGTGCGCGACCAAAGCCGACTCGACCTCTGCTGTGCCAAGGCGATGGCCCGACACGTTGATCACGTCGTCGACGCGGCCGGTGATCCAGTAATAGCCGTCCTTGTCGCGCTTGCAGCCGTCGCCGGTGAAGTACATGCCCTTGTAGGTCGAGAAATAGGTCTGCACGAAACGGTCGTGGTCGCCGAACACGGTGCGCATCTGGCCCGGCCAGGAGTCGAGGATCACCA
>JBEARP010000149.1:0-3683 GCA_041163105.1 Pseudomonadota bacterium
AGCTGCGCGCCCGAAGCGCGGTGTTCTCGTCGCTGGCCGACGCAATTCTCGTGTCAGGCCCGGTAACGGGCGAGCCCGCCGACAGTTCCCAGTTGAAGAGGGTATGCGAGACGGTGAAGGACGTGCCGATCTTCGCCAACACCGGCGTCAACATTGATAATGTTAAGGATACCCTCGCCCTGGCGAGCGGCGTGATCATCGGCACGCATTTCAAGATGGACGGTATCACCTGGAATGCGGTGGACGCAGCGAGGGTCAAGCGCTTCATGGACAAGGTTGGAACGCTGCGCTGACCATGAGCTTTGTCCTTGGCCTAGATATCGGCACCACCTCCACGATCGGCATCTTGCTCGAGCTGCCGGATCGCATCGTCGCCACGGCGACCCGCCCGGTGACGTTGTCCTCGCCCCATCCCGGCTGGGCCGAGGAAGACCCGCGCCAATGGTGGGACAACGTCACGGAGATCACCCGCGAGATCCTCGCGATGTCCGGCATCAAGGCGGATGCGATTGATGCGATCGGCGTCACCGGCATGCTGCCCGCCCTCGTGCTGCTCGACGCGGATGGCCAGGTGCTGCGTCCCTCGATCCAGCAAAGCGATGGGCGCTGCGGGCAGGAAGTGGCGGAGATGAAGGCTGAGCTCGATGAGGCGCAATTCCTCGCCAAAGCAGGCAACGGAATCAACCAACAGCTCATTGCCACAAAGCTGCGCTGGATAATGCGCCATGAACCACAAGTCTTCGCGCGCATTGCCACCGTCTTCGGCTCCTACGACTACATAAACTGGCGGCTGACGGGGGAACGAGCGATCGAGCAGAACTGGGCGCTCGAGGCGGGCTTCGTCGACGTGGCGCGAGGCGAGCTCAACGACGGGCTGATCGCCCTCACCGGACTCGCGCGCGAAGCCATTCCACCCAAGGCCATCTCCCACTGGGTACTGGGCCACCTGACCGCCGAAGCCGCGCGGGCCACAGACCTTACCGAGGGCACGCCTGTTGCAGGCGGCGCGGCAGACCTCATCGCCTCTGCACTGGGGGCGGGTATCACGCAGAAGGGCGACGTGCTGCTGAAGTTCGGCGGTTCGGTCGATATCCTGATAGCGACCGACAAGGTGGTGCCGGATTCTCGCATGTTCCTCGACTATCACCTGGTGCCCGGCCTCTATATGCCGAATGGCTGCATGTCCACGGGGGGCTCCGGGCTCAACTGGTTTGCCAGCAGTTTCTGTGGCGGGCTTGCACCTGAGGCGAAGGCCAAGGGTTTGACCATCCACCAGTATCTCGACCAGCTCGCCGCCGAGATCCCGGCGGGCGCCGAAGGCCTCACCATCCTGCCCTACTTCCTCGGCGAGAAGACGCCGATCCATGATGCCTCTGCGCGCGGCGTGTTCGACGGGCTCACCTTGTCGCACGGGCCTGCACATGTATGGCGCGCTCTGCTCGAGGCCTATGCATATGCGCTGCGCCACCACGTGGAGGTGCTGAACGACATGGGCCACGCGACTGACAACTACATCGTCTCCGATGGAGGTTCCAACAGCGAGCTGTGGATGCAGATCGTGGCAGACGTATTGCAGAAGCCGGTGCAGCGGCTGACCGGCCATCCCGGCTCCTGCATCGGGGCGGCGTGGACGGCGGCGATCGCCGCGGAGCTGACGGACGACTGGTCCGGCATCAACCGCTTCGTCGGCAATGCCGGCCGTCTTGAACCACGGGCTGGACAACGCCAGACCTATGAGGATGGCTACAGCCGCTTTCGCGATCTCTACGAGCGGCTGAGGGACCGGACAGCGACGGAGGCTACGTGAACATTCGCGCCATTGCATGGGACGTGGATGGCACGCTGGTTGACAGCGAACCACTGCACCACCGCGCCCTGCTCGCCGGATCCGCCGCGTTCGGTGTCGACCTCTCAGACCTGCCAGACGAGGCCTTTCGCGGAATCCATATGGGAGAAGTGTGGAAGATCCTTCGCCCTCGACTGCCCAAGACGCTGGGAGAAGCAGAATGGCTTGCCGCCATAAACCGCCACTACGTCGACCACCGCCGAGAGTTAAAGGCAGTACCAGAGGCCATGGAGACGATCGAGGCGCTTGCCGCCATGAGCCTGCCGCAGGTCTGCGTGTCCAACTCGGCCCGGATTATCGTCGATGCCAATCTCGACGCGCTAGGCATTGCCCCCCGTATGGCCTTCTCAATCAGCCTCGACGACGTAGCGCGGGGAAAACCGGACCCCTGGCCTTATGCCGAAGCCGCACGCCGGCTGGGGCTCTCGCCACATGAAGTGCTGGCGGTGGAAGACAGTCGCACCGGCATCACGTCTGCAGTGGCAGCGGGCCTTCAGTGCGCCGCCATCGGCTTCGATAGCGGAGCAGGCTATGTGGGGGTGACCAGGTTATGCGACTTGGTGGGCATAGCCTTGGCAAATTGAGCAATCTCGATTCTCGGAAAGACCGGAAAGCGCGGAACCTGTTAGGTCAACTGCAATATCTTCCTTAGAGAGAACGAGCAAGTCTGACTTCGCGCCTCACAAACCTCCAACTCCTTGGGGTTTCGAGACCGGCCACTCTTGTATGTCATTCGACGACCTTGAAATGCACGACAGGCCGAAACAAAAAGGTGTCTGTTTCCAGATATTTATCTGTTGCGTACTGATTTCAGAAAGTCAGGAGGTGCGGAGAATATCGGGCTGAGAGAGGTCAATTTCGCCTCCGTTCCGCATTTCGCAGTCAACAACCTCACGCCAAAAGGCCCGCAAATTCTGCGGTTGTTCTCTAACTGATTGTTGAAGAGAGAGATTTTTCCCGGGGTTAAATGGCGGAGGAGACGGTCCTGGCAGCCAACTATCTCTCCTTCTAACCCATTGACTCTATTGCTGTCGGATTTCGAAATGGTTGGAATCCCAGATCGGCACCCAGCTGGGATTTATCGAAAGCGCCGCTGCGGGTCGAAAAGGGTTTGAATCTCGCGCCGGGATCCAAACAACCCTTCCCAAACGACGTCAGACATTATCACTGGCCTCAAATGATCAAGAAGTCGTTGTTGCTGAGAGCCAATCCGGTAGCCAGCGTAGCGATCTGAACTGAGCCGCCGGCAGCATTGCCGTTGCTGTCGTAGAACAGTGCCCCGGTACCGGAATTATAGACAATCCGATCAACGGCATCGACAGCCGCTGTGCCGATCACGAAGGCTCCAGCAGCCAGCGTACCTGTTGCCGCACCAAGCGCCGTGAAGATCGCGTTTTCCAGCTGGATGGTATCGTCGACCACGTTGAAGTCCGTGATCGTATCCCGGTTGGTGGTGGCGTTAGTAGCGGTATTGAAGATGAAGCTATCAGTACCCGCCCCGCCGGTAAGCGTGTCATTGCCGAGACCGCCAAACAGACGATCCGCCCCTCCGTTTCCGACGAGCGTGTCGTTGCCCCCGTTGCCTTCCAAAACGTCGTTGAAACTCGTTCCGGTCAGCGTGTTATTGCCGTCGTTTCCGGTGATGGTGAGGCCATTGCCTACAGCCGAGCCATTGAGACTGATCGCTGTCGTTCCCGTGGTGACGGCGGTTGCTGCCGTGCCGGTTCCAATGACAGCACGCTCAAGGCCGACTGTGCTGGCTGTGAGGGTAAGAGTGCTGGCAGCAGTGGCAGTAAAACGAAACTCGTCTATGCCGCTGGGGCCTGTGTCATTGATC
>JBEARP010000150.1:0-3406 GCA_041163105.1 Pseudomonadota bacterium
TCCAGACATGACAACCCCTATGGCTCAACTGGAGTGTAAATTCCAATTGACGGGTCCTATGGGGTCATAGGCGGGGGTTATGAGGGCGGCTCAGGAGGCTTCGTGCTGCGTTTGCTCAAGAGGAAGTAATCCAGAGCCAGAAAAGTGACGAAGCCGCTTGTCAGGGCCAATGGGCTGAATGGCTGGTCGGACCAAAGCACCATTCCGGCAGCAAAAAAGGCCGTACAGAGAGCGGTTCTTGAGAGCGAGCCGATGAAGCCAGTTTTTGAGAACCACTCGGGCTTCATCCCCGGGACCTCCGCCATCTCTCAAGAAGCCAAAAGACAAAATACATCATCACCCAAAAGGACACGAAGGATCGGACTGCTCTCCACGGACTGAAGGCTGGATTATTCCAGAATTCGGTATCCACCAGCGCGGTCCAACCCGCGACGGCCAGAGCGCCTAGCGTGATAGTGGCAAAGTTCTGCCTCGCCTTCTCCGTGAGTTTCTGCATCGGCCTCTCCACGAAACTGACTATGGGTCAATTAGCAAAGGCCATTAAGTCTGTAAATTCTATTTATAGCTGCTTTTACCGCAGTATTTTCGACTGTGCAAAGCCCCGCGCCGTTGGGTATGGGGTGGTGAGGTGCCTCAAGGCTCTGCCTGCCCTCGCCATGCCCCGGCTTGACCGGGGCATCCTTTGCCTGGCCGCCCAAAAGGGATCGCCGGGTCAAGCCCGGCAAAGGTGAGAGAATGGGAGGTTCAGAGCGTTAACAGCGGGTTAACCGCCGATCTTGCCCACCATCTGGCCCAAGCCCGCCGCCATCATGTCCAGCGCGCGGCCGAAGCGGGGGCGGCCCAGTTCCTTTTCCAGCGGGCAGACGTCGTCGTTGCAGCTGTGCTGGTCGCGGCAGTGGCCTTCGGTCTGGTTCAGGGGAACGTAGCAATTATGGGTTGCGCAGTGGGCGTGGGTGCCGTCGGGTGTGGTCTTCATGGTGTCTGCTCCTGTTGGGAGCAAATTGGCCGAGCGGCGAAACCCCGTCCTTGACCGGGATCAAGCCTTGAGGCTTCGGGCGGCGGCGAAGAGGCCGGCGACGAGGGGGGAGAGGGGCTCGCGCGGCAGGCCGACGAGGCCCACCTTGTGCTCCACCTTGGGGTGGGTGAGCGGGATCGCCCGGACCCCCTCCAGCTTGCCGAGCACGTGGATGAAATAATCCGGCATGATGGAGGAGAGGCCCATCGACTTCACCGAGGCCAGCAGATTCATGATCGAGTTGGTCTCGAGCCGGGGCGAGGGGTGGACATTGGCCACCGCGAAGGCGCGGTCGATGATGCGGCGGTTCTGCATGTTGGGCGTCAGGAGGCAGAGCGGCTCCTGCGCGGCCTCGGTCCAGGTGACCGACTCCTTGTCCGTGTACGGAGAGGTTTCGCCGACGAAGAGGCTGTAGTGCTCCTCGTAGAGCGGATGCTGCATGAGGCCCTCGACCGGCTCGTTGTCGAGATAGGTGATGCCGACGTCGATGGCGTGCTCGTGCAGGTTCCGCAGGATCTCCTCCGAGGACTGCGAGAGCACGGTGAACTCGACCCTCGGATGCTCGCGCTCCATGGCGCGGGTGAGGAGCGAGACCTTGGGAAGGGCAGAGGGAATGACGCCGAGCACGAGGCGGCCGACGAGCTCGCCCTTCTTGGAGCGGATGGTGCCGAGCTCCTGGGTGAGGGACTGCCAGTTGTCGAGGATGAGATGCGCCCATTTCAGCACGCGCTCGCCCTCGGGCGTCAACCCGATGTAGCGCTGGCCGCGCTCGACGATGGGAACGCCCAGCTCCTGCTCCAGCTGGCGGATGCGGCCCGACAGCGTGGGCTGGGTGACGTTGCAGGCCTGCGCCGCGCGGGTGAAGTGCTTTTCACGCGCGAGCGCTGCGAGATACTGAAGCTGGCGGATGTCCATGACTGAGGAATAGCCCGCGCGGGCCGGACTTCAAGGACAAAGAAAATTCCTTGCTAACGAATTTAGTCCTTGACAGCGCGCGCTCGTTGGGGTATAAAAGCGCATACTCCACAAATGGGTGAGGACATGAGCGGCGACGGTGAACAACCGGCGCCCGCTGCCGTTTGGGCACGGGCGCGGGAGAGATATGAACATGGGGTCGAGGCGCTGGCGGTGATTGCCGCCGAGGCCGGGATCACGCGGCAGGCGCTGGTGGTCCGCGCACGCGCCGAGGGCTGGAAGCTGCGCGGTTTGCCCAAGCCCTGGGCGGCGAAGGCGCAGGGCACAAGGGCGACGCTCGCACGCTTCAAGGCGCTGCTGCAGCAGCGGCTTACCGAATTCGAGGCCCAGATCGGCACGCTGAGCGCGGAAGCAAACGCCGCCACCAGCGAGCGCGACATCCGGGCAATGAACACACTGGTCAGGACGCTGGAGAAGGTTCTTGAGCTCGAACGCAAGGAACGCGCCCGGCGCATCGCCAAGCGCAAGCACGACAAGCGCTTCGATGACGCAGAGCGTGAAGCACTTGCGGAGAAGCTTATGGGACTGCAGCGGGAAATTCTCGCAGAGCGATCACGAGCGGATGCTGCGCGTGATGACACGGCGGGAGATGCAGGGGATCAACCGCGACTGGCGGATGTGGGGGCGGCTGGGAAAGCAGCTGCCGCCGGATGAGCTTGACTGGCGCAGCTGGCTGATCCTCGGCGGGCGCGGTGCGGGCAAGACCCGCGCCGGGGCCGAATGGGTGAAGGCGCAGGCGCTGGGGGATTGGACGCATGGCGCGCCGCAGGCACGGCGGATCGCCATCGTCGGACCGACACTCGATCAGGCGCGCAGCGTGATGATCGAGGGAAAGTCCGGGCTGCTCTCCATCCACATGGAGGCGGAGCGGCCTCTCTATGAGCCGTCGAAGCGGCTGATCACGTGGCCCAACGGTGCGGTGGCGCAGGTGTTCTCGGCAGATGAGCCGGAGAGCTTGCGTGGACCGCAATTCGATGCGGCCTGGTGCGACGAGCTGGCCAAGTGGCGGCTCGGCGAACAGGCCTGGGACATGCTGGCCTTCGCACTGCGACTGGGGGAGTTCCCGCGCGCGGTGATCACCACCACGCCGCGGCCGGTGCCGCTGCTGAAACGCTTGCTGGCCGACCCCGCCACGGCGGTGACGCGCACGGCGACCTTCGACAATGCAACGAACCTGGCCAGGAGCTTCATTGCCGACGTGACCGAGCGCTACGACGGCACGAGGCTTGGCCGGCAGGAACTGAACGGAGAGCTGATCGATGACGACCCGGACGCACTGTTCCGACGCGCGACAATCGAAGGTGGCCGCGTGAAGGCGGCACCTGAGCTGAAGCGCGTGGTGGTGGCGGTGGACCCGCCTGCGAGCCACGGGAAGAAAGCCAATGCCTGCGGCATCGTCTGCGTGGGGCTCGGCAT
>JBEARP010000151.1:0-20690 GCA_041163105.1 Pseudomonadota bacterium
TCTCGCCTGATTGACGCGCACGTAACGCGAGGAACGCGCAAATGAACATTCATGAATACCAGGCCAAGGAAGTCCTTCGGGGCTTCGGCGTCACCACCGGCAAGGGCCTTCCGGCCTTCACCGTGGACGAGGCCGTGAAGGCAGCCGAAACGCTGGGCGGCCCCGTGTGGGTCGTGAAGTCACAGATCCACGCTGGTGGCCGCGGCAAGGGCGGCGGCGTCAAGGTCGTGAAGTCGGTGGCCGACGTGAAGGCCGAAGCCACCCGCATGCTCGGCATGACTCTCGTCACGCCGCAGACCGGCCCTGCGGGCAAGCTGGTGCAACGCCTCTACATCGAGGAAGGCACGGCGATTGCGCGCGAGCTCTATCTCTCGATGCTGGTTGACCGCGAAACCTCGCGCGTCGCCTTCATCGCTTCCACCGAAGGCGGCATGGACATCGAGCAGGTGGCGCATGACACGCCGGAGAAGATCATCTCCGTGCAGGTCGATCCTGCCGCCGGTTACGCACCCTATGTCGGCCGCCGCATCGCCGCGGCCCTCAAGCTTGAGGGCGACCAGGGCAAGCAGTGCGTGAAGATGATGGGCCAGCTCTACAAGGCCTTCGTCGACAAGGACATGAGCCTGCTCGAAATCAATCCGCTCGTCGTCACCAATGATGGCAAGCTGGTCTGCCTTGATGCCAAGGTCGACTTCGACTCCAACGCGCTCGACCGCCACCCCGAGATCAAGGAACTGCGTGACCTTTCGGAAGAAGACCCGAAGGAGATCGAGGCCTCCAAGTTCGATCTCTCCTACGTGGCGCTCGATGGCTCCATCGGCTGCATGGTGAACGGCGCAGGCCTCGCCATGGCGACCATGGACATCATCAAGCTCTATGGCGCCGAACCCGCCAACTTCCTCGACGTGGGCGGCGGCGCCACCAAGGAAAAGGTCGCCGCGGCCTTCAAGATCATCACCGCCGACCCGAAGGTGAAGGGCATCCTCGTCAACATCTTCGGCGGCATCATGAAGTGCGACGTCATCGCCGAGGGCGTCATCGCCGCGGTGAAGGAAGTGGGGCTCAAGGTTCCGCTGGTCGTTCGCCTCGAAGGCACCAACGTGGACTTGGGCAAAAAGATCATCCGTGAGTCCGGCCTCAACGTCATCCCTGCCGATGATCTCGACGATGCTGCGTCCAAGATCGTCAAAGCTGTCAAGGAAGCGGCCTGATGTCCATTCTCGTCAACAAAGCCACCAAGGTCATCTGCCAGGGCATCACCGGCAACAACGGCACCTTCCACACCGAGCAGGCCATCGCCTATGGCACGCAGATGGTGGGCGGCGTCACGCCGGGCAAGGGCGGCACCACCCATGTGGGCCTCCCCGTCTTCGATACCGTGTGGGATGCAAAGCAGGCCACCGGCGCTGACGCCTCCGTGATCTACGTGCCGCCGCCCTTCGCGGCGGACGCGATCCTCGAGGCCATCGACGCCGAGATCCCGCTCATCGTCTGCATCACCGAAGGCATTCCGGTGATGGACATGGTGAAGGTGAAGCGCGCGCTGTCAGGCTCCAAGTCCCGCCTCATCGGGCCGAACTGCCCGGGCGTGCTCACGCCCAACGAGTGCAAGATCGGCATCATGCCGGGCAACATCTTCAGGAAGGGCTCGGTCGGCATCGTCTCGCGCTCCGGCACGCTCACCTATGAAGCGGTGTTCCAGACCACGCAGGAGGGCTTGGGCCAGACCACGGCCGTGGGCATCGGCGGCGACCCCGTCAAGGGCACCGAGTTCATCGACATGCTGGAGATGTTTTTGGCCGACGACGCGACGGAATCGATCATCATGATCGGTGAAATCGGCGGCTCGGCCGAGGAAGACGCAGCCGAATTCATCGCGAAGTCCAGGAAGAAGAAGCCGATGGCCGGCTTCATCGCGGGCCGCACCGCGCCTGCCGGCCGCCGCATGGGCCATGCCGGAGCCATCATCTCCGGCGGAAAGGGCGGGGCCGAATCCAAGATCGACGCCATGAAGCGCGCCGGCATCGCCGTCGCGGATTCGCCCGCTTTGCTGGGCAAGACACTGGTCAAGAAGCTGAAGGGCTAAACAGTCCTTCAGCATTCAACGCCTAAACTCCCGCGTGGCCAACGCGCGGGAGGCCTAAGATAGAGGATAATGGGATGAACAAGACCGATCTCACCACTGCCTTCGAGCAAACCTCCTTCCTCTATGGCGGCAACGCCCAATACATCGAGCAGCTCTACGCCAAGTATCTCGAGAACCCCGCCGCCGTGGACCAGCACTGGCGGCAATTCTTTGCAGGCCTCGAAGACAACGCCGCACTTGCCAAGCAGCAGGTCGAAGGGCCTTCGTGGCAGCGCAAGGACTGGCCCAGGGCGGAATCCGGCGAACTCGTCTCCGCACTCGACGGCAACTGGCCGGTTGTCGCACCGCCCGCGGCAAAGGCGGGCAAGGGCGCGACGCCTGAAGCCAAGGCCCCGACCCTCTCGGCGGATGACGTGCGCAAGGCGACGATGGATTCCGTCCGTGCGCTGATGATGATCCGCGCCTACCGCATGCGCGGCCATCTCGCCGCAGACCTCGATCCCCTTCGCCTCAAGGAGCCGGAAACCCATCCCGAGCTCGACCCCGCCACCTACGGCTTCACCGCCGACGACATGGATCGCCCAATCTTCCTCGACAAGGTGCTGGGCCTCGAGCACGCCACCATCCGCCAGATCACCGACATCCTGAAGCGCACCTACTGTGGCACGCTGGGCGTCGAGTTCATGCATATCTCGGACCCCGAGCAGAAGTCCTGGATCCAGGAGCGCATCGAGGGTGCCGACAAGTCCATCAGCTTCACCGCGAACGGCAAGAAGGCCATCCTCAACAAGCTCATCGAGGGCGAGGGCTTCGAGCAATTCCTGAACGTCAAGTATACCGGGACCAAGCGCTTCGGCCTCGACGGCGGCGAGTCGATGATCCCCGCGCTCGAACAGATCATCAAGCGCGGCGGCCAGCTGGGCCTCAAGGAAATCGTGCTCGGCATGGCACACCGCGGCCGGCTGAACGTTCTGTCGAACGTCATGTCGAAGCCCTTCTCGGCCATCTTCCACGAGTTCAAGGGCGGCTCGTCCACCCCTGACGAGGTCGAAGGCTCGGGCGACGTGAAGTATCACCTGGGCTCATCGTCGGACCGCGTGTTCGACGACAACACCGTCCATCTCTCACTCACCGCCAATCCCTCGCATCTCGAGATCGTCGATCCGGTGGTGCTGGGCAAGGCGCGCGCCAAGCAGGACCAGCGCCACGACAAGGAACGCACCTCGGTGCTGCCGCTCCTGATCCATGGCGATGCGGCCTTTGCCGGCCAGGGCGTGGTGGCGGAATGTTTCGGCCTCTCAAGCCTCCGCGGCCACCGCTGCGGCGGCTCCATCCACTTCATCGTCAACAACCAGATCGGCTTCACGACAAGCCCGATCTGGTCGCGCTCATCGCCCTACCCGTCCGACGTCGCAAAGATGATCGAGGCGCCGATCTTCCATTGCAACGGCGATGACCCGGAAGCCGTTGTCTATGCCGCCAAGATCGCGATCGAGTTCCGGCAGAAGTTCAAGAAGCCCGTCGTCATCGACATGTTCTGCTACCGCCGCTTCGGCCACAACGAGACGGACGAGCCGGCTTTCACCCAGCCGCTGATGTACAAGCGCATCGCCCAGCAGCCCACCGTGGTGACGCTCTATGGCAAGCGCCTGGTCGAAGAAGGCGTCATCTCGGAAGCCGAGTTCGACGCCATGAAGGCGGCCTACCGCAAGACGCTGGACGACAATTTCACCGTGGCCGAGAACTACAAGGCCAACAAGGCCGACTGGCTCGATGGCCGCTGGGCTGGCCTCAAGGCGGCGCGCGACCATGAGGAACCCCGCAAGGGCGAAACCGGCGTGCCGCTGGCAACGCTGAAGGAGATCGGCCTCAAGCTCACCAAGGTGCCCAAGACCTTCAAGGTTCACCGCACCATGCAGCGCGTGCTCGACGCGCGCCGCAAGATGATCGAGGACGGCACCGGGCTTGATTGGGCCATGGGCGAACACCTCGCCTTCGGTTCGCTGCTGCTCGAAGGCTTCCCCATCCGACTTTCCGGCCAGGACGTGCAGCGCGGCACCTTCTCGCAGCGCCATGCCGTGCTCGTCGACCAGGACAACGAGAAGCGCTACACGCCCTTGAACCACCTGGTGAAGGACCAGAAGATCAAGATCGACGCCATCAATTCCATGCTCTCGGAAGAGGCGGTGCTGGGTTTCGAATATGGCTACTCGCTGGCCGAGCCCAACACGCTCACCATCTGGGAAGCCCAGTTCGGCGACTTCGCCAACGGCGCGCAGGTGGTGTTCGACCAGTTCATCTCGTCGGGTGAGCGCAAGTGGCTGCGCATGTCGGGCCTCACCGTGCTGCTGCCGCACGGCTACGAGGGCCAGGGGCCGGAGCATTCCTCCGCGAGGCTCGAGCGCTATCTGCAGATGTGCGCGGAAGACAACATGCAGGTGGCCAATGTCACCACGCCCGCCAACTACTTCCACATCCTCCGCCGCCAGCTGAAGCGCGACATCCGCAAGCCGCTGGTCATCATGACGCCGAAGTCGCTGCTCCGCCACAAACGCGCCACCTCGCCGCTCTCGATGATGGATGAAGGCACCACCTTCCACCGCCTGCTGTGGGACGATGCCGAAATGCTGCAGGGCGAGGTGATCAAGCTCCAGCCCGACGACAAGATCCGCCGCGTCATCCTGTGCACCGGCAAGGTCTATTACGATCTCTACGAGGAGCGCGAGAAGCGCGGCCTCACCGACATCTACCTGCTGCGCGTCGAGCAGCTCTATCCCTGGCCGCACAAGGCGCTCATCAACATACTCTCGCGCTTCAAGGGTGCGGAGTTCGTCTGGTGCCAGGAGGAGCCCTACAACATGGGCGCCTGGAGCTTCGTGCAGCCCAACATCGAGCGCGTGCTCGACTTCATCGGCGCGAAACACACGCGGCCCCGCTACGTGGGCCGCGCGGCTTCGGCTTCCACCGCAACCGGTTTGATGAGCCGGCACCTCAAGGAACTGCGCACGTTCCTCGACGAGGCGCTGGGCGAAAACAAGGCTTGAAGGAACAGACAAGATGGCAAAGGAAATCCGCGTTCCGGCTCTGGGTGAATCGGTCACCGAGGCAACGATTGCGAAGTGGTTCAAGAAGGCCGGCGAAGCGGTGAAGGCCGATGAGCCGCTGGTCGAACTCGAAACCGACAAGGTGACGGTCGAAGTCCCGGCACCGGCCTCTGGCAAGCTCTCCTCAATCTCCGCCGAACCCGGCGTGACGGTGAATGTCGGCGCGCTGCTGGGCATGATCGAGGAAGGGGCCGCAGGCTCCGCACCGTCGAAGCTCGCCGAAGCGCCGAAGAAGGCTGAGGTCCCTGCGCCTGCCAAGGCCGCCGAGCAGACGCTCTCGCCCGCCGTTCGCAAGATGGTGGAAGAGAACAAGGTCGACACCGCCGCCGTGTCCGGCACCGGCAAGGACGGCCGCCTCACCAAGGGCGACGTGATCGCACACTTGGAAAAGCCCGCTGCCGAAGCCAAGCCGCTGGTGATCCCCGCCGCACCCGCGCCAGCCGCGCGCGCCCCGTCCGATGGCGCACGCGAGGAACGCGTGAAGATGTCGCGCCTGCGCCTCACCATCGCGCGCCGCCTGAAGGACGCGCAGAACACCGCCGCCATGCTCACAACCTTCAACGAGGTGGACATGACGGCGACCATGGCGCTGCGCAACCAGTACAAGGACCTCTTCGAGAAGAAGCACGGCGTGAAACTCGGCTTCATGAGCTTCTTCGTGAAGGCCTGCATCCAAGCGCTGAAGGAAATTCCGGCCGTCAACGCCGAGATCGACGGCGACGACATCGTCTACAAGAACTTCTACAACATCGGCGTGGCGGTGGGCACCGACAAGGGCCTAGTCGTGCCTGTGCTGCGTGACGCCGACATGCTGTCCTTTGCCGGCATCGAGAAGACCATCGCGGAATTCGGCAGGCGCGCGCGTGACGGCAACCTGCAGATCGCCGACATGCAGGGCGGCACCTTCACCATCTCCAACGGTGGTGTGTATGGCTCGCTGATGTCGACACCCATCCTGAACGCGCCCCAGTCCGGCATTCTCGGCATGCACAAGATCCAGGAGCGCCCCATGGCCATCAATGGCCAGGTGGTGATCCGCCCGATGATGTATCTCGCCCTCTCCTATGACCACCGCATCGTCGACGGCAAGGAAGCCGTCACCTTCCTGGTGCGCGTGAAGGAGAACCTGGAAGATCCGCAGCGGACCATTCTCGATCTGTGATGCACGCCCGTCGCCATGCATGGACGCATCCGCAGGGGATGCCCGTGTCGGGCACGGGCATGATGAGTTTTCCTTTCATCATGGCCGGGCTTGACCCGGTCATCCTTTTGGGCAGCATGACCTCATGACCAACAAGATCGCCATCGTCACCGGCGGCAGCCGCGGCATCGGCAGGGCAGCCGCCCTCAAGCTGGGTGCGGCCGGCTACACCGTCGTCGTCAACTACACCGCCAATGCCGCCGCCGCCGATGCGGTGGTGAAGGCCATCACATCCGCAGGCGGCAAGGCCGTCGCTGTCAAGGGCGACGTTGCCAAGGAAGCCGACATCCTCGCCCTCTTCGCCGCGGCGGACAAGCTCGGCACCCTCAAGGTGCTGGTCAACAATGCCGGCGTCATGGACCAGCAGAACCGCCTGGACGAGATGACGACGGAGCGCATCCGCCGCATCCTCGACATCAACACCTTCGGCTCCATCCTCTGCGCCCGCGAAGCCGTGAAGCGCATGTCGACCAAGCACGGCGGCACCGGCGGCTCGATCGTCAACATGTCGTCCGCCGCCGCCTATCACGGCGCACCGGGCCTCGGCGTCGAATACGGCGCCAGCAAGGGCGCCATCGACGTGCTGACCATCGGGCTCGGCCGCGAGGTCGCTGCCGAAGGCGTGCGGGTCAACGCGCTGCGCCCGGGCATCATCGACACCGAAATTCATGACAGCTCAGGCATCCCCGGCCGCGTCAAGATGATGCGCGACGCGATCCCCATGAAGCGCGAAGGCACGGCCGACGAGGTGGCGGACGCCATCATGTGGCTGTGCTCGGACCAATCCTCCTATGTCACCGGCTCCATCATCCCCGTGGCCGGCGGACGCTGCTGAAGGCTAGAAAAATGGCGGACCAGAGATCAGTTGCAGCCCCTTCCACGCGGGCCGAACGGCTGGTTGGCCACTGGGTCTATGGTGGGGCGCTGGCCGGCGTCATGCTTCTCGGCCTCACGCCGGTCCTCACTCAAGGCTGGTCCGCCGCCGAGGTTCTCGTCTTCCTCGCGCTCCCCGTCTACATGATCCATCAATACGAGGAGCATGACGACGACCGTTTCCGCCGCTTCATGAACCTCACAATGGCAGGGGGCCGCGATGCAATGACACCGCTCGCCGTCTTCGTCATCAACATCTTCGGCGTCTGGCTGCCGCTGTCCCTCTGCATCGTGCTCATGCGCGGCAATGGCCCGGGGCTTGGCGCCTTCGCGGGTTGGCTCCTCGTGGTCAACGCCCTGCTGCATGTTGTGACCGCGCTGCACAGCCGCAGCTACAATCCGGGCCTCATCACGGCCGTCCTGCTGTTCATTCCGCTTGGCGCAGCGGTTCTTGCATCGATCTGGACTGCGGCATCCGCCCTGCAAATCGTAACCGGGCTCGTCCTTGCCGTGGCGGTTCACGCCGCGATCATGATCCACATGAAGAGGCGGATCGCATCCCTACATGTTACCCATCTCGAGGAAGGAGGCCAGCATGGCCGCATTTGACGTCACCATCATCGGCACAGGCCCCGGCGGCTATGTCTGCGCCATCCGCGCGGCCCAGCTGGGTCTCAAGGTCGCGGTGGTCGAAAAGCGCGCCACCCATGGCGGCACCTGCCTCAACGTCGGCTGCATCCCCTCCAAGGCACTGCTGCACGCCTCCGAACTCTATGCCGAGTCGAAGCACGCCTTCGCCAAGATGGGCATCAAGGCCGAGACGAGCGTCGACTTCCCGAAGATGATGGGCTTCAAGCAGGAAGCCATCGACGGCAACACCAAGGGCATCGACTTCCTTCTGAAGAAGAACAAGGTCACCGTGTTCCACGGAACCGGCAAGATCGCCGGACAGGGCAAGGTCACCGTCGGCGACGAGACGATCGAGACCAAGTCCATCATCATCGCCACGGGCTCGGATGTGACGAAGCTCAAGGGCATCGACGTCGACGAGAAGCAGATCGTCTCCTCGACGGGCGCGCTAGTGCTGGAGAAAATTCCCGCCTCGCTCGCCGTCATCGGCGCGGGCGTCATCGGCCTTGAGTTGGGCTCCGTCTATGCGCGCCTCGGCGCGAAGGTGACGGTGATCGAATATCTCGACCGCATCCTGCCGGGCATGGACCTGGACGTCGCCAAGAACTTCCAGCGCATCCTGCAGAAGCAGGGCTTCACCTTCCGCCAGTCGTCGAAAGTCACGGGCGCGGTGAAGTCGAAGGACAAGGTCACCCTCACGGTGGAGCCCGCCGCGGGCGGCACGCCCGAGACGATAGAGGCCGAGGTGGTGCTCGTCGCCGTCGGCCGCACGCCCTATACCGAGGGCCTGGGACTCGATGAGTCTGGTGTGAAGCGCGACAACCGCGGTCGCGTTGAGGTGGACGACCACTTCCAGACCAATGTGCCGGGCATCTATGCCATCGGCGACGTCATCCGCGGCCCCATGCTGGCCCACAAGGCGGAAGACGAAGGCATCGCACTGGCCGAAATCCTCGCAGGCCAGGCGGGCCACGTGAACTATGGCGTCATCCCCGGCGTCGTCTACACCAGCCCGGAAGTGGCTGCCGTCGGCAAGACCGAGGAAGAGCTCAAGGCCGAGGGTGTTGACTACAAGGCCGGCAAGTTCCTATTCCTCGCCAATGGCCGCGCCAAGGCCAACCAGACGACGGACGGTTTCGTGAAGGTGCTGGCCGATGCCAAGACCGACCGCGTGCTGGGCGTCCACATCGTTGGCCCCATGGCCGGCGAACTGATCCACGAGGCCGCGGTGCTGATGGAATTCGGCGGCTCGGCGGAAGACCTCGCCCGCACCTGCCACGCGCATCCGACGCTGTCGGAAGCGGTGAAGGAAGCGGCCATGGCGGTGGCGGGACGGGCTATTCATTCGTAACACCAGTCCACACTTCCTCACTTCCCATCATGGCCGGGCTTGACCCGGCCATCCTTTTTGGTGGCCACCAAAGAAGATCGCCGGGACAAGCCCGGCGATGATGAGTGAGAGGACGGGAGCGGACTAGAGCCCCGTCGTTGGCCGCGGGTTCGTCCCGTCGAAGAACCGCGTGTAGCGGAAGGGCGACGGGTCCACGCATGTCGTCTCCCCCGTCACGATCTCCGCCATCAGCTTGCCCGCACCCGGCCCAAGCCCGAAGCCGTGGCCCGAGAAGCCGGTGCAGAGATGGAAGCCCGGCAGCTTCTCCACCTTCGAGATGATCGGCACCGCATCCGGCACCGCGTCAATGGCACCCGCCCAGCGCTCGGCGATCTTCATCGGCTTGAACACCGGATAGTATTCCTTCAGCGCCTTCGCGGCACCGTCGAGAACGTCGTTCACCGGCTCGGGTTCGAGGATGCGCACCTGCTCGAAGGGCGTCACCTCGTCCAGCGCCCAGCGCCGCTTGAGGCTGGCCTCCGCGATGAAGCGCTTGCCGAGCCTGAGGCGCAACCCGCTCCAGTCCAGCATCAGCGCGGGCAGGAATTCGCGGAACAGGCGGAAGGAGTCCGGCACGATGTCAGCGACCGAAAAGTGGTTGTCGGTTACCGTGTAGCCGCCATCCATGCGCTTCCTGAAGGTGAAGCCGCCGCCGGAGCAGGTGCGGATGAGCCCCGTGTCGATGGGCTCCGTGCGCATCACCGAATTGATGACGGTGAGCTGCGGCAGCGCGATGCCGAGATTGCCGCAGAAGCGGCGTGACCATGCGCCGCCTGCCAGCACCACCGTGTCGCAGGCGATTGAACCCTTCTCGGTCACCACCGAGCAAATCCGTCCGCCCTTCGTCTCCAGTCCGCGCACTGCGCATTGGGTGAACACCTTGCCGCCCTTGGCGCGCAGCGCCTCTGCCATCAGCGGCACGGCGATGAAGGGCTCGGCCCGGCCATCGTTGGGCGTATAGAGCGCACCCTTCCACGGCTTCGTGCAGCCGGGCTGCAGTTCATTCGCCTCGGCAGCGCCGATCATGCGCGTCGCGAGTCCGGCGGGTTTGGCGTTCTTCTCGAACCAGTCCCCCTTCTGCGCCAGCTGTTGGTCGGTCTCGCAAAGATAGAGGATGCCGCAGCGGTTGAAGCCGGTCTGGCCTTCGACACGCGCGTCCATGCCGTCCCATAGCCCCATCGACACCTGGATCAGCGGGATCTCGCGGGCATCGCGCCCCATCTGGCGGCACCAGCCCCAGTTGCGGCTGGACTGCTCGGCGGCAATCTCGCCCTTTTCCAGTAGAACGACATCGATCCCGCGCTCGGCGAGTTCGAGGGCAGTGGAGACACCGGCCACGCCGCCACCGATCACGCAGACGGCGGCCTGCTTGGGCAGTTGGGCATCGGGTTGAACGAGCTTGATCTTCGGCATGGAGCAAAACTAGCCCGGCCGCCTTCGGACTTCCAGCCTCACGCGCGCGGGTGTGCCTTGCGATACTGCGCGAGCAGATGGGTGCGGTTCACTTCCGTGTAGACCTGTGTGGTGGAGAGGCTGGCATGGCCCAGCAGTTCCTGGATGACGCGCAGGTCCGCGCCATTGGCGAGAAGATGCGTGGCGAAGGAGTGGCGCAGCGCATGCGGCGTCGCCGTTTCGGGCAGGCCCAGCGCACCGCGCAACCGCGCGATCAGCAACTGGATGTTGCGGGCGTTAAGCGGCCCGCCCTTGACGCCCCGGAACATCGGCTCGGCCGGCTTGAGTGCGAAGGGACAGATATCGCGATAAAGCGCCACCGCCTGCCGCGCTATCGGCAGCAGCGGCACGAGGCGCGTCTTGTTGCCCTTGCCGATGATCGAGAGTGTGGTCGCCTCGGCCTGCACAGTCGTCAGGTTCAGCGCCTCCGAGATGCGCAGGCCACAGGCATAGAGCAGCGTCAGCACGGCCTGGTCGCGCGCCAGCACCCAGCGCGGTGTTTCATCGGTGGCCAGCGCATCCGCCTTTGCGACGGCGCGCGCCTTCTCGGGCGAGAGCGGCTTTGGCACCGCATGCGGCAGCTTGGGCGAGCGGAGCGCCGAGAGGGCCGGGTTGCGGAACAGCCCCGTCTTCTCGGCGTGGCGGTAGAAGGAGCGGAGGCTCGAGAGCTGGCGCGCCAGCGTGCGGCTTTCCACCCCCTGCATCCGCCGCCGGGCAAGAAAGGCGCGGAAGTCGGAGACGGTGAGCTCCGCAAGATCGCGGTTGGCAGGCGCCCCGCCCAGATGCTCGCACATGAACTGCGCGAACTGCCCGAAGTCCCGCGCATAGGCCTCGAGCGTCTTCTCCGACATGCGCCGCTCGGACTTCAGGCTCGAAAGCCAGCCTTGCACGGCAAGTGCGGCATCGGGCGCGAGGCTGGTGGCGAAATCGGACATGGGCCTGGAGGGTAAGGCGTGAGGCTTTAGTGAAGTGTTAACCTGTCGCCACGCGCAACACACTCCTCTCATCTCTCTCACTCTTCACCTTGCCCGGGCTTGACCCGGGCATCCTTTATGCCGCGACAAAGAAGATCGCCGGGTCAAGCCCGGCGAAGGTGAAGGTCTGGATGGGGAATGCTCGCTCACTCCACCAGCGGCGCACTGGGGCTCGCGTCCTTCGGCATGTGCCCCGTGAGCCGCGGGTCTTCGTGGACCTCGACCATCACTGCATAAGGCCGGAACCCGGAGCGCTGGTAGAAGGCAAGCGCCGAGGGGTGGTCGAAGTGGCAGGTGTGCACCCACAACCGCGAGATCGGTGCGGCCCATGCCCGCGTCAGCGCCTCGTTCATCAGGTAGCGCCCGGCACCGCCGCCCACAGCGGCTGGCACCACGCCGAAGAAGGAGAGCTCGCACTGGCCGCCCTCGCGGAAGTCGAGCTCGAGCAGACCAATGTCACGGCCCTCCTTCACCAGCGCGAAGCAGAAGACGTTCGGGTCGCCGATGATGGCGCTGAGCTTCTCCTCCGGGATGATCAGCCGCGAGAACCACATGATGTCCTGCCCGATGGCGCGGAACAGGGCGCGGAAGCGGTCGGTGTCGGCAGCGCCCATGCGTTCGAGCGAGAAGCTGTCGTCATGTGCGGGGCGCAGCACGGGTCTTGCATGCATCTCGAGGCAGGTCACCACATTGGCGAGATGGCCAGGCGGCAACGGGTGAAAGCCCAGCGCGAGCGATTCTGAATGAAAGTCAGCCATGACTCATCAATAGAGGCTGAAGCCCTAGCGCCGCAACCGCTTCACATTGGCCTTCACGCGCTTGGCGGAGGGGCCAAGGGCTGCCTGCATCAGTCGGTCGGCGCCGCCCGCCGCAAAGGGTGCCGCCATCATCATGAACAGTTCGGCCTGCACCGCGAAGCAGGTTTCGGCGAAGGCCATCTGCTTCTCGACCACCATCTTGGTCACTTCGGCGTTGGAGGCAGCCGTGGGGTTCATCATGCCCCACCACAGCCCGGGCATGCGCCGCGCGATCACCTCGGCGGAAGAGATCCCCATGTCGAAGGCCGAATGCCGCTTGGCCATGCCGTGAACTCCAGTTGTGCAAGTAATACAAACAGAATGGCGGCCCCCGTGTTCCGGGGCCGCCCGCATTGTGCCGTGGTGATGCTCAGCGCATCGTCGGGATGGAGAACTGCGCGCCTTCCTTGATTCCGGAAGGCCAGCGCGCCGTCACCGTCTTGGTCTTGGTGTAGAAGCGCACCGAGTCGGGTCCATGCTGGTTCAGGTCACCGAAGGCCGAGCGCTTCCAGCCGCCAAAGGTGTGGTAGGCCAGCGGCACCGGAATCGGCACGTTGATGCCCACCATGCCGATCTGGCAGCGCGAGGCGAAGTCGCGCGCGGTATCGCCGTCGCGTGTGAAGATCGCGGTGCCGTTGCCATACTCATGGTCGTTCACCAGCTTCAGCCCCTCGTCATAGGTCTTGGCGCGGACGACCGAGAGCACGGGACCGAAGATCTCTTCCTTGTAGATCTTCATGTCCTTCGTGACGTTGTCGAACAGCGTGCCGCCGAGGAAGTAGCCATTCTCGTAGCCCTGCATCTTGAAGCCGCGGCCGTCGACCTTCAGCGTGGCGCCTTCCTTGATGCCCTGGTCGATGTAGCCGACCACGCGGTCCATCGCTTGGCGTGTCACCAGCGGGCCGTAATCCGCCTCGCGGTCGGTGGAGAGACCGACCTTCAGCTTCTCGACGCGCGGCATGAGCTTTGCGACCAGTGCATCGGCCGTCGCCTCGCCCACGGGGACAGCGACCGAGATCGCCATGCAGCGCTCGCCGGCCGAGCCATAGCCCGCGCCGATCAGCGCATCCACCGCCTTGTCCATGTCGGCGTCGGGCATGATCAGCATGTGGTTCTTGGCACCGCCGAAGCACTGCGCGCGCTTGCCGTTGTTGGTGGCACGCGAATAGACGTAATGCGCGATCGGCGTCGAGCCGACGAAGCCCACCGCCGCAATGTCCGGATCATCGAGGATGCCGTCGACGGCTTCCTTGTCACCGTTCACCACGTTGAAGATGCCGGCGGGCAGCCCCGCCTCGAGGAACAGTTCGGCAAGCCGCATCGGGCAGGACGGGTCACGCTCGGAGGGCTTGAGGATGAAGGCGTTGCCGCAGGCGATTGCCGGGGCCGCCTTCCACAGCGGGATCATGGCGGGAAAGTTGAATGGCGTGATGCCCGCAGCGATGCCGATCGGCTGGCGCATCGAATACATGTCGATGCCGGGGCCGGCGCCATCGGTGTAGTCACCCTTGAGAAGGTGGGGGATGCCGCAGGCGAACTCGACGACCTCGACGCCGCGCTGCAGGTCGCCCAGCGCATCGGGAATGGTCTTGCCATGCTCCATGGAGATCAGCGTGGCGATCTCCTCGGCATGGATGCGGGCCAGTTCGAGGAAGCGCATCATCACACGGGCGCGGACCTGCGGGTTCTTGGCGGCCCATTCGGGCTGGGCCGACTTGGCATTCTCGACCGCGGCGCGGAGCTCGGCGGGCGATGCCAGCGCAACGCGCGCCTGCACCTCGCCGGTATTGGGGTTGAACACGTCGGCAAAGCGGCCAGACGCGCCCTTCACATGCTTGCCACCGATGAAATGTCCGATTTCCTTGACCATGAGGCCATCCTCCAAACGAAACTGAAATGGTGCCGCAACCTAGAAGCCCCCCGCCACCCCGGCAAGGGTCAGGGCCACAACCCCTGTAAGGCCAGCCAGTCCTCCCGCAACTGCGAAGAGCCATGCGCGGATCGCATGGATCATTAGCTCGATTTTTACTGCACTGCACCATATCTTTAATTTCGCAGTCCGAAATAAAGGATTCGCAGGAAAGACAGCCAATGCAGCGCCATCTCCAGAAGTACCGGATCCGCAAGCTCTGGCCTCTCGAGACCGAGACCTTCCGCCGCCACTTGCTGCGGCTCGACCCCGAAACCCGCCAGTTCCGCTTCGGAACCCCGGTCAACGACAACTTCCTGAACGCCTATGCCGAGACGGCCTTCCGCATCGGCACGGTGGTCTATGGCGCCTTCATCGGCCCGGAGATGTATGCCTCGGCCGAACTCCGTTCGCTCCATGCCCTGGGTGACGAGATGGCGGAAGCCGCCTTCGTGGTGGAAACCGCCCACCGCCACCATGGCCTGGGCTCGGCGCTGATGGACCGCATCATCACCGCGGCCCAGAACCGTGCCATCCACCAGCTGCACATGATCTGCGCCCGCGAGAACCAGCCCATGCAGAAGCTGGGCGAGAAGTTCGGCGCGCAGTTCAGGATCGACCATGGCGAGGCCCTGGGCGAGATCGACGCCAACCCGCCAACTGCGCTTTCAATCCTCGGTGAGGCGATGCACGACACCAGTGATTTCGTGACAGCGGTGTTCGATTGGTCGCCTATCGGGCAATCGCCACGGCCGGAACCCAGGCGTATCCGTCATCATCGAGGATGACGCATTCGCGAAGCCCGTGCGGCTTGTCGATGCTGCCTGCCAGAACCGTGAAGCCCAGTTCGCGCGCCTTCGCCTCGGCCACGTCCGGGTCGCACCCGTAAAGCCTCAGTTCCACGCCCGCCCCGCGCGCCTCCAGCCCCGCCACGATTCCGGACAGCGCATTGTCGCGATAGGCGTGGTCGGCATGGAACATGAAGTCCTGCCCGCTCCAGCGCAGCGCTGCAAAATCCGCGTCGTCATAGAAGCTGGTGGCACCCAGCACCTCGGTGGCGAAGGTCACGGCGCGTGGCACATCGGTGACCAGCAGGTTGAAGCCGAGGCCCCGCAGTGCGCGGCCATAATCTTCGGCAGAAACAGGTGGCGTCTTGTCGGGTTCTCGCTTCTTCATGAAGCGATGTGAACATGTGCACGCTCGGCGTGCAAGTTCCACATCACGGCACAGGCAGGAATCCGCTTTGGGTCGGCAATGCCATGGCGCTTCATGGCGATCAGGAACACCACGGCCGCATCGGCCACGGCCTCGGAAAGATCCGCCGCGGGCAGCCCCTCTTCCAGAAATTCCATCAGGTGCAGTGCCGCGGCATCGCTGAGGTCGGCCGCTTCCCGGGCCGTAAGCTCGGTTGCCGCCTGCCAGCTCTGGGCCAGGTCAGCGTCGTCCATCTCGGCCACCAGTTGCGGGCCGATGGTGAAGGCCAGCCGCCCGGCCGCACGCCGATAGCCAGGGGAGACGAGAGTGAACGAGACATCGGAAGCCATGCAACACCTCACGCAACAGACATGGGCCAACAAACATGGGCCAAGCATGCGCCCAAGGCTTTGCGAGATGGTTAATGCCCCTTGTGCTGGGCTTGCCGCATTTTAGGGAAGTGCGCAACCTGCGGGGCGGGCGTCGCATCGTCTCTCACATTCATCATGCCTGGGCTTGTCCCGGGCATTCTCTTTCAAACCCTCACGAAGATCGCCGGGTCAAGCCCGGCGATGATGACCTTGAGCGAGCATTCTCACCGCTTGTCATAGGCCATTGTCTTCCACGCCGCCTGATACGCGCCAAGCCCCGGAATCTCCGCCGGCGTCACGTCCGTCATCCTGATGGCGATGCTCGGCAGCCTGCCGTCATCGATCATGGCGAGTGCCGCGGCACCCGCGGTCGTGCCATCGCGCAACGCTGACGCCTTCACCTTCTGCGCGGGCCTGAGTGCCGCCAGCACGGCGAGCAGCACCGGGTTCTGCGAGAACGGTCCGTCGACGATGATGTCATCCCTGGAGGTGATCGCGTCCAACTGCTCTGACACCATCTGCGCGCAATAGAGGGCCGCGAGCGAGGCGCGCTCCTCGGCACTCTCAGCCGCGGGCCCCTTCACGTAGCCCTTGCCGAGTGACGCCGGCACCGGCCCGCTGGTCATGGTGAAGGACGGCACCGCCAAGGTTCCCCGCTTCACCAGGTCAGCCACGCAGGCAAGGCTTGCCGCCTCCGCTGGTGCGCCATTCGCTACCGCCGCGAATTCCATGCCGCCGAAGAAGCGGCTGCAGCACACGTTGCGGCCCAGCACGTCGGTGTTGGTGTTGGTGTCGCACGCCGGGTCCAGAACGTCGACACTCGTCGAGGGATCGAAGCTGATGGACCACGTGCCAGTGGAGACCAGCGTGAAGCGGTCGAGCCCGGCGCAGACATAGCGCATGAAATTGGCCGTCGAGTCATGAACGCCGCCAAGCACGCGGGCCTCGCCGCGGAAGCCGGTGCCGCGGAACTCCTGCTTCAGCGGGCCGATCGTCTCCCATGCCTTGGCGCGGCGCGGGAACAGCGCGTCCCAGCCAAGCTTCCGCGCCATGCTGGAAGGCGCATCCGCGCGAATGTCGAGCAGGTGCGTCTGGCAGGCCATGGAGGAGATCTCGGTCACGGCCGTGCCACTGAGCCTGAACCCCACATACTGGATCCACGGCAGCAGCGTGCGCACCTTGGCGAAGGCTTGCGGCCACATGCGCTGCTGCCAGTAAAGCTGCAGGCCATGGGTGATGGTCATCGGCAGCAGCGGGCACAGCGCCTCCTCGAAGGAAGGCATGATCTTCTCGTAATCTGCCACGATCTCCGGAGGCGGCTCGCTTGTGTAGTCCATCACCGGCAGCGCGAGGTTGCCCTGCGCGTCGAGGCAGGCCATCGCCGCGCCATGGGCGGTGGGCACGATGGCGTCGATGGGCAGCATGGCGTCAAGTTCGGGAAGGGCCGCGCGGCACAACGCAACCATCGGCTCCGGGTCGATGTGCTTGTAGGGTGGCGCGGCCAAATGCAGGCTCGGCGCCTTGCGCTCCGCCAGCACTTCGCCCTGCGGTGAAAACAGCGCGATCTTGGTGTTGGTGAAGCCCACGTCGACCACCGCGATGCCGCGCAAATCTCTCTCCCGCATGCCGTTCTTGTCCGTTCTCTTGCGCGCACTCTCTCGCATTCGCCGCATGGGCGTCAATCTCCCTGCACACTTGTCGGATCGGGGCCCTACGGTCTATAGCCATCCACCTGACAATCATTCCGGGAAACGCTTAAATGGCCAAGCTCAAGTATCTCGACCTCCGCCAGGCGGTGATCGACACCTGCCTCAGGATGAATGAGGAAGGGATCAACCAGGGCACGTCGGGCAATGTGAGCGTCCGCACCCCCGAGGGCTTCCTGATCACGGCCTCGGGAATTCCCTACGGCCGGATGAAGCCGGAGCACGTGGTCGAGATGGATCTCGACGGCGGCTACATTGGTGAGTACCTGCCCTCCACCGAATGGCGCATGCACCTCGACATCTTCAAGCACCGTCCCGAAGCGGGCGCCATCGTCCACACCCATTCGACCTATGCCACGGCACTCGCCTGCCTCAGGAAGGACATTCCGCCCTTCCACTACATGATCGGCATCGCCGGCGGCACCGACATCCGCTGCTCGGGCTATGCCGAGTTCGGCACGCCGGAGCTCTCGGCTCTGATGCTGAAGGCGCTGAAGGACCGTTCGGCCTGCCTCCTCGGCAACCATGGACAGATCGCCTTCGGCCCCGACCTCGAGAAGGCGCTGTGGCGCGCAGGCGAGGTCGAGACCATCGCCCACCAGTACTGGGCCGCCCTCCAGATCGGCAAGCCCGTCATCCTCAAGTCGAGCCAGATGAATACCGTGCTGGCACGCATGAAGACCTATGGTAAGCAGACAGGCGAGTTCAAGAAGACCGATGCACCCTCGGTGACGGGGCTGGTGCGCCGCGATGTGCCGAAGAAGGCCGCCGCAGCCAAGAAAGGCACGAGGAAGAAGTGATCGCAGGCGTCTCCCCGCTGGTTTCCGAACTGAAGGCCCGCGCTGAAGCGGGGAGAACCGTCACCATTGGCCTTGCCGGCTGCGGCCAGATGGGCACCGACATCATGGTGCAGCTGAACCGCATGCCGGGCCTCCGCTTGGGCGCCGTGGCCGAGATGCGCCCGCCGCAGGCCCGCGCCGCCGCCGCCATGGCGGGCTTCACCGAAGACCGCACCACCTATGCCGAGACGCCCGCCGCCATCGACGCGGCGATCGAGAGCGGCCACATCGCCATCACCTCCGACCCTGCCGTGCTGGCCAAGTCGGGCCGCATCGACGTCGTCATCGATGCCACCGGCAACCCCAACACCGGCACGCAGTTCGCGCTGGAAGCCATCGCCAACGGCAAGCATGTGGTGATGCTCAATGTCGAGGCCGACATCACCATCGGCCGCCACCTGCATCAAGCGGCCAAGGCCGCCGGCGTCGTCTACACCGGTGCCGCGGGCGACGAACCGGCCGCCACGCTGGAACTGATCGGCTTTGCGCAGTCCATAGGCCTTGAGGTCGTCTGCGCCGGCAAGGGCAAGAACAATCCGCTCAAATGGGATGCCGTGCCAGCGGATTATGAGGCGGAGGCCAAGGCCCGCAACATGAACGCCCGCATGCTGGTCGAATTCGTCGACGGCTCGAAGACCATGGTGGAAATGGTGGCCATCGCCAACTGCACCGGCCTCGTGCCGGACGTTCCCGGCATGCACGGCCCCGCCGCCACGCGCGAGGAACTGGCCTCGGTGCTGATCCCCAAGGCCGATGGCGGCGTGCTGTCGAGGAAGGGCTGCGTCGACTATTCCATCGGCAAGGGCGTTGCCCCCGGCGTGTTCTGCATCGTCACCACCGATCACCCGCGCCTGCAGGAACGCATGATCGACCTGAAGGTCGGCAAGGGCCCCTATTTCGCCCTCACCCGCCCCTATCACCTGACCAGCCTCGAAGTGCCGCTCTCGGCGGCGCGTGCCGTGCTGCACGGCCAGGCCGACATGGTGCCGCTGGAACACCCCGTCGCCGAATGCGTGACGGTGGCCAAGCGCGACCTTGGTGTCGGCGAAATCCTCGGCCGCATCGGCGAGATCGACTACCGCGCCTGGGCGATGACCCATGCCGAGGCGCGGAACGCCAACGCCGTGCCGCTGGGCCTAGCCCAGGGTGCGAAGGTGCTGAAGCCCATCAAGGCCGGCGAACGCCTCACCTACGACAACTGCGTGCCCGACGACACCCTGCTCGTCACCCAGATCCGCCGCCGCCTCGACCAGGCCGACACCCGCTTCCACGCGCTCTGACGGGCCGTCACTCTTTCAGACCGCCAGAGTTATTGCAACGCAACATATTGTTTGCATTGCGATATTCTGTCTGTGCCGTTGACTCTCGTCGGATTCCCCTGCACTTTTGCAATTTCAAAAACACAAATGCAATTGCCCGCAACGCCGGGACATGGGAGCCGCCTTGATGCCTGCCGATTCCGCCAGCCTTTCCCCTGTGGAGGCCCGCGCGACGGAACGCCGTCCGTGGTTGCCGCGCTGGCTGTCTTCCGAGCACCCCTTCCCGTGGCTGTTTCCGGCCGCCGCGCTGATGGTGGTCTTCGGCATCTATCCGCTGCTCTATGCCATCACGCTCTCGCTCTACAAGCGAAACGCCGCGACGCGGAAGATGATCTTCGACCCCACCCATAACTGGACCAAGATCCTCGCCGACGAGCGCGTCTGGAACGCCATCTACAACACCTTCCTGTATACCGGCGTGGCGCTGTTCTTCCAGCTCACGCTGGGCATGCTGATCGCGCTGCTGCTCGATTCGGACCGGAAGGGTTATGGCGTGCTGCGCGCCATGATGACGCTGCCCCTCGTGATCCCGCCCGCCGTCACCGGCATGATGTTCCTGCTCATGCTCAACGGCTCCTTCGGCGTGCTGAGCCGCGGCCTCATCGCGCTGGGGATTTTCCCCACCGGCTTCTCGATCCTCGGAACGGCGAATACCGCCATGGCCGGCGTGCTCACCGCCGAGATCTGGCAGTGGACGCCCTTCATGGTGCTGATCATGCTGGCAGGCCTGCGCTCCCTGCCGAAGGAACCCTTCGAGGCCGCGGCGATCGACGGCGCCACCGCCGTCCAGGCCTTCTTCAGGCTCACGCTGCCGATGATGTCGAAGGTCATCGCCATCGCGGTGC
>JBEARP010000152.1:0-3399 GCA_041163105.1 Pseudomonadota bacterium
GTCGCGGGTGAGACCCGCATAGAATTCCACTTCACTGCCGTCACCCCGGCGAAGGCCGGGATCCAGCTTTCTCTACCACGAACGCTGGCTCAAAGCGGGACCCCGGCCTTCGCCGGGGTGACGGCAGTGAAGTGGAATTCTATGCGGGTCTCACCCGCGACATCGGCGCCGGCCACACCCACCGCCCAATTCGTCTCCCCAGCTTCGCCGCGCCGAACGCCAATCCCGCGATCCACAGCACCAGCCAAAGCGACCACACCACTGCCGTCGTCATCATGCTGGCGAAGGTCAGCGCCCCGCCGCCCAGAACCATGACAGCCCTGGTGGCCGTGCCGAAACGGGCCGACAGCCGGGCGATCACGCCCATCTCCTTCGCTGAGGTTGCGCTGCCGAGCGCCGCCACCGTCGTGCGATATCCGGCATTGCCACCAATCGTTGCCACATCGGTGCCAAGGCCCTTGAGCGTCGTCACCGCCTCCGCCTTCAGCACGCGGCCCGAGGCGGCCCGCGCCGCTGTAAGGTCAAGCCGCGCCATGGATGTTCCAACCAGCTTCAGCGCCGGTCCGTCCAGCGCATTGGCGGCGACCACGCCCACCTCGCGCGCCAGCAGCGGCGACAGGCGTCCGGCCCGTTTCACCGCTTTCAGCGTGCTCACCCCTGCCTTTTCGGGTGCGGTCGCACCCAGCGTTGCGACGGTGGCGGCGGTCAGGCCCAGGCCTACCGTGGCAAGTCCGATCATCAGCGGGTCGATCTCTTCACCGCTCAGGTAGCGGGCCGCCTGGCTGTAGAGGTCGCGGACGTCGCCCACGCCGGTCAGGTCGGCGGCCACCGCGCCTGCAAGCGCCGCTTCGTTGGGGGCATCGCCGGAGAGAAATCCATTCCACGCATCAGCACCCATGCGGTCCGCAGCGGCATCCTCTGCCGCCGTGATGCGGGCGGTGAGGTCGGTCGGCAGCGCCACCCCGCGCGTCGTGGCGAGCTGGGCGATGGAGGCGGCAAGGTCCTCGTCCTGCGCTGCCAGCGCCCGCTCGGCTGCGGCGGTGTAATCGTCAGCAGTCTTGTGGGTGAGGAGATAGTCGGCGGTGGCGGCTTCATCCCGTGGGCCCGCCAGGAAGATTGCTGCCGCCAGTCCGTTTGGAAGGGCATGGAGGCCGAGAGCCACCAGAACCAGTCCGAATATCACCCCCAGAAACCCGTGTTTCACGTCGCCCTCCGACCTGCCAAGCGGAGGAATATAAACCTAAAATGTGCCAGGAATAAGGCCGGAACTGGCCTTTCTGAGGGGCTTTTCTGGTTGTTGCCTCAAAGCCCTTGATCAGGCATACCGTCTCGCACCTTCCGGGGCAGGGAAAACGCGGATGATTCCGCGTATGGGGCTCTGGGGAAACGCGAACAAACACAAGGGTTTATCATGACCACTGCACTCTGGCTGATCGTGCTCTCAGGCGCGCTCTCCATCGTGTACGGCATCGTGACGACGCGCAGCCTGATGGCTGCTGACGCCGGCTCGGCCCGTATGCAGGAGATTTCCGCGGCCGTGCGCGAAGGCGCCAAGGCCTATCTCAACCGTCAGTACACCACCATCGCCATCGTCGGCGTGGTGATCTTCGTCATCGCCTGGCTGCTGCTCGGCCAGTGGTCGGCCATCGGCTTCGCCATCGGCGCCATCCTGTCGGGCCTTGCTGGCTTCATCGGCATGAACGTTTCGGTGCGCGCCAACGTGCGCGTGGCGCAGGCCGCCACCAAGTCGCTCGCGGGCGGCCTCGACCTCGCCTTCAAGGCGGGTGCCGTCACGGGCCTGCTCGTCGCGGGCTTGGGCCTCCTCGGCGTCACCCTCTACTTCGGCTTCCTCAAGGACTCGCTGGGCTTTGATCCCACCAGCCGCGTCGTCATCGACGCGCTGGTGTCGCTGTCCTTCGGCGCCTCGCTCATCTCGATCTTCGCCCGTCTCGGCGGCGGCATCTTCACCAAGGGTGCGGACGTCGGCGGCGACATGGTCGGCAAGGTCGAGGCCGGCATCCCGGAAGATGACCCGCGCAACCCCGCCACCATCGCCGACAACGTCGGTGACAACGTCGGCGACTGTGCGGGCATGGCGGCTGACCTGTTCGAAACCTATGTGGTGACCACGGTTGCCACCATGGTGCTCGCGGCCATCGCACTCCCGGCCGAGTTCAAGCTCGCCGGCATGGTGCTGCCGCTCGCCATCGGCGGCGCCTGCGTGATCACCTCGATCATCGGCACCTACTTCGTCAAGCTCGGCGCCTCCAACAACATCATGGGCGCGCTCTACAAGGGCGTGTTCGCCACGGGCGTCCTCTCGCTCGTCGCGCTCTATCCGGTGATGCACCTGGTGTTCGGCGGCATGTCCGTCGATCTCGGCGGCTTCACGCCGATGAGCCTGTTCTGGTGCGGCATCGTTGGTCTGCTGATCACCGCGGCGATCATCTGGATCACCGAATACTACACCGGCACCGGCAAGCGCCCGGTCAACTCGATCGCCGAAGCCTCGATCACCGGTCACGGCACCAACGTGATCCAGGGCCTCGCGGTCTCGATGGAAGCGACGGCCCTTCCGGCCCTCGTGATCATCGCCGGCATCATCGTCACCTACCTGCTGGGCGGTCTGTTCGGCACGGCCGTCGCCGTCACCACCATGCTCGCTCTCGCCGGCATGATCGTGGCGCTCGACGCCTTCGGCCCGGTGACGGACAACGCCGGCGGCATCGCCGAAATGGCGGGCCTTCCCAAGGAAGTGCGCCACAACACCGACGCGCTGGACGCGGTCGGCAACACCACCAAGGCCGTGACCAAGGGCTATGCCATCGGTTCGGCTGGCCTCGGTGCGCTGGTGCTGTTCGCTGCCTACACGCAGGACCTCAAGACCTACTTCGCCGACGTGCCCGTGAGCTTCGATCTCTCGAGCCCGTGGGTTGTCGTGGGCCTGCTGTTCGGCGGCCTTCTCCCCTACCTGTTCGGCGGCATGTCGATGACCGCGGTGGGCCGTGCGGCCCAGTCCGTCGTCGTCGAGGTGCGCCGCCAGTTCAAGGAGAAGCCCGGCATCATGACCGGCCAGGACAAGCCTGACTACGGCCGCGCCGTGGACATGCTCACCAAGGCCGCGATCAAGGAGATGATCCTTCCGTCGCTCCTTCCCGTGCTGTCGCCGATCGTCGTCTACTTCGTCATCAACGCCATCGCCGGCCAGGCCGCGGCCTTCTCGGCCGTGGGCGCCATGCTGATGGGCGTGATCGTGACGGGCCTGTTCGTCGCCATCTCGATGACGGCTGGCGGCGGCGCCTGGGACAATGCGAAGAAGTCCTTCGAGGATGGCTTCGTGGACTCCAAGGGCGTGAAGCACTTCAAGGGTTCCGATGCCCACAAGGCCTCGGTGACCGG
>JBEARP010000153.1:0-4345 GCA_041163105.1 Pseudomonadota bacterium
CCCGGAATGCCGAACTGCGGCCCGGGGTGCGCGCCCCGGAATTCCTCAGGCAGCTGCATGCCCGTGACACGGATGCCGGTGAGGCCGCGGATCGACCAGACGCCACCCAGGGTGATGGTCATCAGCGCTGCAAGGTCGGTGCCGATGGCGTCGAAGGGAAAGTCGATGTCCGCCTCGGCGCGGCTGAAGGGTCCAGCACTGTCGGAGGGGAAGGACGGCGTCTTCGACGGCGGCAGCGGGCGGACCGCCACCACCCGCGCCGCCACGCGGGCCTTGAGTTCCTCCGTCTCGCCGGGCACCGCCACGAAGGTGCCGGTTGACTGGTCGGAGGCGATCTTGGCCGCCAGCCTCTCAGGACTTCCATCCGTTTCAATGAGATAGGTGAGACGGATCATGTGGGGCGGCACATTGCGCATGGACGACTAACTGGTATGATGACCTAAACTCAACGTAACCTAGCAGCCAAGACGGTCACGATGCAAACCGAGCGTATCACCCGCCGCAAATTATCCGACGAGGTGCTGGACCGCCTGCTCCGGTTGATCTCCGACGGCAACCTCAGGCCCGGCGACGCGATGCCCTCCGAACGCGAGTTGATGGAGCGTTTCGGGGTCGGACGCCCGGCCATCCGCGAGGCAATGCAGTCACTCTCCAACATGGGCCTCGTGTCGATCAGCCACGGTGAGCGGGCGCGCGTACAGGAACTCACCGCACAGTCGATCATCCGGCAGGTGGACCTTTCCGCCCACATGATGCTGCAGCGCTCGTCCTCATCGCTCGAGCACCTGAAGGAAGCGCGCCTGCTGTTCGAGCGCGGCATGGTGCGCGAGGCGGCGGCGAAGGCAACGCCGGAGGATGTCTCCATGCTGCGCGCCATCATCGAGGAACAGCGCCAGCTGCTCGGCAAGGCGGATGCTTTCATGGAGGCGGACATGCGGCTGCACACGCAGATCGCCACCATAACCGGAAACCCGATCTTCATTTCCATCAGCGAGGCGATGCTGGGCTGGCTCAAGGCCTATCACACGGAACTGCTGCTGTGGTCCGGCAAGGAGACCTATACGCTGGCCGAGCATGCGATGGTGGTCGACGCCATCGAAACCGGCAACCCGGACGCCGCCGAGGATGCGATGGTGAGACACCTGCAACGTTCGAGCGTGCTGTATGGATTGAAGGCGTAGGCGTTGCCATCACTTCACAGAAGCGGCCGCGCCCTCACTCACCTTCGCCCGGCTTGACCGGGCGATCCCCTTTGCTGACGACAGGAAAGGATGCCCCGGTCAAGCCGGGGCAAGGTGAAGTGCGGAGCGATCAATTGAGCCCCAATATCGCCCTTGCCTCCGCCGCGCTCGCCGGATGACGCCCATAATCCGGGCACATCTCGGCCACGCGCTTCACCAGCTCCGCATTTGATGCAGCCAGCCTTGTCTCGTCCCAGCGGATGTTGTCCTCAAGCCCGGTGCGGCAATGGCCGCCGCGTTCGAGGCACCAGCGGTTGACCTCCAGCTGGTGCTTGCCAATCCCTGCCGCAACCCATGTGGCCTCCGGTGCAAGGCGTGTCACCTCATCCACCATGAAGTCGAAGGCCTGGCGCACCACCGGCATGGCATTCTTCACGCCCATCACGAACTGCACGTGCAGTGGCTTCTTCAGCAGGCCCTCGTCCGAAAGGCGGAGCGCCTGGTAAAGCATCGAGAGATCGAACACCTCGATCTCCGGCTTGACGTTGTAATCGAGCATCTTCTGCGCCAGCTCGCGCACAAGGTCCGGGTGGTTCTCATAGATGATGGTGGGGAAGTTGCAGGAGCCCGTCGACAGCGAGGCCATGTCGCAGCCCAGATGCAGCATGCCGCCGCGCTCGGAGCCCTTGCCGGAGCGCCCGCCGGTCGAGAACTGCACGATCATGCCCGGGCAATGCCTGCGCAGGCCCGCAAGCAGCTGCGCGAAGCGATCGGGGTCGGACGTCGGCGTCTGGTCGTCCCTCCGCACATGCACATGCGCGATGGTGGCGCCTGCCTCGAAGGCGGCCTGCGTGGACTCCACCTGTTCGGCGATGGTGATAGGAACAGCCGGGTTGTGTTCCTTGCGCGGAACGGACCCGGTGATGGCGACGGTGATGATGCACGGCTTGGTCATGGCCTGAACCTACGTCAATCCCAGCTGCGCATCCAAGAGGGATTGATGAGGCGCAGCCCCCGCGAACCCAGCGCGGAGATGGCGTCCATCTCCTGCTGACACAGTGTGAAATCCGCCGCACGGAAGTTCGAGGCCGCATTCTCGCGCTTGCGCGTCATCGGGATCGCGGCCACACCCTGCTGGGTGATCCAGCGCAGCACCACTTCGGATGCCGGGCGCTGGTGGCGGGCCGCGATGCCCTGCACCACCTTCTCCTCCATGCACTTACCGCGGGCCAGCGGGCTGTAGGCGGTGAGAACGAGTCCAAGCTCGCGCGCCGTGGCGAGGATCTCCGTCTGGTCGATCAGCGGGTGGAATTCAACCTGGTTGCAGATCAGCTTGCCCGCCGCCAGTTGCTGCGCCCGCCTCATCCGGCGCGGACCGAAATTGCTCACACCCAGATGCTTCGCCATGCCCCGCTCACCCTCGCGCAGCAGACGCTCGACCGGGCCGTCGATGTCACCATCCGATGGCGGCCAGTGGATGAGCAGCAGGTCAGGCACGGTGCCGAGATCATCGACCGAGCGCTTCACCGAGTCGGCAAAGCGCGCCGCACCGAGGTTCGAGGGGTCGACCTTGGTGACGAGGAAAATGTCGCCGCGCGGCACGCCGGACTGGACGATGCCGCGGCCAACATGCTTCTCGTTGCCATACATCTGCGCCGTATCGATGTGGCGAATGCCGACACCCAATGCGTCAGTCACGCAGCGTTCGGCCTCAGCCCCACTCAGCGGATAGGTGCCGAAACCGATGGCGGGGATGCCGTTGAAGCGGTCCATGTGGCGGTAATCTCCCATTGTCCACACTGTGGTAGAGTGCGGCGGCGCAACCGGCAAGGGCGGAACACCGCTTCGGCCCGGAGCAGCGGTGGTTTGCGCTGGCCGCAGCGGGCGCTAGTGTCTGCGCCGACCGATTGTGAGTCGCCCCGGGGAACGCCCATGCCGAAATTCGCCGCCAACCTGTCCATGATGTTCAATGAATGGGACTTCCTCGACCGCTTCGCAGCGGCGGCGGACACTGGCTTCAGTGCCGTCGAGTTCCTGTTTCCCTATGCCCATGCGCCAGATGAGGTCGCCCGCCGCCTGCAGGCTTCGGGCCTCACGCAAGCCCTGTTCAACCTGCCGCCGGGCGATTGGGACAAGGGCGAGCGTGGCATGGCCTCGGTTCCGGGCCGCGAAGCGGAGTTCCGCGCCTCGGTCGAAACCGCACTGCCCTATGCCAGGGCGACGGGCGTCAGGCGCCTGCATGTGATGAGCGGGCATGGCGACCGGCATGACCCGCGTGCCGTCGAGGCCTACAAGACGGCAATCCGCCATGCCTGTGCGGCCGTAGAACCACTCGGAATCGACATCCTGATCGAGCCGATCAACGGGCGGGACATGCCGGGCTACTTCCTCAACGATTTTCCCTTCGCGGCGGCACTGATCAAAGAACTGGCGCTGCCCAATCTCAAGCTCCAGTTCGATATCTACCACCGCCAGATCCTGCATGGTGACGTGACGACGGGGCTGGATGCGCTGATGCCCATCACCGGCCATGTCCAGGTGGCCTCGGTGCCGAAGCGCAACGAACCGGGCACCGGCGAACTCGATGACGCGCGCATCTTCCGCCACCTCGATGCGCTTGGCTATGACGGCTACGTCGGCTGCGAATATCGCCCGGCGGGCCACACGGTCGAAGGCCTCGGCTGGCTCCGGAATGCCTGAAGGCCACACCATCCACCGCGCCGCGCGTGACCAGCGGCCAATGCTCGTGGGCAAGGTGCTGGACGTCTCCTCGCCGCAGGGCCGCTTCATGGAGGGTGCGGACCGGCTCGACGGGCGGCGCTGCACCGCCATCGATGCCTATGGCAAGCACCTGCTTTACCGCTTCGATGATCTGAGCCTGCACATTCACTTGGGACTCTTCGGCCGCTTCCGCTGCGCCAAACGCCCCGCGGCGGAGCCCAAGGGCGAGGTGCGCGTTCGCATGGTCAGCGACAGCCATGTGGTGGACATCAACGGCCCCAACAGCTGCGAGGTGCTGGACCCGCCGGAAGCCCTGGCACTCGTCAGCCGCATCGGACCGGATGTGCTGCGCAGCGATGCCGACCCGGATCGCGCCTGGGCGCGCATCTCCAAAAGCCGCACCTCGGTCGGGCAGCTCATCATGGACCAGTCGGTGATGGCAG
>JBEARP010000154.1:0-5224 GCA_041163105.1 Pseudomonadota bacterium
CCTGCCGGATGCGGGCGCTGCTCAGCGCTCTATCGCCAGCCTCACAAGCTGGCACACCGCGCCGGGCAGCGCCCGCGCCTCCCACTTCTCACCTGAGGGACCAGTGCCACCCTCGCAAAGGATGCCGCACATGCGAAGACGGCCGGACCCAATTATTTTCGTCCCCCTCCACATGACCAATTTCCCTTTTCCTCCAAGCCCTTTACACTTCCGCCATATTCGCCCTTCAAGAGCAGGCCATGACGGATAAGACGCCGGAACAGAAATCCGAGAAGCCCCAGGCTCCTGCCCAGTACACGCTGGCGGACCCGGTGCAGTTCGCCCAGAACATGGCCAAGGTGTTCGAGCAGGCGGCGGGCATTGCCCGCATGGTGGCGGAGCGGCCGCAGCCCACTCTGGAGGAAGCCGAGACGCAGCTCACGCCCATGGAGCAGGTCACCAAGACACTGGGCGCCATCACCCAGTCCTACATGAACGACCCGCAGAAGCTGATGGATGCCCAGATGCAGCTGTGGAACTCCTACACCCAGCTCTGGCAGAACGCCTGGTCGAAGGCCCTGGGCCAGGAGACCCAACCGGTGGCCGAGCCCGCCCGCAATGACAAGCGCTTCAAGGACAAGGACTGGCAGGAAAACACCGTCTTCGATTTTCTCAAGCAGTTCTACCTGATCTCCGCCAACTGGGCGCAGGACATGGTGAAGAACGCCGATGGCGTGGACGACCACACGCGCCACAAGGCGCGCTTCTATGTGGAGCAGATCGCCAACGCCGTCTCGCCATCGAACTTCGGTTTCACCAACCCGGAGGTGCTGCGCACGACGCTGGCCACCAACGGCGCGAACCTGATCGAGGGCATGAAGCACCTGCAGGAAGACATGCAGACCCCCGACGGCCGGCTGCGCATCAAGCAGACCGACATGTCGGCCTTCGAGATCGGCCGCAACATTGCGATGACGCCGGGCAAGGTCGTCTTCCGCAACGAGACCTTCGAGCTTATCCAGTATGCGCCCACGCAAGGCGAAACCTACGCCTATCCGCTCGTCATCTTCCCGCCGTGGATCAACAAGTTCTACATCCTCGACCTCAACGCCAAGAAGTCCTTCGTCAAGTGGGCGGTGGACCAGGGGCTTACGGTGTTCATCGTGTCGTGGGTGAACGCCGACGAGAACCAGGCGCGCAAGAGCTTCTCCGACTACATGCGCGAGGGCTTCCTTGAGGCCGTGCAGGCCGCACTCGATGCCACGGGAGCGGAGAAGGTCAACGTCATCGGCTATTGCATCGGCGGCACGCTGACGGCCGCGTCGCTGGGCTGGATGGCCGCGCAGAACGACAGCCGCGTCAACGCTGCCACCTTCTTCACCACGCAGGTGGATTTCGAGAAGGCGGGCGACCTGCTCGTCTATGTCGACGAGGAGCAAGTGAAGTGGATCGAAGGCCGCATGAAGGACAAGGGCTACCTTCCCGGCACCCGCATGGCGGACGCATTCAACCTGCTGCGCTCCAATGACCTGATCTGGTCCTATGTCGTCAACAACTACATGCTCGGCAAGGACCCGATGCCCTTCGATCTCCTGTACTGGAATGCGGACTCGACCCGCATGCCGGCAGGCGTCCACTCCTTCTACCTGCGCGAATGCTACATGGCCAACAAGCTCGCACAGGGCAAGATGGTGCTCGACAACGTCCGCATCGACCTCAAGAAGGTGAAGATGCCGATCTACAATCTGGCGGCGCGCGAGGACCACATCGCACCGCTCGCCTCGGTCTTCCGGCTTGGCCGCTATTTCGGCGGGCAGACCAAGCTCGTCGTCTCGGGCTCGGGCCACATCGCCGGCGTCGTCAATCCGCCCGAAGCCAACAAGTACCAATACTGGACCAACGACAAGGGCGCTCCCACGGTCGAGGAATGGCTCAAGGGCGCCATCGAGCACCCCGGCTCCTGGTGGCCGGACTGGGCCAAATGGATGGCCGACAAGTCAGGCCCCAAGGTCAAGGCGCCCACGCCGGGCAGCGGCAAGCTCAAGGTCATCGAGGATGCGCCCGGCACCTATGTCCGCGCCCGGGCGGAGTGACGGCTTGACCCCGGTCAAGGCTCGCCGCAGGAGTGTCTGAGACAAGGAACATACATGCGAATCGCCCTTCCCCTACTCGCGCTCGTCGCCTTCAGCCTTCCTGCAATTGCGGCAGATGAGGCCCAGCTGATCGTTGAAGGAAAGCGCCTCGCCGAGATCAACTGCACGCGCTGTCACAACATCGAGGCCACCGGCGAAAGCCCGCTCACCGATGCGCCACCCTTCCGCGAAATCGCGAAGAACTATGATCGCGACGAACTGGTTGACGGCTTCATGGAAGGTCTTGCCGTGCGCCACCCGCTGATGCCCGACTGGGACGTGACGGAGCCCCAAGCCGAGGCGCTGACCGTTTTCGTGCTGAGCCTGGGCACCGGCAGCAAACAGGCCGAAACGGAAGCCGGCCGCGGCTTCGACCTGCTGCGCACCAATTGCGCGCGCTGCCACGCCATCGATGAGACGAGCACCTCTCCCAACGCGAAGGCCCCGCCATTCCGCACCGTCGTGACCAAGTATGATCCCGCCGCGCTGGAGGAAGCCCTCGCGGAGGGCATCGTCACAGGCCACAACGACATGCCCGACTTCGCCTTCGAGCCGGGCGACGTCACTGCCATCATCGCCTATCTCGACACGTTGAAGGCGCGCTGAGCAGATTTATCTTCTCGCCGTCACGGATTTCCGAACAGGCGGGTGACGGCGGGCATCAGGTAGCGAACCGTCAGCAGCACCGCGAACAAGCCGGTGATGTCGCCCGTCATATAGGCCGCGATCAGCATCGTCACATGGCCAACGCCCATGTTGCCCTCGATCAGCGAGGTAAGCAGGAAGGCGTTGGCGGCAGAGGCCAGCAGGCCCGCCAGCAGCAAAGCGTGAAAGGCCGGCGCCTGCTCCGACAACTGCAAATAAAAGGCATTCACCCGCAGCGTCCGCAGCCCTTCAAACACGATCCAGGTGATGCTGCCAGAAATCATGGCGCTAAAGAGCAATGTGTCGGGTTGGGTCATTCCCCAGAACAAGTAGTTCCCGGTCAACTCGGCGAGCACCAGGCCCGGCACAGCCCGGATGCCCAGCAACGAGGTGCCGAGTACACGTATCCCATGGGGCAGGAACAGCAGGCTCGCGAATTGAGTGATCTCGGGCATCACCCGTTCCTGCACCGGGGTGATGCCGGCAAAGACCAGAAAATAGGCAAAGAGGTAGAGAAGAAAGATTACACCGGTCGTTAGCGTCAGGTCCTTGACCTGCCAGGCTGTCGGAAACCGCAAAATTGTACCCGGTTTGAATTCAATATCTTTATACTTGCGCTTGGTTTCCGCAAAGGCAAGGGGAACTTAGGCTTCCGCTTCAACGCACTATCTTAAATTGACAATAGTTCATTAAAACATAGTAATTTCTACTGACACAGGCAATTCTAGCCATTATGAGCGAGCCGAGACCATCTTTTAGAAGTGCCGCAACATCGAAGGTTGCATCAATTCTCAAAGACTCGTATAGTAAAATTTGTAATCGTGTCGGCGAAAGGCTATACTCTTTTCACGAACGGAATGAAGGAACAGACTCAGTGCGGCCACTCTTGTCGCCGAGGCAGGCATAATGAAGTACACAACTCTACGCCAAGCGATTGTCGAAGCAGAAAAACAGCACGGGCTTCACGAGCTCGACTTTATGATGCGCGAGCTTCTTCACGCCATCACCAATGCCCATGTCAACAACGAGCCGCTACGTGTTTCGCACCTCATGCGCAATCCCGAGCACGGCACTTTCCCGACCATCAGCGCCAAGCTGAAAAAGCTCGTGGATGGTGGTTGGATTGAGCGCCGCGACGATGAGCAGGACCGCCGGTCAGTCCGCCTTGAGGCCACGCCAAAGACACTCGCCGCCTTCGACATGATCTCGAGCGCCCTCGACTCCTACTGATCCCCCCTGACCGGGAACCGTGACATTGCCTTTGCGGCCGCGAACAGGTTTCGGGCGTCTGTGAGCGCAATGCTCTATACGTATTTTTACTGATTTACAGTCCCGCCGGCCGGTCGTTGTATCTGCTGCGAAGCGACACCATATGGTGTGGTATCATGACATATCTAGAGTTGCTCGCCGCCATCGCAGCCGCCGAACAGCAGCATGGCATCTCCGAACTCGATAACATATCGCGGGAGATCGTCACGACCATCGCCTCCGCCAATATGATTGGCGTGAAGATGCGGATGAAGGACCTCGCAAAGGTCGCCACATTCCCTACGGTCCACACTCACCTCGCCAAACTGATCGAGACCGGCTGGGTCGAACGCCAGGATGACGAGTCCGACGGGCGGGTCTCACTCTTGCGGATCACCCCGAGGACCAAGGAGATGCTGAGCAAGATTTCCGAGACACTCGACAACCATCCGGAATACATCCGGCAAATGCCCTGCGAGACGTGCATCTCAAAGGTACGTGCGCTTGCCTTCTCGGAGTTCGAACGAAAATATCGCGAGTTCGAGCAAGAATTCAAGCAGGGCGGCTTGCCGGAAGCATAGCCCCGCATTCCAACCATAATGCTCAGGGGCCGCAGCGCAGTTGCAGCCCCTTTTTTTAAACACCGGATCGCTGAAGCAGTGCTCGATTCGGGTTCGTCACATCCACCTCGAATTGCAAGGCAGGGAACATCGCAAAGCATTGTCCTGAACCGATTTGCCGCAGCGCTGACACTTGAGAGTGGGCCAGACGGCATGATCAGCATGACCCATGCCCAGCACTTCTGATGCTGGGACGACCGAGTCCCCTTTAGGCAGTGTATGGTTCGCCTGTCACGATCATGCCTCAGACCATGCCCGCTACCCTTGCATCGTTGCGGACATTCAGATTGCTGATCCCTACAACAAGCGAGGAATTAAACGTACGTAGTTTTATCCATTTCTACGTTTTATTATAATTGATATATCATTAATCTTGAACGGAAAGCAGTGTTGGTGTCGTCTTGTTTTATCTCAAACTGACCAAAGCAATTGAGAATGCTGAGTCAGATCACGGAATCTCGAAGTTCGATCCCATTTCGAAGGAGATCCTGAAGAGAGTTGCAACAGCTGACGAAATGACCCGTAAGCTGATGATGAAAGACCTCTCGGATCTCGGTAGTTTTCCAACTGTTCAAACTCACTTGAACAAATTGATCGATC
>JBEARP010000155.1:0-17427 GCA_041163105.1 Pseudomonadota bacterium
CAGCGCCGTGGCGATGGGCTGCAGCGCCAGCGACACGCGCAGCTTCTTCACCATGTCGGCTTCGGAGGCGAAGTCGAGGTTCACCTGCACCGTGCAGGTGCGGAACATCATGTCGCGGCCCCTGGTGCCCACCTTGTCCATGTAGGGCGCCATGATGCCATAACGGCCCTTGGGCATGACGGGTGTTTCCTTGAGGCTCCACAGCGGCGAAGCGCCAAGCCCGAGGAAACCGATGCCCAGCTTGTCGCCCACCTCGCGCACCTGGGTGAGGTGCTCATGCACCTCCTCGCAGGTCTCGTGCACCGTATCGAGCGGTGCGCCTGACAGCTCGAACTGCCCACCCGGTTCCAGCGAGACATTGCCCAGCCCGTTGGGGTCGGAGAGCGCGATGATGTTCTCACCCTCATAGACTCCAGCCCAGCCGTAGCGGTCCTTCAGGCCATCGAGCAGCGCCTTGATCGAGCGGGGCCCGTGATAGGGCACGGGCTTCAGCGTGTCGGTCAGGAAGGGGAACTTCTCGTGCTCGGTGCCGATCTTCCACGCGGACTTGGGCTTCGAGCCTGACGCCAGCTCATCGATGAGCTGGGCCTTGGTCTCGATGGGCATGCGCGCCTTGGGGCTATCGGGGGCGGGTCCGCTCACGGGTGTCGATCCTGTCAAATTTATGTCCGAGGATGTAGGCGGCGGGCCTCAATCGGGCAAGGCGAAAGATTGGGGATGCACCTATGCCCGATTGCCGTGCCAGTCTCCCAACACAGCCTGGAGGAGCGTCAGTGCCGCCACCGCCGCCGTGTCCGCCCGCATGATGCGCGGGCCCAGTGAAATGGCAGTGACGAAGGGCAGCGACTTCAGCAGGGCCTTCTCATCATCCGTGAAGCCTCCCTCCGGGCCGACCAGCACGGCGGCGGGCAGCCGCAGGGTCTTCAGCGCCTCCAGCGGATTGGCGATGGCCGCCGTCTCGTCACAATAGACCAGCGCCCGGCCCTGCTCCCATTCAGTCAGCAGCCTGGGCAGCTTCACCGGTTCCAGAACCTCCGGCACGAACACGAGGTTGCACTGTTCCGCCGCCTCGATGACGTTGGCCGTCATGCGATCGAGGTTGACCCGCTCGGCGATGGTGCGCTGGGTGATGACGGGCCTGAGACGCCGTGCGCCCAGTTCGGTGGCCTTCTGCACCACATAGTCGAGACGGGCATGTTTCAGCGGCGCGAAGCAATAGTCGACGTCGGGCGGTGGCGTCACGGCCGAGACCAGCCGCTCGCAGCGGATCTTCACGCCCTTCTTCGTCACCTCGGTGAGATAGGCCAGCCACTCGCCGTCGCGCGCGTTGAACACCGAGACGGGATCACCCGCCGACAGGCGCAGGACGCCGGAGAGATAATGCGCCTGCTCGCGTTCCAGCGCGATGTCGCGCTGGGCTTCGAGCCCGGCATCGAGGTGGAGGCGAGGGGTGGTCTTCATCTTGCGCCTGATGTACACCGCCCCAATGACCGAAGCCAGCCACCCTGAAACCCGCATTGCGGATGCGCTGCCGGACCACTGGGCGGATCGCGTGCTGCCGGGCTGGACGAGGCCCTATGCGCGGCTGATGCGGCTCGAAAGGCCCATCGGCTGGTGGCTGCTGCTGCTGCCCTGCTGGTGGGGGTTGGCGCTGGGCCAGATCGCCCAAGGCGGTGGCGTTCCGAACCCGTGGTATGCCTTCCTCTTCCTCGCCGGCGCCATCATCATGCGTGGTGCGGGCTGCACCTTGAACGACATCGCCGACCGCAACTTCGATGGCCGCGTGGAGCGCACCAGGCTCCGCCCCATTCCGGCAGGCCAGGTGAGCGTGAAGCAGGCCTTCGCCTTCCTGGTTCTCCTTTGCCTCCTCGGCCTCGTCATCCTGTTGCAGTTCAACTGGTTCACGGTGGCAACGGGTGCGGCCTCGCTCCTCATCGTCGCCGTCTATCCCTTCATGAAGCGCATCACCTACTGGCCGCAGGCGGTACTGGGCCTTGCCTTCAACTGGGGTGCGCTGGTGGGCTGGGCGGCGACCCATGGTTCGCTGTCGCTCGCGCCCCTACTGCTCTACGCAGGTGGCGTGTCGTGGACGCTCGCCTATGACACCATCTACGCCCACCAGGACAAGGAGGACGACGCGCTGATCGGCCTCAAGTCCACCGCGCTGAAATTCGGCGACCAGTCGATCTGGTGGCTCGCCTTCTTCTTCGCGCTTGCCCTTGCCCTCATCGATGCTGCCGTGTGGCTGGCGGGCGGCGGCATCATCGCGCATGTCGGCATTGCCGCGGCTGCCATGCAGGCGGCCTGGCAACTCGCCCGCTTCCAACCTGACAACGGCGCAAGATGCCTTGAACTTTTCCGTTCCAACCGCATATTTGGCCTCATCATCACCCTCGGCTTCCTTCTGGATTCACTCCTCACATGATCGACGATCTTCTTTCGCTTGCCGGCGAGGCCGTGGCCCACGCCCGCAAGCTCGGTGCCGACGCCGTCCACGCCGTGGCCGCCGACGGCCGCTCCACCGAAATCTCCATCCTCGATGGCAAGATCGAGAAGGTGGAGCAGTCGGAAGCCCGCGACATCTCGCTCAAGGTCTTCGTCGGCAAGTCCTCCGCCTCGATCTCCGGCAGCGTTCTGACGAAGGACGCAATCCACCGCCTGGCCGAAAATGCCCTGCGCATGGCAAAGCTGGCGCCGCCCGATCCCTATGCCGGTGTTGCCGATCCCGACCAGCTGGCGAAGAACATTCCCGAGCTCGACCTCGCCGCCAATGACCTGCCCGATCCGCAGAAGCTTGAAGACATCGCCAAGCGCGCCGAGGCTGCAGGGCTCGCCGTGAAGGGCGTCACCAAGTCGTCGGGTGCGGGCGCATCGCGCTCCGAAACCTCGGTGGGCATCGTCATCTCCAACGGCTTCGCGCAAGGCTACAGGCGCACCGGTGTGGGCGTTTCCATGTCGGCGATTGCCGGCGAAGGGCTGGGCATGCAGCGCGACTATGATTACACCTCCGCCATCCACTACGTCGACCTGCGCGACCCTGAAACCATCGGCCGCACGGCGGGCGAGCGCGCGGTGGAGCGGGTCAATCCGCGCAAGGTGAAATCGCAGTCCGTGCCGGTGATCTATGATCGGCGCGTCGCCTCGGGCCTGATCGGCCACCTGCTCGGCGCCATCAACGGGGCCGCCATTGCGCGCGGCACCTCCTTCCTCAAGGAGTCGATGGGCCAGCAGATCTTCGGGCCCCACATCACCATCGTCGAGGACCCGCACATGTTGAGGGGCCACGGCTCGCGCCCCTTCGACGGCGAGGGCCTTGCCTGCACAAGGCGCAACCTGATCGCGGACGGTGTGCTGACAGGCTGGATCCTCGACCTGCGCGCGGCCCGCCAGCTCGGTCTCGCGCCAACGGGACAGGGCTCGCGCGGCGGCCCGTCGACGTCGAATGTCTTCCTGCCCGCCGGCGCGGAAACGCCGGAGGACCAGATCAAGGGCATCACCCAGGGTCTCTACGTCACCGAGTTGATCGGATCCTCCATCAACAACGTGACGGGCGACTACAGCCGCGGCGCCTCCGGCTTCTGGATCGAGAACGGCGAGCTCACCTATCCGGTGAGCGAGATCACCATCGCCGGAAACCTGAAGGACATGTTCAAGACCATCCGCCCCGCCTCCAACCTCGAGTTCCGTTCCTCGGTGTCGGCACCCAACTGCCTCGTCGAGGGCCTCACCATTGCCGGTGTCTGACGCCGCGCTTCTCCTCGACGTGGTGCGCGAGGCAGGAGAACTGGGCCTGTCGCTGTCGCGCAAGAAGAACCTCCAGCACTGGACCAAGCCCGACGGCAGCCACGTGACCGAGGGCGACCTCGCCATCAACGCGCTCTTCGAGCAGCGCCTGCGCGCCGCACGGCCCGATGACGGCTGGCTGTCGGAGGAAACGCCCGACGACCCGCAAGCCCGCATGGCGCATGACCGGCTGTGGATCATCGACCCCATCGACGGCACCCGCGCCTTCATGGAGGGCCGCAACGAATGGTGCGTGGCCGCCGCCCTTGCCGTCAATGGCCGCCCGGTGCTGGCCGCCGTCTACACGCCGCGCCATGAGGAATTCTTCATCGCCGCTTTGGGAGAAGGTGCGAGCCTCAACGGCGCACGCCTCACGATCCCCGGTTCCGCCTCGCTCGAAGGCGCCCACATCGCGGGCAACCGCAAGGCGCTTGCAAGCCTCGCGCACCTCGGCATCGCGGCGGACCCGACGGGTTCTCTGCCCCTGCAGCTGCGGCTTGCCCATGTCGCGGCGGGCCGCCTCGCAGGTGCGGTTTCCATCGGCAATCGCAATGACTGGGACCTGGCGGCGGGCGAATTGCTGGTCACCGAGGCGGGAGGGCTGGTCTCCGGCAACTCCGGCGAAGGATACATTTACAACCGCGCCCAGCCGTGGCAGCAAGGCCTCGTTGCTGCAGGTGCGAAGCGCCACGCGGCGCTGATCGACGCCCTGAACAGCCAGAGGACCCCATGACGAAAGCCCCCACCAAGCCCGACCAGCAGCTTCTCCACCTCGTGTTCGGGGGCGAGCTCGACGACGTGAAGTCGGTGACCTTCAGGGACCTCCACAAGCTCGACGTGGTGGGCTTCTACCCCAACTACGCCGAGGCTCATCAGGCCTGGCTCGGCAAGGCGCGCGAGACGCTGGACAATGCCCAGATGCGCTATTTCATCGTCCACCTGCACCGCCTGCTCGATCCCTCGACGCAGAAGGCCGACTGAGAAGCGGGGCCGGCGGCAGGCTGGGCCAATGACCAGTTCCAGCAATCTTCGCGCCATCCTCGCCATGGTCGTTTCCATGGGCTCCTTCGTGGCCTCCGACAGCTGCATGAAGCTGGCGCTGCCCCATGCGCCCCTGTTCGAGCTGATGCTCATGCGCGGGCTGGTCTCGCTCGCCGTCTGCCTCGGCCTCATTCTGGTGATGGGCCAGCAGGCGAGCATCGTCCGCATGTTCGACAAGTGGCTGGTGGCGCGCGGCGTGCTGGAGACCATCGCCAACCTGAGCTTCATCTTCGCGCTGGGCTTCATCGCCATCGCCGACCTGACCGCCATCGTCCAGACCTGCCCGCTCTTCGTGCTGCTGGGTGCCTGGGCCTTCCGGGGCGAGCGACTGGGCGGCCTGCGCGTCGGGCTCATCCTGCTCGGCATTGCCGGCGCCATGCTGGTGGCCCAGCCCGGCACCGGTGCAGTCTCGCCGCTCGCTGGCCTCGCCTTCCTCACCGCCATCGCCTCCGCCGTGCGTGATCTGCTCACCCCCAACGTGCCACGCGGCATGCCGCCGCTGGTGGCGGCCCTGACGGTGATTGCGGTGCTCACCCTCACCGGGCTCGTCGGCATGCTCGCCTTCGAGACACCCGTCATGCCCGGCAGCCGCGAGGTCCTGCTGATGGTGCTGTCCGGCACAATGGCCGTGTCAGGCCACCTGCTTCTCTACCTCACCTATCGCCTGGGCGAAGCGCGCACCGTGGCGCCCTTCATGTACACGCTCACCATCTGGGCGGTGCTGTCGGGCCTTGTCGTCTTCGGTGAAGTGCCCAACATGCTGGCCATCGCCGGCATGGTGCTGGTGGCGCTGTCGGGACTCGCCATCATCTGGCTCGATGACCGTCAAAGGAAGCAGGAAGCGCGGCTGGCGGTGGAATCCTAGATCCTGCCCTCGGCCTGCAGCCGCCCCAGAGGAAAGGCCGTCACCGGGTCATCCGCCTTCACGCCTGCAAGCCGTGCCATCGCAGCCGCGCAATCGGCCCTCATCTGCGTCACCAGCTCGTCGATGGAAGCAAACCGCTTGTCGCCGCGAATGAGGTCGATGAACTCCACGAACAGCTGCCGCCCATAGAGGTCGCCGTCGAAGCCGATCAGATAGACCTCGAGGAAGGTGCGCCCGGTATCAAACGTCGGCCGGTCGCCGAAATAGCCGGCGCCCAACCACACGTCCGCACCCGGCTGCAGCGCATCGCGCACCCGCACCGCATAGATGCCGCGGAACGGGTCCGCACCCTTCTCGAGCACGATGTTGAGGGTGGGGAAGCCGATGGTGCGGCCGCGCTGGTCGCCCTTCACCACCTCGCCCAGCACCGTCCAGTGATAGCCGAGGTCGCGCGCCGCGGCGTCCACATGGCCATGGCGCAGCGCCTGGCGGATGTTGCTGGAGGAGAACGGCGAATGCTGGTCGCCCTCATCCGTCACCTGGCTGACGATGGTGACGTCGAAGCCGAAGCTGGCGCCAAGCTCCGTCATGGTGGCGGGGCTGCCCTTGCGGCCCTTGCCGAAGTGGAAGTCATAGCCCATCACCACGTGCCTTACGGCGAACCGCTCGACGAGGTGCAGCCGCACGAACTCCTCCGGCGAGAGCTCGGAGAGCGCCCTGTCGAAGTCCAGCACCGCCATGAAGGAGGATCCCAGCGCCGCCACCAGCCGCGCCTTCAGCGCAGCAGGGGTGAGCCGAAACACCGGCTCGTCCGGCCGGAAGAAACTCCGGGGGTGAGGCTCGAAACTCATCACGCCCCATGGGCATTCCAGCCGCCGGCCTTCTTCCGCGGCGACAGCCAGCAGCGTCTGGTGGCCGCGGTGCACGCCATCGAAATTGCCGATGGCGACCACGCCGCCGCGGCAGCTATCAGGAACGGGCGACAGGCCCGTGATCAGTTGCATTCCGGTCCCTTATCACATCCATGCGAGGTCGTGGACGGTTGCCACGATGCGGGCGTGCGGTACGGCCCGCAGCACTTGCGCCTCGGCCACATACAGCCCCTCGCTGGCGTCCGTAACCCCTTCTGCAACAAGAAGTGCGTCAAGGCCATAGTCGGCCGCACCACGGATGTCGGTTTCCGGCCCGTCGCCGATGGCCAGGATGTCGGGCCGGTCGATGTCGCGCGCGGTGATGCGCTGCGCCTCGGCCAGGGCAAGGTCATAGATGGGCGCGAAGGGCTTGCCCGCCATCAGCACCTCGCCGCCGCGCGCGGCATACATCTCGGCCAGCTTGCCCGCACAATAGAGGATGCGATCGCCCTTCTTCACGATCTTGTCCGGGTTGGCGCAGATCATCGACAGGCCCCGCCGCTTCAAGTCGTCGAGCAGCGGCTCATAGTCTTCGAGAGTGTCGTTGAGGTCGTCGAACAACCCGGTGCACAGCACCGCCTGTGCCTGGTCCAGGCCGACGCGTTCGACGCCGGTGCCGTCATAGATCGAATGGTCGCGTGCCGCACCGAGATGGAAGACCTTGCCGCCGCCATGCAGCTTCATCAGCACCTGCGTCACGTCGCCGGAGGTGACGATGCGGTCATGGCTGGCCGGATCGACGCCAATCTCCAGCAACTGCTTCTCCACACCCACATTGCTGCGCGGCGAATTGGTGACGAGGATGACGGTGCCGCCCGCCTCGCGGTGCCGCTTGAGCGCCGCCACGGTGACGGGAAACGGCGCCACGCCATTGTGCACCACACCCCAAATGTCGCAGAACCAAACCGGATAGCTGTCGGAAAATGTCTTCATCATGGCGTGCGGGGGGGCTCAGGCCACGTTGGCCTGGCGGGCCGCCGCGGGAGCAACCCCCGCCTCGGGCCGCACCTTGCGCGGCGGCGCAAAGAACGGGCCATAGCCATAGCGCGCCACGCGGCTCACCGCGCTTGCCTGCTGCGGCGTCTTCACCTCGCCCACCACCACCTGGATCTGCAGGGCCCGGGCCTGCTTGGCGAAGTCCTTCCAGGCCTCGCTCGGGCCAGAGCCCGCATCCACCGCATGCGGCGGGAAGGACAGGTAGCGCACGCCCAGCTGGCGCAGCGCAGCAAGGTCAAGCCCACCGAGATAGACCTCGCGCAGCGCCAGCGTGGCGCCGCAGCGGGCGAGCCGCGCCAGGTTCTCGATCCCCGCCCCGTCCAGCTGGCCCAGATCGCGCTGGGCGAATTCGAACACCATGCCCTGCGCAACGTCGGCATCGCGCTGCAAGAGCGCCATCAGCCGGCCCGCCTCTTCGGCGGAACCCAGCGTGGCACGGCCCACCGGCACGAAGATGCGCAGGCCCGGGTTGCGCAGGCGCAGCCGTCGCAGTACCGGGGTCACCATGCGCACCATGCGCAGGTCGAGGGCGGCGCGCATGCCGCCCTGGTCGGCTTTCTGCATCAGCTCGTCATGGCTCACCATCTTGCCGCGCCCGGCGGCCAGGCAGACCATCGCGCGGTAATGGCTGGTGGCGCCTGCCGCCAGCTCGACCACCGGTTCCAGCAACAGGCTCAGCTGGTCGCGCGACGTCTGGGTTTCGGCGGCCGCCGAAGCAGGCTGCCGCCGTGATGCACGGGCATGGGTTTCGTCAGGGCCACGGTACGTCCGGCTCTCATCCGCCGCGAGGGCCTCGGCCTGCGCCACAGGCACCTCGTCCTCGTGGCGCGTCTCCAGTGCGGCGATGCGCGCCAGCGCGGCATCCGTCTTGCCAGCCAGGCCGCGCAGCGATTCCTGCTGCGACCACAGCCACGCCTCATGGCGCGACAGCTTCACCGCCACCACCGTGGCGGCCACCAGAATGCAGCAGGAGAGAAGAAGGATGGCGCCGGCCACCGCCATCATCTGCGGACCGGCGGACACGACAAGAAAGGCCGCGATGCCAATCGCAGCAAGTGGAAAGGCTGTGAGCCCCAGCATCACCGGTGCCATGTGCCGTGACATTCTGCCTCGACCCCTTACCCCGTCACGAACCCCGGCCCGACTTTGATTCGTCTTGTTGCCGGGCAACTGCTTATGGAATCGCATGAAAACCTCCGTCCGGGAAGCCCCCGTTTCCGATGGACCAACAGAAAAGGCCGGAGGGTGGTGCCCTCCGGCCTTCGCAACTGCAATGGAAGTTGCCGATCAGGCCACCGAGGCCAGAACCTTCGGCAGCTTGTCTGAGAAGATCTCGTCGATCTGGTTCTCGTTGATGATAAGCGGCGGCGAGAGTGCAATCGTATCCGCCGTGATGCGGACCAGCAGGCCCACGTCATGGAAGCCGTTTTCCATGGCCTTGTAGGCGCGCAAGCCCGGCGAACCCTCGATGGGCTTCAGGTCGATTGCCGCCACGAGGCCGATGGTGCGGATGTCCTCGACCAGCGGATGGCCCTTGAGCGTGAAGGCGGCATCCGCCCAAACGTTCTCGAGCTTCTTGGCGTTCTCGAACAGCTTCTCGTCGCGATAGAGGTCCATGGTGGCAACGCCCGCCGCGGCCGCCATCGGGTGGCCGGTGTAGGTGTAGCCATGGAACAGCTCGATCACGTGGTCGGCACCGTTCATGAACTTGTCGTAGATGCCCTGGCGCACCATGCAGCCGCCCATCGGAACGGTGCCCGACGTGACGCCCTTGGCGAAGGTCAGGATGTCCGGGGTGACGCCGAAGCGTTCCGCGGCGAAGGCGTGGCCAAGGCGACCGAAGCCGGTGATGACCTCGTCGAAAATCAGCAGGATGCCATGCTTGGTGCAGATCTCGCGCAGGCGCTTCAGGTAGCCCTTGGGCGGCGGCAGCACGCCCGTGGAACCGGCCATCGGCTCGACGATCACGGCGGCAATGGTCGAGGCATCATGCAGTGCCACCAGACGCTCGAGCTCGTCGGCGAGGTGTGCGCCCCACTCCGGCTCGCCACGGGTGAAGGCCTGTTCCTTGCGGTTATAGGTGTGCGGCAGGTGGTCGACGCCTGCGAGCATCGCGCCAAACCACTTGCGGTTGGCAACCATGCCACCCACCGAGATGCCGCCGAAGTTCACGCCGTGGTAGCCGCGCTCGCGGCCGATCAGGCGGGTGCGGCTCGCCTCGCCGTTGGCGCGATGATAGGCCAGCGCGATCTTCAGCGCGGTGTCGGCAGCTTCCGAGCCCGAGTTGCAGAAGAAGGCATAATTCAGGTCGCCCGGCGCCATGGTGGCAAGACGCGAGGCGAGTTCGAACACCTTGGGGTGGCCGAACTGGAAGGTGGGCGCAAAGTCGAGCTCGGCGGCCGACTTCTGGATGGCTTCGACGATGGGCTCGCGGCAGTGGCCGGCATTCGAGCACCACAACCCGGCGGAGCCGTCGAGGATCGGGCGGCCGGTCATGTCGTAGTAGTGCATGTCCTTTGCGCGGGCGATCATGCGCGGGCGCTTCTTGAAGGCGCGGTTGGGCGTGAAGCCCATCCAGAACGGCTCAAGATTGTTGGGCGAGGGCTCCCAGCTGGTGGCGCCTGCCATGTTCACGGGCTTGTTCATCGGTCAAATCTCCTCCGAGCGATGCTCGGTGATAGCAGAAAGGCCAGTGCAAAGGGAATGCACCAGCTTTGCGCGTTGCTTGGGCCAGAGGGGCACCTCCACCCCAGATCCTGTCACTCAACTTGCCCCGGCTTGACCGGGGCATCCTTTTTGCCGGCGGCCAAAGAGGACGCCCCGGTCAAGCCGGGGCGAAGTGAAGGGGGAACCCCGCCTCAAAACCCAATTATCGAGAATGCCCTCTTGTACCCGATCCAGCGCGCGCTGTCAAGGACTAAATTCGGTTATAAGGATTTTTTAGGACTTCCACCCGGCCAGGACCGCGGCGTTCTGGCGTCTCAACAGGCTGCGAAGTTCGCCCATCGCCATGCCCTCATCCTTCACGAAGACGATGAAGTTCATGTTCGTATTGTTGAAAATCACCTCGGCCAGGCTCCCGGCATCGGCCGCGCGGGCCAAAAGGCCCAGCGCCTGCAGCTTTTCCAGCAGCTGGCGGGTCTGGAGGGCCAGCGCCACGTCGAGGTCGGCATAGGTCTCTCCGAAAGGGCTCGAGGGCTGGGTGGTGGAGATCGCCATGGCTTGCCGCCACATCTCCTTCGAGAGGTAGTGCAGCGAGTGCTCCACATAGCCGCCGATGAGCGCGTCGACCGCCGCCTCGGCGCTGGCGGGCGGGTTGGCGATCACCTCTTCGCCCTGCTTCAGCACTTCCTCGACCTCGAGCGAGACGATGGCCACCAGCAGGTCGCCCTTGTTGCGGTAGTAATTGTAGATGGTCCCGATCGCCACCTCGGCCCCCGCCGCGATCGCCTCCATCTTCACCGCCTCATAGCCCTGCTCACGGAACAGCCGGGTGGCCGCATCGATGATGCGGTCATGACGGATGGCTTTTTGTCGCTCGCGGAGCCCGGACATTCAGGCAGTGTGCCGGATTTTTGGAATTGACTCAACTTTGTAATTGGTTCAATTTTTCCAGATACAGGGAGAAACGACAAAATGACCATCAACCGTCTCACGCGCCGACTTCTCGGCGCTTCCGTTGCCGCCATGGCCCTCATGGGTTCTTACGCCGCCGCCTCCGCCGCGGATCTGAATGCCCTCGTCTGGTGCGACCATTCCGACCCGAACCTGCTGAAGCCCTTCGAGGACGCCACGGGCATCAAGGTGAACGTCAAGGAGTTCGAGGGCACGGGTGCCGGCCTCGCCATCGTCGAGCAGTCCCAGCCCGGCGACTGGGACGTGATGGTGATCGACACGGTAGACGTCCGCCGCGGCGTTGAGCGCAACCTGTTCGAAGCCCTGCCCGAGGACCAGCTGCCCGTCGCCGATATCTTCCCCGAGGTGCTGATGGACCAGCACTCGAAGTTCGATGGCAAGCGTTACGGCATCACCGAGAAGTTCGGCTACAACACCATCGGCTTCAACAAGTCGAAGGTCGACGCGGCCGACATGGAAACGCTCGGTGTACTGACGAATGACAAGTACAAGGGCCGCATTGCCATCTATGACTATTACCTGCCGGTGATGGGCCTTGCCGCCATGGCAATCGGCAAGAAGACCTCGGAACTGACCGAGGCCGACCTTCCCGCCATCAAGGACGTCCTGCAGAAGATGAAGGCCAATGCCAAGGCCGTGACCGACGTGGTCGCCAGCCAGACCGCACTCGCCACCGGCGAGGCCGACATCCTGATCGGCGGCGGCGAATGGGTCACGGCCGGCATCGCCAAGGAAAACCCGGACCTCGACTTCTCGATCCCCAAGGAGGGTGCTGTCCTCTGGTCGCAGTCGCTCGCCATGTTCAAGGACTCCAAGAACAAGGACAACGCGCTGAAATTCATCCAGTACATCATGAGCCCCGAGGGCCAGGCACGCCTTGCCACCTCGTCTTGCTACTGGGGCATGCCGGCCAGCAAGGCGGCCACCCTCGATGCCGACCAGAAGAAGATCCTGCGGTTCGACGAGCAGCCTGAGTTCCTCAAGCGCGCCCAGGGCTATCCCGCGCCGTCGGAGGACCTCGACAAGAAGATGCAGGACCTCTGGACCGCCATGATCCAGGGGCAGTGAACCAAGCTTCGACATCACGCATCGGATGGGCCAGCGTCACACCGGCTTTGCTGTGGACGCTGGTCTTCTTTGTCGTGCCCTTCGTGGCCATGGCGGTGATGAGCCTCACGCAGAAGGGCGGCGGGTTCAGCGTCGCCGCCTATGCGCAGTTCTTCGAAAATCCCAGCTACTGGCGCGCCCTCGTCAATTCGCTTGAGGTGACGCTGATCGTCACCGCACTGTCGGTGATCCTCGCCTATCCCTTCGCCTGGATCCTCGCCTTCATGGTGCCGGAGCGCTGGCAGCGCCTCGCGCTGATGCTGGCCGTGCTGCCTTTCTGGACCTCCTACGTGGTGCGCTCCTACTCGTGGCTCCTCGTGCTCTCCGAGAAGGGCGTGGTCAATTCCACCCTCGTCAACATCGGCCTGCTGTCAGAACCGATCCAGATCGCCAACACACGCACCGCCACGGTGATCGGCTTCGTCCACTTCTTCGTGATGCTGCTGACACTGACGATCTTCGCCAACCTGAAGCAGCTCTCGCCCAATTACCGCAAGGCCGCCACCGACCTCGGCGCCTCGGGCTTCCAGACCTTCATCCACGTCATCCTGCCCTTGACGCTGCCCGGCATCATGGTCGGCGCCTTCCTCACCTTCGTGCTGGCGATCGGTGATTACATCACGCCGCAGATCCTGGGCGGCAACAATGAACTCCTCATGCCGCAGCTCATCATGATGCAGATCGGCCGGCGTGGCGATTTCGCCTCGGCCTCGGCCCTCTCGCTCATCCTGATGGCCGTCGTCACGCTGGCCTATCTCGCCTGCGCCCGCTGGCTCAAGATCGAGAGGGCGTGATGACCCGCGCTGTTGCCACCCTCTATGCCATTCTACTCTACGGCTTCATCTTCCTGCCCGTGGCGGTGCTGGTTCTGTTCTCATTTCAAGGCACGCTATTCCCGATCCCGCCCTTCAACGGGCCATCCTTGCGTTGGTACGCGGCGGTGCTGGGCGATGCGCGGCTCACCTCGGGCCTCGTCAATTCGGTGGTCGTGGCGCTCGTCACCTCGGCCATCGCCACGCTGCTGGGCTTCCTCTCCGCCTGGGGCTTCGCGCGCTTCCACTTGCCCGCCTCCGCCGTCCTGCGTGGGCTGATCACCCTGCCCCTGACGGTCAGCTACCTCATCATCGGCATGGGCCTGCTGATCTTCTTCAACTGGATCGGAATCCCCAAATCACTGGTGGCAGCGGGCATCGGACACGTGGTGATCAACCTGCCGCTCTGCTTCGCCATCATCTACAGCCAGATGGGCGACCACCAGGCCAACATCGAGCGCGCGGCCCGCGACCTCGGCGCCAGCGAGGTGAAGGTCCTGCTGCTCGTCACCGCGCCCATGATGTGGCCGGCCCTCTTCGCCAGCTTCTTCCTCGCCATGACCTTCTCGTGGGACGAGTTCGTCATTTCCTTCCTGCTCACCCGCTTCGAGACCACGCTTCCCGTCGAGATCTGGAACCTGCTGCGCGCCGGCCTCAACCCCAAGACCAACGCGGTAGGGGCCATGGTGTTCGGCGTCTCCATCGTCCTCGCCATCATCTTTGAACTCGTCGCCTTCCGAAAGCGCCCGCAATGAGCCCGCTCGTTTCCATCGAACACGTCTCGCACAGCTTCGGAACCACCCGCGTGCTGGACGACGTGTCGCTCCACCTTGCCCCCGACAGCTACACCGTGCTGCTCGGCCCCTCGGGCTCCGGCAAGACCACGCTGCTGTCGATCCTCGGCGGATTCCTTAGCCCCCAGCAGGGCCGCGTGCTGATCAAGGGGCAGGACTGCACGGCCATGGCGCCGGCCAAGCGCCCCACTGCGACGGTGTTCCAGGACTATGCCCTGTTCCCGCACATGACGATCGGCGCCAACGTGGGCTTCGGCCTGCGCATGAAGGGTGTGGCCAGGCCTGAGCGTGACGAGAAGGCCCGCGCCATGCTTGAGGTCGTCGGCCTCGCCCACGTCTTCGCGCGCAAGCCGCATGAACTCTCCGGCGGCCAGCGCCAGCGCGTGGCACTGGCCCGCGCCCTCATCGTCGAGCCCGCCGTGCTGCTGCTCGACGAACCGCTGGGTGCGCTCGACCTCAAGCTCCGCCGCCAGATGCAGGACGAGCTGAAGGCGATCCAGAAGCGCGTCGGCACCGCCTTCATCCACGTGACGCATGACCAGGAAGAGGCCATGGCACTGGCCGACCACGTAGTGGTGATGAACCATGGCCGGATCGAGGACCAGGGCGCGCCCGAACGCGTCTATGCCAGGCCCGCCACCCGCTTTACCGCCACCTTCATGGGCGAAAGCACCATCGTATCCGGCACGCCGAAGGACGGCATGATCGAAACCCCGCTCGGCCGCTTCCCAGCACCTCCCGATGCCACCCAAGTTGCGATCCGCCCGGAGCACGTCTCGCTTGTGGGCCCCATTCACGGCGAGGTTACGGACGTTGTCTATCAGGGCGCCTTCAAGCGGGTGACGGCGCGGGTGAACGGCATCGACCTGCTGGCAAGGCTTCCCGCCGAAACGACACTCACCCCCGGCCAGCGCGTGTCGCTTGGCATTGACCCCGCGCACGCCATCGTGCTGAAGGCCTGAGCCATGGACCTCCGCGTTGGCCCCACCGAGTGGTATGAAACCCTGCGCTTCGCCGATGACGTGACGCTGATCCACGAACCGTGGATCAAGCCCTTCTTCCGCTGCAACATCTGGCATGTGCGCGGCCGCGACCGCGACCTGCTATTCGATTCGGGCCTCGGCCATTTCAGCCTGCGGGCGCACGTGCCACTGGTGTCGGAGCGCGACCTCACCTGCGTGGCGAGCCACACCCACTTTGACCACATCGGCTGCCACCATGAGTTCGGCCACTGCGCCGTGCATTCCGCCGAAGCCGCGATCCTCGCCGATCCGCAGAACGACCTGATCCTCGCCCACTACGCCACCGACGAGATGTTCCTCCGCCAGCCCGAAGGCTGGGATCAGGCGAAATACCACGTGAAGCCCGCCCGCGCGGAGCGCATCCTCGAACAGGGAGACGTCATCGACTTGGGCGACCGCGCCTTCGAGGTGGTCCATACGCCCGGCCACTCACCCGGCGGAATCGGCCTGTTCGAGAAGAAGACCGGAACCTTCCTCTCCGGCGACATCATCTATGACGGTCCGCTGATCGACGATGCCTATCACTCCGATGTGCCGATCTATGTCGAGACGCTGGAAAGGCTTCGTGCCTTGCCCGTTTCCATCGTGCATGGCGGCCACTTCCCCAGCTTCGGCCCGGTGCGCTACCGCCAGCTCATCGATGAATATGTAGCCGGCCACAGGAAGCCCGGCTGCCATCTGGGTTGAAACGGGCCCTTCAGCGTCTCGCTTCCGAGCTGATCAGCGCGCGTTCGACATCCACCATGTAGTCGCGCTGCAGCGGCAGCGTGTCGACCGCCTTGGCCAGCTGGATCTGGAATACCATGTGCTTGAAGTAGCGGAAGCTGAGCTCGCTGGTGATGAGGTAGAACTCCCACATGCGGCAGAACTTCTCGCCCAGCAGGGCCTCTGCCTTGCCGCGATTGGCTTCGAACCGGTCGTACCAGGCGCGCAGCGTTTCGGCATAGTGCAGGCGCCAGATTTCGGTGTCGGTCACCCAGAGGCCCGAGGATTCGATTGCGGCGAATGTCTCCGACAGTGCGGGTGAATAACCGCCAGGGAAGATGTATTTCCGCAGCCACTTGCCTGTGGTGCCGGGCCCGCCCTTGCGGCCGATGGCGTGGACGAGTGCCACGCCGCCGGGTGCCAGCAGGCTCTGGATCTTGCCGAAATATTGCTGGAAGTAGGAAATGCCCACGTGCTCGAACATGCCGATCGACACGATGCGGTCGAACGTGCCCGCCACGTCGCGGTAATCCTTGAACTGGAAGCTGATCTTGTGGGCAAGGCCCAGCCCATCGGCCCGCTGCTGTGCGAGCGCGAGCTGCTCCTTGGACAGCGTGACGCCGGTGACGTGAACGTCGAAGTTCTGCGCGAGGTAGATGGCCATGCCGCCCCAGCCGCAGCCGATGTCGAGCACGCGCTGGCCGGGCTTGAGGTCAAGCTTGGCGGCGATATGGCGTAGCTTGTTCTGCTGGGCTTCCTCGATCGTGTCCGTGGGCGAGCGGAAATAGGCGCAGGAATAATTCATGCCGCTGTCGAGGAAGAGGCCGTAGAGCTCGTTCGACAGATCATAGTGATGCGCCACGTTGCGCTGCGACTGGACCAGCGTGTTGCGCTGCCAGAGTGATTTCATCCGCTTCGCCAGCCGCCGCAGCGGCTTCTGGATGGGGAGCTTGCGCGAGACTCCCCGGTTGATGGCGAACAGCGTCAGGAAATCGCGGAGCGTTCCCTGCTCGATGGTGAGCGTGCCGTCCATGTAGGCCTCGCCCGCCTTGAGGTCAGGGTTCCAGACAAGCGAGCGGTAGAGCGATGGGTCATGCAGCTTGACGCGCACGAAGGGCTGGGGCGTGCCCGCGTAGCGATGGACATGGCCCTCCGCATCCACGACTTCGAGGGTGCCGGTCCTGATGATCTTCGTCAGCATGGTATTCAGAAGCTTCATCAGAAAATGTCCTCACCTCGCCGGGTTCGCGGCGTGTCTGTCCAGTCGTTTGCGCCCCGGGGTGGCTGCCCTCGGCCTGGCGGGCCGGAAACTAGCCGTTCGGCTGCGACGTGACAACGCGCGAAAGCCGGATTCCGACGCGCCCTGCCGCAAACAGCCCTCGCGGTGTGGGGGGCGAGCCGCTATAGATGCCCGCATGTTCACGTGGATCATCTTCGGTTTCCTTCTGGGGCTCCAGCACGCGCTGGAGGCTGACCATATTGCAACCGTCGCATCGATCGCCGCCGACAAGCGTGGCACGAGCCGCATCGTGCGTCATGGCGCGCTGTGGGGGCTGGGCCATGCCTTGACGCTCGGGGCCTTCGGCGGTGCCGTCTATGCGCTTGAACTGAACCTGAGCGACCGGCTGGCGACGGGCCTGGAATTCATCGTCGGCATCATGATGCTGCTGATCGGCGGACGGTTGATCTATGCCATCGTCAAGGCGCGAATCCATTTCCACATCCACCACCACCGCACCGGCGAGGTACACTTCC
>JBEARP010000156.1:0-12109 GCA_041163105.1 Pseudomonadota bacterium
CGGTGCGCTGTCACTCGATCCGCAGCACCGCATCGCGGGCCAGATCGAAACCGAGACGAACGACATGCAGGCACTACTTGCCTTGGTAGGGCCACAGCTGGGCCTTTCAGAGAGCAACCTCACAAACATCCAGACCATGCTGAGTCTTATGGGCAAAGGGACAAAGGTGCCGATCATCGCCAAGGACGGCGCGCTTTATGTAGGGCCGCTCAAGGTTGCAGAGCTGGCGCCGCTCTACTGAGATTTCGGCGCGCCACGTCCAAAGTCGGGCGAGGCCGTGTCCTGGCCGGCCTCAATGATGCCACGGCGAATCTGGCGCGACCGCGTGAAGACATCGAACAGCATGTCGCCATCACTCCAGCGTATGGCACGCTGCAGGGCTGAGAGATCTTCTGAGAAGCGGCCTAGCATCTCCAGCACGGCATCCTTGTTGTTGAGAAATACATCTCGCCACATGGTCGGGTCGGAGGCCGCGATGCGGGTGAAATCACGGAAGCCGCCAGCAGAGTATTTTATCACTTCCGAGGAGGTGACTTCCTCGAGGTCAGCGGCGGTCGAGACGATGTTATAGGCGATAAGGTGCGGAAGATGGCTGGTGATCGCCAGCACGAGGTCGTGATGCTCAGGCGTCATCATCTCCACGTTTGAGCCGCAGGCACGCCAGAAATCGGCAAGCCGTTCGACTGCACCTGGGTCGGAGTCCGGCAGCGGAGTGAGAATGCACCAGCGGTTGATGAACAGTTCCGCGAAGCCTGACTCAGGGCCGGACTGTTCCGTGCCGGCAATCGGATGACCAGGAATGAAACTCACATCCTGCGGGACATGCGGCAACACATCCCTGACGACAGCCCCCTTGACCGAGCCGACATCGGTGAGGATGGCGCCTGGCCTCAGCCCGGGACCAATCTCCCTTGCAAGCTCGCCATAGGTTCCGACGGGCGAACACAGGATGACAAGATCTGCATCCTTCACCGCCTGCGCTGCTGTCGGGAAGACCTTGTCGACGAGATCTATTTCCAGAGCTTTTTTGCGCGTCGCTTCACTTCGTGCATAGCCTGTGATTTCGCCTGCAAGTTTATGCTTGCGCATGGCATGGGCAAGCGATGAGCCGATGAGGCCGATACCGATGAGGGCGACCCGGTCGAACGGCTTTGTCATGTCAGAAACGCCTTCAGGCAGGCGACGAGGCCGTGGTTCGCCTCCTCCGTGCCGATCGTAATACGCAACGCGTTGGGCAGGCTGTAGGCATCCATGCGGCGCACCACGAAGCCGTGCTCCTGAAGGAAGGCATCCGCCGCGTGGGCGTGGTGTTTATCATTTGCCGGAAAGTGCACGAGAACGAAATTGCCGACGCTGGGAGTGACATCTAGTCCCAGCGATGACAATTCGCTGCTCATCCACGGAAGCCACTGTTCATTGTGAGCCACGGCGCGCTCGACGAACTCCTGATCGGAGATTGCTGCCACCCCCGCCGCGATCGCCGGTGCACTAATGTTGAATGGGCCACGAACCCGGTTCAGAACATCCGCCACGTGAGAGGGGCAGTAGGCCCAGCCGAGCCGCAGGGCAGCAAGCCCGAAAATCTTTGAATAGGTGCGCGTCATGATCACGTTATCTGACCTGGCGACGAGTTCGATACCCGCCTCGTAGTCATTATGGCGAACATACTCAGCATAGGCCGCGTCGAGCACCAGCAGGACGTTCGCGGGAAGGCCGGAATGCAAACGCTTCACTTCACTGAAGGGAAGATAGCGTCCTGTCGGATTGTTGGGATTGGCAAGGAAGACGATCTTCGTACGCGCCGTCACCCGCGCAAGGATTGCGTCGACGTCAGCGAGAAAGTCCGTCTCGGGCGCCACGACCGGCGTGGCGCCGTTCGACTGGATGGCGATCGGATAGACGAGAAAACCATACTGGCTGTAGATCGCCTCGTCACCGGGGCTCAAATAGGCATGCGCGATGAGTTGCAGCAGCTCATCCGAGCCGGCGCCGCACACGATTCTCTCTGGCTTCAAGCCAAAACGGCCCGCAATGGCATTGCGCAACAGCGTGGCTGCTCCATCAGGATAGAGCTCGAGCGCTCCGGCGGCAGCCTTGTAGGCTTCGATGGCCTTCCGGCTCGAACCTATGGGGGATTCGTTCGAGGAAAGCTTGTGCACCTTGGCACCCTTGGCCGTGCTCTTCCCTGGCACATAGGCCGCGATGTCGAGGATGCCGGGCTTTGGCTGGGGGCGGGATGCTGTCATGGCGTAACCTTGATGGGCCGAGGGTAGCGCCCTGCAATGCGGGCGCCAGGATGAAGCGCGAGGATGCTGTCGTCGAGATAACCTGGCAGACCGGCAAGGCTGGTTGTGCCAGAGTGTGCCTGCCAGATTGCTCCGGGCAGCGAGGGTGCCTCGCCGGAAAACAGGATCAGCGTCTCATCGTCACCGCTTGGCTGCGGTGGCGCATGTCCAAACACCAGAAGCTGTGGCTGGCTTCCGCCAGCAATCATTGGCAGCGTAACGATGACCTGCGCACCATCAGGAGAAAAGCGAGCGGCCCAGTCAGAGCTGGGAGCAACGAGGGCGAGGTCGCCCTGCGCGCTGGCAAGGGCATCAAGCGCACGCGCCGGGCTCTGGTGGAGTTCAACCTTCATGGCGCAGAAGTGTTGGGCCACAAGAAGCCTTGTAGCCATGTCGTGTCCGAGGACAGAATCCATGTGAAGCGTGACAGCGGCCTGAGACTGGATCGAGGCCGAGAGGATCACCCGCCAAAGCCGCACCAGGAGTTCGGGGCTGAGCGAAGCACCAGCTTCGCGGATCAGGCGATGCATCACGGCAGCCTCGCGTGCCGGGCGGAACGGGGAAGAGGCGATCGAGCCGTCATGCGACTTGGTGGCCTTCACCTTCTCGGTGGCGGCAAAGCGCTGCATCAGAAGACGCAGGATATTGTCGTCGATCGCATCGATCTCCCGCCGGATGGCGTCGAGGGATGTATCGGAGCTGTCAAAGGTCATCGATCGGCGGGCTCGCTGCTGTCCGACGGGGAGGCCGCCGAGGCGCGCTATTCATAGGCACCGGACCAAAAAATGCAATCCTGACCTAGGGATGCCGCCATGCGCCCTTGGCGGGCACGGGGCTCAGCGCCGGGCGGGCGCGGGCGGCAATCCGGCGCAGCCGCTTGCCCTGGGCCACCGCGTAGACCTGCTTCGCCGCCTCCACGATAATGGCGCCCGAAAGAGCCGGCATCAGCCGCGAACCGAGCCCCTCGATGGCCGGCGCCGCAGACAGGATTGCCGCCCGGGGAGACGGCGGGAAATACAGGGCATAGGACCAGGAGACCACCGAGAACTGGCTTTCCTTGAGTAGGGCCGAGAGCTGGGGCCGGGAAAACGGCTGACCATGGCCAAAGGGAGAGGTGTCGAAGCGCGCCCAGACACCCCGGCGGTTGGGAACGACGAGAAACAACCTACCCTGGGGCGCCAGTACCCTCCAGATTTCGCGCAGCATTTCCGCCGGCGCGTCCGTCAGTTCCAGACCATGGACCACAAGTGCAACGTCAACAACGCTTTCAAGCAGGGGCAGGTCGCACTCATCCACCAGCGCCGACTCCACGGCGCCCTCCTCCGGCCAGCGAAAGACGCCCTGCCGGGCCATCATGAAGGCAAGCTGGGAGTCCGGCTTCACGACGCAGTCGGCCAAATAGGGCATGGCATAGCCAAGCCCCATCACCGTGCCACCCGAGAGGCCGGCCAGACGGGGTCTGAGCTGGCCCGCCAGCGAACGCCGGGTGGCCAAGCCGAGCTTGCTGCCGTAAAACTCTCTAAGATCGACAATATCCATCAGTCAGTCAGCATAGTCCGGAAACGCCAAAAGATCATCCGGCAGGAAAGCATCGGAAAATCGCATGACAAGCCTCGTTTTTCGCCAGTTCATCTGTCGCTCGGACAATTACGGCCTTCTGCTGCATGACGACAAGAGCGGTGAAACGGTTGCCATCGACGCGCCGGATGCGGCCGAGATCGCGCGCCAGCTTGATGATGCGGGATGGACACTGACCCACATCTTCACCACGCATCACCATGACGATCATGTCGAGGGCAATCTGGCGCTACAGAAACGCTATGGCTGCAGCATCATTGGCCCAAGGGCGGAAGCCACAAAAATTCCCGGTCTGGATCGTGATGTGGCGGGGGGTGATCGTTTCAACTGGCAGCAACGTGAAGTTCAGGTGCTGGACTGTCCGGGTCATACGCTGGGTCACATTGCCTTTTACATGCCTTCAGAGGACGCCGTGTTCGCTGGGGACACGCTTTTCTCGCTCGGTTGCGGCCGCGTGTTCGAGGGCACGATGGAGCAGATGCATCATTCCGTGAACCAATTCAGCGCACTTCCGCGGTCGACGAGACTGTTTTGTGGTCACGAATACACCCAGTCGAACGCACGGTTCGCGCTCGCCGTCGAGCCCGGCAATGCTGAGTTGAGGCAGCGGGCGGCCGAGGTAGACCGTCTGCTTGCCCAGGGTCAGATGACCTGCCCTTCCACGATTGGTGCCGAACTCGCCACCAATCCATTCCTGCGGACTGGCAGTTCCGAGATCCGACGGAACCTGGGGATGGAACATGCAACGGATGCAGAAGTCTTTGCGGAACTACGCGAGCGCAAGAACGCCTTCAGGTAGCTGGACCTGCGCGCTTGAACAGCATGTCCTTCGCGGCGATCACCGCGCCGAGCGTGATGAGCAGGCAGGCCGCCATGACGGGCCAGGTGAAGGCTGCAAAGCCCGCCGCCACCAACACCAGCGTCGACAACAGGGGTGATGCATAGGATGCGGCGCCAAGCACCATGATGTCGCCATGCTTCACGCCGTAGTCCCATGTGTAGAATGCTGCACCCACCGGCAGAAGGCCCAGGCCAAACACAGCGGCCCATTGCGTGGCATCCGCCGGCCAGACGGTCGTTTCGAACAAAAGGTGGCAGATGACGGAGAGCAGGGCCGTGACGATGCAGAATCCAGCGACGACATCTGTCGAGACCTGGCCGAAGCGCCGGGACAAGACCGAATATCCAGACCAGATGAGCGAACACAGGAAGGCCAGCACGTGTCCGCTGGTGAAGCCCTCTCCCAGCGACAAGCCCTTGCCACGCGTGATGATGAGAACGGCACCTGCTAGGCCAAGAACAACGCCAACGAGATGATGAATGCGCAGCCGTTCACCCGGCAGAAAGGCCGAGAACACGACCAGGAAAAGCGGCCAGAGATAGGCGATGAGGCTTACTTCCACAGCCGGCGCGGCCCTGATGGCGCTGAAGTAGACAAAATGATAGCCAAACAGCCCGGCAACACCCAGGAGCCATACTTGCCAACTCTGCCGCAGGGCTGACACGGCACCCTTGCGGAATGGCCACGTGACGGCACCCATCAGTCCACCAATCAGGAAGGTCATGGCCGCAAGCTGAAAGGGCGGCACGTTGCCACTGGCCGCACTTAGCAACGCCAGCAGCGCCCACATCAGCACGGCAGTAAAGCCGATGAGAGTGGCGGAGGAGCGTCGCATCAGGCTGCCCGCGCCCGGCGGCGGCTGAGCCAACGATCACCGAAGATGGAGATGAGTACTGCGCCGATGATGACAAACCCACCGACAAAGGCTGAATGGGCAGGAACCTCGCCAACGCCCAGCCAACTCCAGAAGGGATTGAGAATCACATCCAGCATGGCCACGAGAGTGAGTGTTACCGCAGGCACGGCCTTGGCACCCTTGGCATACAAGATGAGCGGCACGGAGAGTTGAACCGGTCCCATGAGGGCGAGCAACAACATCTGCTCGATGCTGACCTGAAGGCCTCCGGCAGGGTGCCCTCCAAAAACATATCCCATGACCCCAGCCAGAAAAAAGGTCGCAAAACCTCCAACGCAGATGGCGGGCACCATGTCGAAAGCGCGATACCGCCGCAACATCATCGTCTGGACGGCGAACGACAACGGCACAAGCAGGGCCACGAGTATGCCGATGACGTTACCAGCGGAAAAGCCATCCCACGCAATGATGCCAACTCCGACAACAGCCATGATGGCGGCCAACCATGAGGCAAGCGAAGGAGTTTCATGCGTAAGCCATGGGCTGAGCAGGCCTGCAAAGATCGGCGAAAGGGCGCCGATAACGGAAACTGTCGCTGTTCCGGCGAGTGTGAGTGAGGTCACGTAGAGCGTGGAACCGGCGGAGAAGAAACCTGCAACGATGAGGAGCGCCGGGAGCGGAATGGCACGGAACTTGGCCACTGTCTGGTTGCCATATACAACCACAAGATAGGCCAGAAGGAAGACCGACATCCAGAAGCCGCGCCAGCAATTGATCTGCCAGCCATCGAGGTCCGGCATGAAGCGCACGAACAAGCCGGCCAAGCTCCAGCCCAATGTGGCGCCGAGCACGAGCAGTATTCCCGTTCCGTATCCCGGTGTGCCGGCCTGCATGGGCGTCGACTGATTCGCTCCGTTCCGCATCTGAGTTTTGCCTGCCGCATGATCGTTTCGCAACGCTTGGAGCGGAGGCTCGACAAAAAAGGCCGGGTTGTTCACCCGGCCTCGCGCTACGCCAGTCTCACGGTCAGGCGCGGAGCGCCTTGTTGTCAGGGTCGTAAGGGCTCTCGGGAATGACCGTCGCCTTGAACAGCTTACCGAGAATCTTGATCTCAAGCTCGGTGCCGATGGCGGAATGATCGGGCTTTACCATGCCCAAAGCCAGCGACTTGTTCACGCGGAAGCCATAGGCGCCGTTTGTCGCGCGGCCGATGAGTTGGCCGTTGCGATAGAGCGGCTCGGAACCGCGGGCATCCGAGTCGCCATCGCCCACGCCATGCACCTCCATGGTCACGAAGTTCCAGTCGAGACCGTTTTGCTTGGCTTCCACCAGTGCATCACGGCCGATGAACTGGCCTTTGTTGGGATGCACGAAGCGGTCGAGGCCGGATTCATAAGCATTGTACTCGATCGACAGCTCACGCGGCACGAGACGATAGCTCTTCTCAACCGACAGCGATGACATGGCCTTGATGCCATAGGGGCGGATGCCGAACTCCTTGCCGGCGTCCATGAGCAGATCGAACAGTGCAATCTGCTGTTCGATCGGGTGGTGGAACTCCCAACCGAGCTCGCCGACGAAGTTCACGCGCAGCGCATGCGCCGTGCAGTTCCCCACACTGATCTCCTTGCCCGAAAGCCAGGGGAAGGCCTCGTTCGAGAGATCGGCATCAGTCAGCTTCTGCAGCACCTTGCGCGAATTCGGACCGGCGAGCACCAGCACGCCAAAGCGCGTGGTGATGGGGTTGAGACGCACCGAGCCATCGGTCGGACTGAGCTTCCTCAGATAGTCGTGGTCGTGGCGCTCATAGGCACCAGCGGAGACGAGATAGAAGCGACCCGGCGACCACTCGTAAACCGTAAACTCCGAACGTACGCCGCCGCGCGGGGTGAGCAGATGGCACAGTGCGATTCGGCCCATCTTCTTCGGGACCTTGTTGGCGAGAATGGCTTCGAGCCATTCACGCGCAGCCGGGCCCGACACTTCCATCTTGGCGAAGGCAGACATGTCTTGGATGGCGACATTGCTCATGACGTTCCGGCATTCCTCGCCCACGAAGGGGAAGTAGTTGGAACGGCGGAACGACCATTTCTCAACGATGCGGCCATCATCGGTCGCAGGGGCGTGGTTGTGGTTGGTGAGCACGTCAGGGCTTGCGAGCTGCTCCTTGGTGAGGGAATAGCCCTTGGGTGCGAACCAGCCCGGGCGCTCCCAGCCATAAACGGAGCCGAAAACGGCACCGAGATCCTTCATGCGGTCATAGACCGGTGTACGCTTCAGCGGGCGGGCGGCGGAGCGCTCCTCGTCCGGATAGTGCGGGGTGAAGACATTGGCATAGGCTTCCTCGTTCTTGGTCTTGAGGTAGCCGCGCGTGGCGTAGGGTCCGAAACGGCGGGGATCAACGCCCATCATGTCGATCGAGGGCTCGCCCTCGACGATCCATTCCGCGAGCTGCCAGCCGGCGCCGCCCGAGGCGGTGACGCCGAAGGAGTGACCCTCGTTCAGCCAGAAGTTCTTCCTGTCCCAGGCGGGACCGATGATCGGTGAACCATCGGGTGTATAGGCGATGGCACCGTTGTAGACCTTCTTGATGCCGACTTCGCCAAAGGCAGGAACGCGGGCAATGGCGGTTTCGATGTGGGGTGCCAGGCGATCGAGGTCTTCCTGGAAGAGCTCATACTCGCTCTGGTCCGACGGACCGTCCATGTAGCAGCAGGGTGCGCCGTGCTCGTAAGGTCCGAGCAGCAGGCCACCGTTTTCCTCGCGCATGTACCAGGAGGAGTCGGCCTCGCGCAGGACGCCCATTTCAGGCAGGCCCTTGGCTTGACGCTCGCGGATGAGCGGATGCGGTTCGGTGACGATGTACTGGTGCTCGACCGGAATTACGGGAATGTCGAGGCCGACCATTGCGCCTGTCTTCCGGGCGAAGTTTCCGGACGCGGAGACGACGTGCTCGCAGGTAATGTCGCCCTGGTCCGTCTTCACCAGCCACTCGCCATTCGGCTTCTGTTCAATGCCGGTCACGGTGGTGTTGCGGTAGATCTCTGCCCCGCGCGAACGCGCTCCTTTTGCCATGGCCTGGGTGAGGTCGGCCGGTTGGATGTAACCGTCATCCGGGTGCTGGATGGCGCCAAGCAGGCCGTCCGTCTCGCACAACGGCCAGATCTCCTTGATCTGGGCGGGCGTGAGCACGTTCACCTTGATGCCGATCGTCTCGGCAACGCCGGCATAGTACATGAACTCGTCCCACCGATCCTTGGTGCGGGCGAGGCGGATGTTGGATACCTTCTTGAAGCCGACGTTTTGGCCAGTCTCGGCTTCAAGCGAGTCATACAGCTTGACCGAGTATTTGTGGATCTGCCCCACCGAGTAGGACAGGTTGAACAGCGGCAGCAGTCCCGCGGCATGCCAGGTGGAACCCGACGTCAGCTCCTTCCGCTCGATCAGGACGACGTCGCTCCAGCCCTTCTTGGCCAGGTGGTAAAGCGTGCCGACGCCCACCACGCCACCGCCGATGACGACCACGCGCGCATGTGATTTCATGGGTAAATCCCTCAAAGAACCCCGGAATGGAATTGAGCGCACAATAGTGAGCCCCATTCAACAGTCGTGAGGCGGAACGACCGGGGCAGGGCGGAATCCGACACTCAACCGGAGAAACCGCCAGCTTTCAGAAAGGCCAGTTCGGCAGGCGACGACACCCGGCCCAGCACCAGATTGCGATGCGGAAAGCGGCCAAAACGGGCAATGATGTCGAGGTGAACTTTCGCCCAATAAGCCATTTCGGACAGGCCCATGGTCTGGAACAGGGCCACGCCGCGGTGCTGGGCATCGAGGTCTTCGGCATGCTCGTAGGGCATGATCAGCCAGCGGGCCCGAGGAGCCGGGAGCCTGTGGTGAAAGCCCTGCCCGATCCAGCCCTTGGCCAGGCGGAGCGCACGCGCATCAGCGGCAAAGGCTAGCGGGCTTCCCCGGTTGATGTTGCGTGATACCTGGTCGAGCAGGAGAACGAGGCTGAGCGCCCCTTCTGGCGTCTCACCCCACCGGTCGAACGCGCCGTTACGGGCTTCCGCTAGGGCGGTGCCGAAGCGTACCCGCAATGCGCCATCAAATGCGGCATCCTTGGTGAACCATCGGCTCTCGCCGGACTGTTCCCAGAAATCGGTCACGTAATGCGGAGTCATAGGAGCGCCATGTGGGTTTCAATGAAACTTGCGAGCGCCGTCACCTCATCGCGGCCGAAGACCGGAACTGGTGCATCGGAGATGGTGCCATTGGCAGCAATCGCCACCACCGTCGGATCATCACCGGCGAGCGTAGGATGCGAGAGGCCGAGATTGCGGACTTCGATCTTGTCATGGCTGTCGCGCTTGTAGCCTTCGACGATGACGAGATCGCATGGTGCAAGCTTGGCGAGGATCTCCTGCAGCGTTGGCTCGGCCTCCTCGCGGGATTCATGAATGATGGCCCAGCGGTGGCGAGACACCACGGCCACCTCGCTGGCGCCCGCTTTTCGGTGACGAAAGCTGTCGCGTCCCTCGTGATCAATATCAAAGGAATGGTGCGCATGCTTCACGGTGGACACACGATGGCCGCGCCGGGTGAGCTCGGTAACGAGTTTCTCAACCAGCGTGGTCTTGCCAGCGTTTTTAAACCCGGCGACACCGATGACCTTGCTCATGGCTCGAACCTTGCCGCAATCCGCTCCGCTTCGGCAAGCTCCTCATGTGTATTGACATTGAAGAAGGGATCGAAAGGTACAGTAGGCCACTCGACCAGGGCAGCATTGCACATGCTGCACCAATCCTGCAGGCGCGGCGTCTGGGGCTGTAGCAAAGCCTTCTGAAGCGCCGGCAGCAACGTGACCGACCACACCCCCGTGAGGTAATGCGACTGTCCGCCCGACCGGGCGATGGCGGCAAAAGAGCTTGCGGCACGGAGCCGGTTCATCAGGTCTGCTGGAAGAAACGGCGTGTCTGAAGGGGCCGTCAGCACAGCATCGAAGTCGTTGTCTGCCGCATGGGACAGTGCCGCGTGGAGGCCCGCAAGTGGCGTGCCGATGTTGCTGTGGATGTCCACGATGACGGGTAGTTCCCAGTGTGCAAAGCGGCCGGTATCGCCATTGGCGTTGATCGCAATCATGTCCGTCTGGGTGGCAAGCCTGGCGATGATGCGATCGAGAATGGGCTGGCCATGGACACTTTCAAACGCTTTTTCCCGCCCCATCCGAGAGGACTGGCCACCAGCGACGATGACGGTGCAACTCCTCATGCGTGCGCGTAGATGCGCTGCGGCGGAATCCAGACGGTGATCCTGTCACCTGTACCGATGACGCCTTCTGCCTCGACCCAACCCACGACGCCGCGCTTGTGCATGGCTGCAGCGACGAAGCCCTTCTTCTGTTCCGGATGATGGCGGGCGATGATATCAGCCGGGTAGCGGCAGGGATGGTTCTCGGCATCCACCACGATCATTGCACCCGATGGAAACTGCAGACGCGTCGACGGCGGCAGCAGGGTGAGATCCGGGATACCACTCACCACAACATTCGCACCTACCCATTCCGGCTTCACCGCGGGAATACCCATCGCCTCCGCCACAACGGCGAGCTCTTCCATCGAAAGGATCGAAACCTGGCGTGAGTTCCTGACCTCGGTGTTGCGCTTGTACTGCTTCAGCATGCGGCTGTCAGACTTGCGGGTGATGCCGCCATGGCAGTCGCCCTCCATGCCAGTGAAAAAGAGCCGCGCTTGCGGCACCGCGTGCTTTTCAAGGCCCGTGTCGCGATCCGGGCTGGCGAGGAGCAGGTCCACCTTCCCCTGAAATGCGAGTTTGGTGAGAAGTTCCGGCAAGATTGTATCTCCTCTGGATGAGATGCTAGTCCTTAGTCCCAGCATGACCGAAAATCATTCCGAAAACACGCTCGACCTTTGCGGTCTGCTTTGCCCACTGCCGGTTCTGAAGGCCCGGAAGCGCCTTGCGGGCATGGCACCGGGCAGCATCCTCAAGGTCATTGCCACGGACCCCATGTCCGCAATAGACATGCCGCACTTCTGCAACGAGCAGGGCCACGTCCTTCTGGAAGAGCAACGGGATGGTTCGGCTTTCATATTCAGGATAAGGCGAAAATAGACCACTGCCTACCCGCTAAGTCTTTATAATTTTGCCAAAATTGTCTTCAAGACGTCAACGATCTGTGCAATGTTGTCGCATTGTGTGACTGCTGGGTGACACCAGCCGCCGGTACAGCACACACCCGCGCGGGAGAACACGATGAGCATCAACCCCGACTACACCGTGCCTGCCATGACCACGCCGCAACAGGAGACGCAGCATCTGTGCGATGCAGTCTCGATCCGATGCGAGATCACGGGCCCCAATGGCGGCTGGTGCTAAGGCCTCCAACGCGCACCACAAGACGACCATCAACAACACGAACCCGGCACTCACCTGCCGGGTTTTCAGTTTTCGTCCCACCGCACACCACCGCGACAAGCACCAATCACGATAAATGGCGAGCCGCTGATGGATACGCACACTCCTAAGCCA
>JBEARP010000157.1:0-7022 GCA_041163105.1 Pseudomonadota bacterium
GTGCAGGCGCTGGGCGGCAGGATCGACTATCAGGGTCGCTTCAACCCGCTGTCCGAAGGCTATGGCGTGAACGGCAAGCTGTCGCTGCGGGCCACCGATGCCGCGCCGCTGTTGGCGGCAACCGGCATGCCGGTGGCGGATTACGGCGGTGGCGTGCTGGTGGGCGATGCGACCGTGGCCTGGGGCGACGACGGCAAGTGGAACGTCTCCGCCATCACGGGGCGACTGGGCACAGCGCCTTTCGGCGGCGAGGTCAGCCTCACGCCTGGCTTGGTTCTCGGCGGCCGCCTGCAAACCGGCGCGCTGCGCCTCGCTGACCTCATGGCGGCAAGCTTCCTCGACTGGGCAGGTCCGGTCACGGGTCTCGAGATGGGCTTCGCCACGGCGCTGCCTTTCGGCCTCACTGGCGAACTGTGGCTGACGCCATCATCGCTCGAGGTACACCGCCACTTCGCCGCACGGAACGCCGAGATCGGCATCGAGGCGAAGCGCGGCGAGATCCACGTCGCCATGCTTGGCAAGGATGCCGACGGGCGTAACGCGCAACTCGAGTTGACCTCGGTTGGAACGGATGAGAGCCGCAAGCTCAGCGGCCGCCTGCGCATGCCGGTCGATCTCGCCCAGCAGCTTGCATTGTCGAATGGCCAGCCGGTGGCCGCGGGCGAGGGTGAAGTTCAACTCAGCTTCAGCAGCGAGGGTCGCAGCCCCGGCGCGGCTTTGGCGGCGGCGCAGGGCGAGGGCGCCTTCGCATTGGAGGGCCTGCGCCTGCTCGGGCTCACGCCATCCGCCTTCACGGCATCACTTGCCACGGCGCGTGACGCGGCCGGCATCACCGCAGCGTTCGCCGCAATGCGCGGTGGCGCCGGGCTGGATCTCGGTGCCGCCAGCGGTGCCATCGCCCTCACCAGCGGCGAGATGCGCTTCGCACCCGTACAGCATTCCGATGGCGATGCCGATGCCACGGTCAGTGCCATTGCCGACCTTGCGCAGGGCGAGATCGACATCGAGGTTGATCTGTCCCTCAAGGCACGTGACAGCTTGCCGAAGATGAGTGTCGCCTATGCCGGGCCGCCCATGGCGCTGCAGCGCTCGGAAGACAGTTCGGAGATCGCCACCTCGCTTGGCGTCACCCTCATGCAGCAGGGCATCGACGAACTTGAACGCCTGCAGCAGGAACAGGCGCGCCTTGCGCTGGAGGAGGAGAAGCAGCGCGCCGAGGACGAAGCCCGCCTTGCTGCCTATTACGCCCAGCGCGACGAGCTGCTGCTGCGCCGGCGCGAGCTCAAGGTGCAGGCCGAGATGCAGGTGGTGGAGGCTGATCGCCTGCGCCGCCAGATCGAGGCAGAGCGTGCCGCCAATGCCGAGATCAACAAGTCCGAGATGCGGCAGCGCCTGCGCGAGCTGCGCACCTGGCGCAAGCTCGCAAACCTCAGCGAAGCGGCACCTGCGCCCGCACCCAAGGTGGAAGTCCCGGCACCGCCGGCTGCAAAGCCGCGGGCTCAGACATCGCCATCCACCCGAGAGCCGGTCAAGGTAAAGCCGGTCATCCTCGTAAAGCCGCCGGGCGCACCGGTGAAGATCTCGCCGCCGCCGAATTTCTCGCCCTCGCAGTAGGGTGTATCCGACCGTTCGCAAAATGCACCTTGCCCGGGCTTGACCCCGGGCATCCTCTTCGCGGTGCCATAAAGGATGCGCGGATCAAGTCCGCGCAAGGTGAACTGAGAGGGAAGGCGAAATCACCTAGAGGAACGAGCCGCTATTGCGCCGCCGCCTGCTTCAGCAGCCACACCCGCACCGCGCTGGAAAGGTTGCGCTCGCCGCGCGCCTGATCGATCTCGGCCACCAGCGCCGCGGCGGTGACCTTGCGCTTCGAAGCCGCCGTCTGCAGCGCTTCCCAGAACTCGGGCTCGAGCGACAGCGACGTGCGGTGGCCTTCAATCGTCAGCGAGCGCTTGAGGTCCTTGGCCATCAGTCCTCGCGCTTGTGCTGCTCGAGGTCCTTGGCCGCCTTCTCGTTCAATGCGTCGGTCAATTCCTTCTCGGCCTTGCTCCGGCCGAATTGCACGCGGTTCTCCGCGGCAATCTCTTCCTTTGCAGCGCGATCCTTGCGCTTGCGGTGCAGCTTGAGGCTCACGATCTCGCCCATGGCTTATTTCGGTCCGATCATGTCCTCGGGGCGCACGATGAGGTCGAAGTCGTCTCCGGGGATTCCGTCCTTCACGGCTTCCTCGCGCAGCGTTGTGCCGTTCTTGTGGGCCGTCTTGGCGATCTTTGCGGCGCGGTCATAGCCGTATTTCGGCGCGAGTGCGGTCACCAGCATCAGCGAACGGTCGAGTGCCAGCTTGATGTTGTCTTCGCGCGCCACGATGCCGACCACGCAGTTGTCGGTGAAGCTCACCGATGCATCAGCGATGAGACGCACCGACTGCAGGAAGTTGTAGGCCATCACCGGATTATAGACGTTGAGCTCGAAATGGCCCTGGGAGCCAGCGAAGCTCAGGGCCGCCTGGTTGCCGAACACCTGCACGCACACCATGGTGAGAGCCTCGCACTGGGTGGGGTTCACCTTGCCCGGCATGATGGATGAGCCGGGCTCGTTCTCCGGCAGCGAAAGTTCGCCGAGGCCAGAGCGCGGACCCGAGCCGAGCAGGCGGATGTCGTTGGCGATCTTGAACAGGGAGACTGCCACCGTGTTGATGGCGCCATGGGTCATCACCATTGCGTCATGCGCGGCCAGCGCCTCGAACTTGTTGGGGGCGGAGGTGAAGGGCATGCCGGTGATCTTGGCAATGCGGTCGGCCACCATCTCGGCGAAGCCCACGGGTGCGTTGAGGCCGGTGCCCACGGCCGTGCCGCCCTGGGCCAGTTCCATCAGCATCGGCATGGTCATCTCGATGCGCTTGATGCCGTTCAGAACCTGTTGCGCATAGCCGGAGAATTCCTGGCCGAGCGTCAGCGGCGTCGCATCCTGCGTGTGGGTGCGGCCAATCTTGATGATGTGGGCCCACTCCTTCGACTTCGTGTCGAGTGCCTTGTGCAGGTGCTTCAGCGCCGGGATCAGCCGGTGCTGCACCTCTTCGGCTGCCGCGATGTGCATGGCGGTGGGGTAGGTGTCGTTGGACGACTGGCTCATGTTGACGTGGTCGTTGGGGTGCACGGGCTTCTTCGAGCCCATCTCGCCGCCCATCATCTCGATCGCCCGGTTGGAGATCACCTCGTTGGCGTTCATGTTGGACTGGGTGCCAGAACCCGTCTGCCAGACGACGAGGGGGAAGTGCTCGTCGAGCTTGCCGTCGATCACCTCTTGCGCGGCCTTTACGATGGTCTCGCCCACGGTCTTGTCGAGGCGCCCGAGCGCCATGTTGGTTTCAGCCGCGGCGCGCTTCACGATGCCGAGGGCGCGCACCACGGGGAGCGGCTGGCGCTCCCAGCCGATCTTGAAGTTGCCGATCGAGCGCTGCGCCTGCGCACCCCAGTATTTCGTGGCATCGACCTCGATGGGGCCGAAGGTGTCCGTCTCGGTGCGGGTCTTGCTCATGGCAGTCCTCGAAATCTGCTTATTGCGGAAAGGTTTCGGGGGGCTGATTATCACTTCGAACCCGCGCCCGCCAGTCAGACGGAAGTCTTGCCGATGCTGCCGAAGAACCTGCCCCGCGGCATCTGGATGCTGGGATTCGTGAGCCTTTTCATGGATGTCTCCTCCGAGATGATCCACGCCATCCTGCCGCTCTTCGTGGTCGGCACGCTGGGCGCTTCCACTGCCCTTCTGGGCCTGTTGGAGGGCCTCGCCGAAGCCACGGCGCAGGTCGCTAAGCTGTTCTCGGGCGTGTTGAGCGACCGCTGGGGCAGCCGCAAGGGTCTGGCGCTGCTGGGCTATGGCCTTGCCGCAGTGGTGAAGCCGCTGTTCCCGCTGGCCACTTCGGTAGAATCGGTCTTCGCCGCGCGCTTCATCGACCGGGTTGGCAAGGGCATCCGTGGTGCCCCGCGTGACGCGCTGGTAGCCGACATCGCGCCGCCTGAACTGCGTGGGGCCGCCTTCGGCCTGCGCCAGTCGCTCGACACGGTGGGCGCCTTCGCGGGGCCACTCATCGCCATCGTGTTGATGTCGGTGTTCGTGTTCGACCTCAGAAGCGTCATGTGGGTGGCTTGCATTCCGGCCCTCATCGCGGTGGCCTTCCTCGCCTTCGGCGTCGAGGAGCCGCCGCACCAGGAGCAGGCGGACAAGAAACCGGGCTTTGACCTTCGCACCGCGTCGTCGCTGGGTCGCGCCTTCTGGCAGGTGATGGCGGTGGGTGCTGCCATGATGCTGGCGCGCTTCTCGGAAGCCTTTCTCGTTCTCAAGGCCGCCGATGCGGGGCTTTCCATTGCCTGGGTGCCGCTGGTGATGGTGGTGATGAGCCTCGTCTATTCTCTCTCGTCCTATCCCGCAGGCGCCTTGTCGGATCGCGTTGGTCGGCGCGGGCTGCTGGTGGCGGGTCTGCTGGTTCTCATTCTGGCCGATCTTGTGTTGGCCTTCGGCGGTTCCATCACCTCGATGATGTTTGGCGTGGCGCTGTGGGGCCTGCACATGGGTCTCACGCAAGGCGGCCTGTCGAGCATGGTGGCCGACACCGCGCCGAAGCCGCTGCGCGGCACGGCCTTCGGGGTGTTCAACCTCGCAAGCGGGTTGGCGTTGCTTGTCGGCAGCGTGGTGGCAGGCCTGCTGTGGGATTGGAGCGGGCCGTCTGCCACCTTCCTTGCGGGCGGCGGCTTCGCCGTGCTCACGCTGCTAGGCCTTGTGTGGGTGAAGCCGCGCCAGCCACAGCATGAAGAGGGTTGAGGCGAGCGCTGCTCCGCCCGCGATCAGCAGCGACACCTGCGGGCTCACCATGCCGAGCAGCAACGCGAAGAGCAGGGGGGCCGCCGCATTGAGGATCAGGTTGGGCGCCGAGATCACCCCCAGCACCTCGCCATAGCCCTTGGTGCCGAACAGCATCAGCGGCACCGCGCCCTTGGCGATGGTGACCAGCCCGTTCGACGCGCCATAGAGCACCGCGAAGAGGATGGCGGCCGGCCATGAGAACCCCATCAGCGCGAAGAGACCTACCGCCACTGGCAGCAGCCCGAACGCAATGAGACCCAGCTGCATCGGGCTCAGGCGCCGCCCCATCATGATTTCGCCCAGCCGGCTCGCCACCTGCGAGGGGCCGATGAGGGCCGCCATGAAAACCGCCTCATCGCCGCGGAAGCCCAGTCCCTGGAACAGCGGCACGGAGTGCGCCGAGATCGCCGAGAACACCAGCCCGTTGAGCGCGATGGCGGTCGCGAACAGCACGATCGCCTTGAGGCGCTCGCCACCTGCGAGATGTGGTGCGGGTGTCATCGCCACGCTCTCCGCCGACCGGTCGCCGCGCGCGGCCTGCAGCACCGCCCAATGTATGGGTAGGCACACGAACAGGTTCAGCGCGGCATAGACCAGCAGCGTGTCGGCCCAGCCGATGCCGAGTGCCAGGTAGTGGCTCACCGGCCAGAACACGGTGGACGCCAGCCCGCCGAACAGCGTGAGATAGGAAATGGCGCGCCGCGCGCCTTGCCCCACGATCTGCGTCAGGCTGGCGAAGGCCGCGTCATAGGTGGCAAAGCGCATGGCAAGGCCCAGCAGCAGCCAGCCCGTCACATAGGTTGCGGGGTGCGGAAACAGCCCGATCACCGCCAGCCCGGCCGCAGCACAGAGCGAGCCCGCCATCATCACGCGCCGGCCGCCGACCTTGTCGATGAGGCGGCCGCCACGGCGCGAGATCAGTCCGCTCAGCAGCAGTGCGGCAGAGAAGGCACCGAAGATCAGCGTGCCGGACCATCCGGTCGAGGCCGCGATGTCCTGCGACAGGGCTCCCAGCATGTAATAGGTCGTGCCCCAGCCGATGATCTGGGTCAGGCCAAGGCCACAGATGACGATCCAGAGGGGCAAGGGCGTCAGCGCAGCGTCAGGCCGCCGTCGATGGTGATAACCTCGCCCGTGGTGAAGCTTGCGGCATCGGATGCGAGGTAGACGGTGGCGCCCACCAGCTCCTCGACCGAGCCGATGCGGTTCTGTACCGCGCCCTTGGCCCACACGTTGTTGACGACGTCCGGGTGCTCGCGCAGCACCTCCTCGGTGAGTTCGGTGCGGATGTAGCCCGGCGCCAGTGCGTTGACGCGGATGTTGAATTCCGCCCATTCAGTGGCCAGGCACTTGGTGAGCATGTGCACGCCCGCCTTCGAAACATTGTAAGCGGCGTGGCGGAACGGCCAGTTGACGATGCGACCCGACATCGAGCCGATGTTGATGATCGAGCCTGACATCTGCCTGATCATCTGGCGGCCCACCGCCTGGGATGCGAGGAACACCCCGTCGAGGTTCACCGCCATGGTCTGCCGCCAGGTGTCGAGCGTGCAGTCCTCGGCGCGGGCTGGCAGCACGATGCCGGCATTGTTGACGAGAATGTCGATGCGGCCCCACTGGGCGGTCACCTCGTCGGCCGTGCGCGCCACGTCCTGCTCGCTCGAGACATCAGCCTTGATGACCAGTGCCCGGCGTCCCGCCGCGCGGATCGCCTGCGCCGCCGTCTCGGCGCGGTCGACGGTCGACTTCACGACGATCGCCACATCGGCGCCGTGTGCTGCCAGCCCTTCCGCCAAGGCCAGCCCGATGCCGCGCGAGCCGCCGGTGACGATGGCCGTGCGGCCTTCAAGGTTGAAGATTTTCGAATAGTTGGCAACGCCGGACATGATCGTTCCCCGTGATGGTCTGCCATCAGCTTAGAGGGAAGGGCGATATCGGCAAGGGCCTAGGCGATCTCGTCCCACCAGATGGGGTTAGACCAGGCGCGCTTGCCTGCCGCGTCGATCACCGTCACGCGGAACCATGGGCTGGTCTTCTTGAGCAGCCAGCCCTTTTCGAGCTTGGCGAGATCGAAGCTGGCGTCGGTGATGGCCTTTCCCATGCGCACCGCGCTGCGCGACGTGCCGCACACCACGGTGATGGTATCGACCGGCGAACAGGAA
>JBEARP010000158.1:0-21836 GCA_041163105.1 Pseudomonadota bacterium
ATGCCATCAGCCCCGAACCCAGCCCGGTATCGCCGGTGACCTGCCGCGGCATTGACTCAACGATACGGGCAAAATGCTCGGCGTCCTGTCCGTCCGCGACCAGTACCCAGCCGGACTGCGGCTTGGGCATGATTTCCGATCCCCAGAACATCACCGCCACGGCCACCCGCCCAGCCCGCCTCATTGCGTCTTGCACGTCCGGATCACGGAAGGCCGCAGCAATACCTTGCTGCTGGAGCCTGTATTCTCCAGCCGAAACGCTGGCCGATGAGTCGACCGCGAGCACAAGGGCCACATCGATGCACGGGGACGCTGCGGCTGGCCGCGACTGGGATGCCACGGTTGCCGGCGAAAGCAGAGCCGCAATGACAAGCAAAGCCTTGGAAGTGTCGCACGCCATGGAATGCCCTCCCGTTCGAAGCTGTGGTGGCACAGCAGCAACCCGCCATTGCACAACCATAGGCATAAAAATAACAGGGCAGCGACAGTCCAACTGTGATGCTCGTCACAGTCTCAAAGTTTATTTGCGCCAGGGAAGCTCCAGGGCGAAGTGTTCAGGGCGATTTGGACGCGAGTTGCGTGGCGAAGTACTTCTCGATGGCACGGCCCATGGCCGTAGCCACCTTCGTCTGCCATTCAGGCGAGGTGAGCTGGCTTTCGTCCTGACGGCTGGACAGGAAACCGAGTTCGATCAATACCGAAGGCACGTCGGCCGCCTTCAGCACCATGAAACCCGCCGAGCGCATGGGCTTTCCGGTAAAGGCCGTGACCGGCGCCATTTCAGCCACCGCCTTTTTCGCGAAGACCAGGGAATGGGTCTTGGACTCGCGCTGGGCAAGGTCGATCAGGATATCCGTCACTTCCTGGTTCTCGGCCTCAAGGTCGACGCCGGCGATGATGTCAGCGCGGTTTTCCTTGTGGGCCAACGCCTCCGCCTCGGCATCAGACGCCTTCTCGGACAGGGTGTAGATGGTCGCTCCGCGCGCATCGCCACCGCGCACCGTATCGGCGTGAATGGCGATGAAGAGGTCAGCCTGGTTCTCGCGTGCCACCTTCACGCGCTCGCGCAGCGTGAGGAAACGGTCGTCGGAGCGAGTCATCACCACGTCAATCATGTCGGTCGCCTCAAGGACGTTCTTGAGCTTGAGGCCGAAGGCGAGGACCACGTCCTTCTCCTTCGTCTTCTTGACGCCGATCGCGCCGGGATCGATGCCGCCGTGGCCGGGATCAATGACAACCAGTTTGCGGTCACGGGCAGCTGCGGGCGCAACCTTGCTGTTAACGGGCGGGATGTCCTGCGGCGTTGCCTCGGCGGCTTCGGTCTCGCTTTCGGCAGCGAGCTGGGCGTCGAATGCTTCCTGCGTGGTACGGACGATATCGACCACGATACGGGCCGGCTGGCCATCCTTCGGCTTCTGCAGGAAAGCCTTGTCGATCAGCACCGGGCCATCGGTGTCGAGCACGATGCGGGAATGGGCGTCGTCGACCGGTCCGAAACGATACTGGGTGACCAGGCCACGTGTCGTTGCACCTGCCCCCTCCGGCAATGAAAAGGACACCTGCGGCAGGTCGATCATGACCCGATAGGGGTTTGCCATGACGTAAACGGTAAATCCGACCGGGACGGTGAGATCGGCCACAAAGCGGGTGCGGGTTTCATCGCCCGCCACCCGCGCCGCCGTTGCAACCGGCATGTCTGCCGCATCGGCAACCGGCAGACGGAAGCCCGCGAGCAGAAAGAGCCCGGCCAGAATCAGGCCCGGCAGCAGGCGGGCTGCTGCCCAGCGGCAGGGACTGGCTGTTGCGAGCGTCATTGAATCGGCGGCACTGCGTTGGGGGACGGAATGATCCTGAAGGTTAGGCCATCCAGGGTTAATCAATGGTTGCCGGCGGGCCCGCAGAGGAAAGCTTGCAATTTGGCAACCTGCCCCATAAGAAGTCCTCGTCTCCTGGGCGTCAGGGCCGCGAATCCGCGGCAGAATCGACCCCAGGTGGAGAATTTCGCGAGAAGCGGGGGTCCGGAGGCAGTTTCTGCCAGCCCTGCTCGACGCGGTCTAAGAGCGAGATCCTCTGACGGATCCGCCATTTGGAACCGTTCCGCTGAACCGGAACATAAGGAAATCCTGGGCATGTCCCACGCCACGACGAGCGCGCTGAACGAGGTCCGGTCAAGGCCGGCTCCCGTCGCTTGTTTGCCTCCGTCCGCTGGCTGGATTCGCATGCCCCATTCGCGCTGCAGCACCCGCATCTCCAACAGGCGTCTCCTCACCGGAGCGGAGAACCTATCGGCTAATTTGCCGGGCTGGCGCAGAGGACGTGACCCATGGGCAGCAAGATGCTCATCGATGCCAGCCACCCCGAAGAGACCCGCGTTGTGGTCCTCAAGGGAAACCGCATCGAGGAATTCGATTTCGAAAGCGCCGCACGCCGGCAACTGAAGGGCAACATCTACCTCGCCAAGGTGACGCGCGTAGAGCCGTCGCTGCAGGCGGCCTTCATTGAATATGGCGGCAACCGCCATGGCTTCCTTGCCTTCTCGGAAATCCATCCCGACTACTACCAGATCCCGCTCGCTGACCGCATGGCGCTGCTGCAGGCGGAGGAAGAAGAGCACGCCCGCGAAGCCGCGGACGAGGATGACGAGGGCGAAGGCCGCCGCCGCAGCCGCGGCCGTGACCGTGGTCGTGGCGGCCGACGCGGCCCGCGCGGAGAAGAAAACACCGAAGGCGGCGTGGAGGAAATCTCCGAGCCCGAATATGCCGAGGACGCCGAGGCTGCCGGTGACGACTCCTATGCCGAGGACCATGGCCCCGAGACAAATGAAGAGGAAAGCCCCGACTCGCACATACTCGACATGTCCGAGTCCGAGGTAATCGAGGGCGAATCCGTCGAATATCACGACGAAAGCGACGATGACGGCGACGATACACCGCCGCGCGCCGAGCCGATGTCTGCCAACCATGACGACCCGTCGGTTTCCGAACCTGTGGAAGAAGGTTCAGAAGCAACCGAACCGGAAGAAAGCATCGAGGCGCGCCTCGCTGAGCCGATCACCGATGCCCCGACCGACGCCGAGATGGAGGCTGCCGCCCCTTCGCCTCACGTCCAGCATGGCATGCCGGGTGAACTCGGCAATGGCATCGAGGAAGTGGGCGAGGACCCGGAAGCGGTTCGCGTCGAGTCAATCGGTGCGGAAGACGCCCTCGAGGAAGTGCCGCAGCGCCGCCGCAAGGTCCAGCGCAAGCAGTACAAGATCCAGGAAGTGATCAAGCGCCGCCAGGTCATCCTGGTGCAGGTCGTCAAGGAAGAGCGCGGCAACAAGGGCGCCGCGCTGACCACCTATCTCTCGCTCGCCGGCCGCTATTGCGTGCTGATGCCCAACACCGCGCGCGGTGGCGGCATTTCCCGCAAGATCACCGATTCAGGCGACCGCCGCCGCCTGAAGGACATGGTGAAGGAAATCGAAGTGCCGCAGGGCATGGGCCTCATCGTCCGCACCGCAGGCGCCCAGCGCACCAAGACCGAGATCAAGCGCGACTATGACTACCTGCTGCGCCTGTGGGAGAGTGTGCGCGATCTGACGCTGAAGAGCCAGGCCCCGGCACTCGTCTACGAGGAAGGCAGCCTGGTGAAGCGCGCCATTCGCGACCTTTACACCAAGGATGTCGACGAGGTGATCGTCGAGGGTGACGAGGCCTATCGTGAAGTCAAAGACTTCATGAAGATGCTGATGCCGAGCCATGCCAAGAACGTGAAGCCCTACAAGGACTCGCGCCCGCTGTTCTCGCGCTACCAGGCGGAGAGCCAGCTCGACAGTCTGTATTCGCCCACCGTCACGCTGCCCTCCGGCGGTTACATGGTGATCAACCAAACGGAAGCGCTTGTCGCGGTCGACATCAACTCCGGCAAGGCGACGCGCGAACACAACATCGAGGACACGGCCTACAAGACCAACCTCGAGGCCGCCGACGAGATCGCCCGCCAGCTGCGTTTGCGCGACTTGGCCGGCCTCATCGTGATCGACTTCATCGACATGGAGGAGAAGCGCAACAACCGGAACGTCGAGCGCCGCCTGAAGGATGCGCTGAAGAACGACCGGGCGCGCATTCAGGTTGGCCACATCAGCCACTTCGGCCTGCTCGAGATGTCGCGCCAGCGCCTGCGTCCGGGCCTTCTCGAAGGTTCTTCGCGCACCTGCCCGCATTGCGAGGGCCGTGGCGTCGTCCGCTCGATCTCGTCCTGCGGCCTTTCCGTGCTGCGGGCGATCGAGGAGCACCTCATCGCGCGCAAGCCCGAAAACCTCACGGTTCGCTGCACCCGCGAGATCGCCTTCTATATCCTCAACGAGAAGCGCGACAACCTGCTCACCATCGAGACCACCTATGGAATATCGGTGTTCATCACGCCAAGTGACGACCTGAAGGGGTCTCAGGCTCTGATCGAGCGTGCGGCCGAACGCAACATCCCGCCGCGCAAGGTTGTCGCTGCACCGGTTCGCATGGACTCGGCCTTCGAGGACGAGGACGAGGACATCGAGGCCGAGGACGCCGAAACCGAGAACGAAGCCGAGGGCGAGAGCGACGCCGACGAGGCCGGCGAGGCTTCGGGCGAGGACCGCCAGAACGGCAATGGTGGCGAACGCGAGGGCGGACGCCGCCGCCGCCGCCGCCGTGGCCGCCGTGGCGGCCGTGGCCGCGACGAGCAGCCTTTGCAGAATGCCGAGGGCGAAGACATCCCCGGCACCGGCGAACAGCCAGACTTCGGCTCCGAAGACGACAGCGACCGCGACGAGAGCCAGACCGAGGCCGGCGACGAGAGCGCCGTGGCGCGGGTCGGAGGCGAAGAGCCGTCTGAAGACGGCGAGCGTCCGCGCCGCGGCCGTGGCCGCCGCGACCGCTGGGGCCGCAACCGCGACCGTGACCGCCCGCGTGGCGAGGATCGCGGCCGTGGAGAGGACGGTCCGGAAACCTCTGGCGAACCGGACGCCGAGGCACCGGCCGTAGCCGCGGCACCGGAACCTGCGCAGGAACCTGCCCCGGCACCTGCCCCGACCCCCGTTGTGGCACCGCAACCGGTGGCCGAAATTGAGGCCCCGGAAGCAACTCCTGCCGAACCCGCCCGCCGCTGGCAGCCGCCCGCGCCGACCGTGCCCCCCGCTGCCGTGGAGCGCAAGTCCGGCTGGTGGAGCAAGCGCTGATTACAATTTCGTCAGCCGGCCACTGGCCGGCTGACCTTGCCTCCCTGGGCCTCAAACTCGCCTCATTATCCCCCGATTGACGGTCGGAGAGGCCCACACCACATGCATATCAAAGGTTTCCTTCATCGCGCGACGTCCCGCCTGCTGGTGGTACTCATGGTTTTCATGAGCCTGGCTGCCGCCGGGGCGGAAGCTGCCCAAAAGCGGCAACCGGGGCTGCCCATCATTCGCGATGCCGAGATCGAGGGCTTGCTGCGCCTCTATACCCGCCCGCTCTTCAAGGCGGCGGGCATCAACCCCAAGGCCGTCAAGGTCTATGTGCTGAATGACCGGCGCATCAATGCCTTCGTGGCAGGTGGCCAGCGCATCTTCGTCAACACCGGCCTGATCCTGCAGTCGAAAACGCCCAATGACCTGATCGGCGTCCTGGCGCACGAGACGGGCCATATCTCAGGCGGCCACCTGGCACGCATGGGTGTCGAGATCGACTCGGCGAACTACACCAAGATTGTCGGCATGCTGCTGGGGCTTGCCACCATCGCCGGCGGGGTGGCATCGGGCAATACCGAGGTGGCGCAGGCCGGCCAGGGCATCATGGCGGGAAGCCAGGGTCTGGCGCAGCGCAACTTCCTCACTTATGCGCGCGGCATGGAATCATCCGCCGACCAGGCCGCACTGGGCTTCCTCAAGGCCACGCAGCAATCGGCCCGCGGCATGATCAACCTGTTCGAGAAACTGGCGAGCGAGAACATCGCCGTCCTAGCCGACGTCGACCCCTACGTCATGTCGCATCCCATGCCGATGGAGCGAGTCCGCAACCTCGAGCAGGAGGCCAAGAAGTCGCCATACTGGGACGCCAAGGACCCGCCCGCCCTGATGCTGCGCCACGAGCTGGTGCAGGCGAAGCTCACGGGCTACATCGGCGGGGCGCAGGCCGTGATGCAGAAGTATCCCACCACCGACCAGTCGATGCCGGCGCGCTATGCCAGGGCCATCGCCATGTTCCGTCGCGGTGACATCCAGAATGCCCTGCCCATCATCGACGGGCTCATCCAGGAACTGCCCGAGAACCCTTATTTCTGGGAGCTCAAGGCCCAGGCGTTGCTGGAGAACGGGCGTGCGGCAGAAGCCGCGGTTCCGGTCAAGAAGGCGCTCGATCTGCTGCCCAGCAACGGGCTGATCCAGATCCTCGCGGCGCAGGCCTATATCGACACCCAGAAGCCTGCCAACTCCAAAGAAGCGATCAAGCTGCTGCGCCAGGCGCAGCGCAGCGAAGGCCAGACTGCGGAAACCTACCGCCTGCTGGCGCGCGCCTATGCCATGACCGGCGACATCCCCCGCGCCGAGCTTGCCACCGCCGAAGCTGCCCTGCTGATGGGCGACCGCAAGCTGGCGATGGAAAAGGCAACGGCGGCCCAGGCCGCCTTCAAGACCGGTACGCCGGAATGGACCAGGGCCGGCGACGTGATGAGCTTCGCTGGCCGCGACTGAGATGGACTGAGCCGCCGCTTTGCGGCAAAGAGTGACCAGAACAAAGAGGACGACACCTGATGACTTTCCGCTTCCGCCTCGCAGCCTGTGCGGCCGCCCTGCTGGCACTCGCCCCCGCCGCCCTCGCCGAAGGCAGCTTCAACGATGGCCAGAAGAAGGAGATCGGCGAGATCGTTCGCCAGTACCTGCTCGAAAACCCGGAAGTGCTGCTCGACGTCTCTCGCGCGCTGGAGGCCAAGCAGCAGGAACAGGAACAGGAACAACGCGCCTCGGTGCTGCAGTCCAACGCCGACCAGATCTTCCGCTCGCCGGCCGATTACGTGGCCGGCAACCCCAAGGGCGATGTCACCCTGGTCGAGTTTTTCGACTACAACTGCGGCTGGTGCAAGAAGGGTCTCCCGGAGGTGGTGAACCTCATCGAGAAGGACAAGAACCTGCGCGTGGTGCTGAAGGAATTTCCGATCTTTGGCGGCGACTCGGACTACGCCGCCATGGCAGCCCTCGCCGCCAAGAAGCAGAACAAGTACTGGGAACTCCACCAGGCGATGCTGAGCCACGAGGGCAAGGTGACCAAGGCGTCTGTCGACGAGATCGCCGCCAAGCTGGGCATCGACGTGGAAAAGCTCAAGGAAGACATGAAGGACCCGGCGATCGCCAAGGAACTGGCCGATACCCATGCCCTCGCCCAGTCGCTGGCCATCAACGGCACGCCTGCCTTCATCATCGACGACAAGGTCTCGCCCGGCTACCTGCCCGCCGACGGCCTGACCGCGATGATCGAGCAGGTCCGTGCCGGGGGCGGCTGCAAGCTCTGCTGAGGCGGCGGCCAAGGCCGCTTCCAACTGCCGGGGCGAGCGCCTATAACCGGCGCACTGCCCTGGGGAATCGTGGGGGACGATGAAACCTGTCTTTGTGCTCAATGGCCCTAACCTGAACCTGCTCGGCCTTCGCGAACCCGCCATCTATGGCGCGGCCACGCTGGCGGACGTGGAAAAGCGTTGCCACGACCAAGCGGCACTCCTTGGCCTCACCATCGACTTCCGCCAGAGCAACCACGAGGGTGAACTCGTCAGCTGGATCCATGAGGCCCGCGACAAGGCTTCGGCGATCGCCATCAATGCGGGCGCCTTCACCCACACCTCGGTGGCACTGCACGATGCGCTGAAGGCAGCCGACCTGCCGGCCGTCGAAGTGCATCTTTCCAACGTCCACAAGCGCGAAGCCTTTCGCCACGTGACGTTGATCGCCCCGGCGGTCACCGGCGTGATCTGCGGCTTCGGCGTCGACAGCTATACGCTGGCGATCACCGCCCTCCACTCCCTCATCACCGCCAACAAGAAGGGTTGAGCAATGCCCCCCACGAAAAAAACCCCGGCCAAGTCTGCCCTCGGCGATCCCGATCTGGTGCTCATCGCCAGCCTCGCGGACATTCTGAATGACACCGGGCTGAGCGAAATCGAGCTCGACCGCAAGGGCACCAAGTTCCGCGTCGCCAAGCAACTGACAGCTGTGGCACAGGTTGCTTCCGCGCCGCCAGCGCCAGCGGTTCACGCCCATGCCGCGCCGCTGCACGAAGCGCCCGCGCCAGCGCCGAAACCCGCCGACCACGCCGGAACAGTGAAGTCGCCCATGGTGGGCACCGTCTACATGGCGCCCTCGCCGGGAGCCGCGAACTTCATCGAGATCGGTTCATCGGTCAAGGAAGGCCAGACGCTGCTGATCATCGAGGCGATGAAGACCATGAACCAGATCCACGCGCCGCGCGCCGGCAAGGTCACCGCGATCTATGTCGACAACGGCCACCCGGTCGAATACGGCGAACCCCTCGTGGCGATCGAGTAGGACCAGATGTTCGACAAGGTCCTCATCGCCAACCGGGGTGAAATTGCACTCCGCGTCCTGCGCGCATGCCGCGAACTCGGCATCCAGACGGTGGCCGTTCATTCGACCGCCGATGCCGACGCCATGCATGTGCGCCTCGCCGACGAGAGCGTGTGCATCGGCCCGCCGCCGGCTCGTGACAGCTACCTCAACATCCCCGCCATCGTCGCCGCCTGCGAAATCACCGGCGCCGAGGCCGTCCACCCGGGCTATGGCTTCCTTTCGGAGAACGCCCGCTTCGCCGACATCCTCACAGAGCATGGCGTGAAGTTCATTGGCCCCTCGGCCGAGCACATCCGCATCATGGGTGACAAGATCACGGCCAAGCTGACGGCACAGGAACTGGGCATCCCCATCGTTCCGGGTTCGGAAGGCGGCGTCAGCGACGTCGACGAGGCCAGACGGGTGGCGAAGGACATAGGTTACCCGGTGATCATCAAGGCCACCGCCGGCGGTGGCGGCCGCGGCATGAAGGTGGCACGCACCGAGGCCGACCTCGAGCTCGCCATGAGCACTGCGCAGTCCGAGGCCAAGGCCGCCTTCGGCAATGGTGACGTCTACATCGAGAAATACCTCGAGAAGCCGCGCCACATCGAGATCCAGGTGTTGGGCGACGGCAAGGGCCGCGCCATTCATCTTGGCGAGCGCGACTGTTCGCTGCAGCGCCGCCACCAGAAGATTTGGGAAGAGGCGCATTCGCCTGCCCTCAACGCGCACCAGCGCGACGAGATCGGCGGCCGCGTTGCCCGCGCCATGGAGAAGCTTGGCTACGAGGGCGTGGGCACCATCGAGTTCCTCTACGAAAACAACGAATTCTACTTCATCGAGATGAACACCCGCCTGCAGGTGGAACATCCGGTGACCGAGGCAATCACCGGCCTTGACCTGGTGCAGGAGCAACTGCGCGTGGCCGCCGGCGCTGACCTTGCCTATACCCAGTCCGATATCACGTTCTCGGGCCACGCCATCGAGTGCCGCATCAACGCCGAAAACCCGACCACCTTCGCGCCCTCTCCAGGCCGGGTGGACGCCGTGCACTTCCCCGGCGGCCTCGGTGTGCGCGTCGATTCCGCCCTCTATGCTGGCTACCGCATACCGCCCTACTACGACAGCCTCATCGGCAAGTTGATTGTATCCGGAAAGAGCCGCACCGAATGCATGATGCGACTCCGGCGGGCACTCAGCGAATTCGTGGTGGAGGGCATCGAGACCACCATTCCGCTGTTCCAGCAGCTTCTGGCCGAACCAGACATCATCGACGGCCACTATGATATCCACTGGCTGGAGCATTATCTTGCCCGTCAGGCCTGATGAGCTCGATCACGCCACAAATCCTGCTGCGCGCCTATGCGGCGGGAATCTTTCCGATGGCCGAGAGCGCGGAGGATAACGCGCTCTACTGGGTGGAACCGGAAGAACGGGGTGTCATCCCACTTGACGGGCTGAAGGTTTCGCATTCGCTGCGCAAGGCGGTGCGGCACAAGGAATTCGAGGTCAGCGTCGACCGTGACTTCGTTGCCGTGATCGCGGGTTGTGCGGCCCGGACACCCGACCGCCGTTCAACCTGGATCAATGCGCGCATCAAGGCGCTCTACACGCAACTTCACCGCATGGGCTGTTGCCACAGCATCGAGTGCCGCAAGGACGGCGAACTGGTGGGCGGCCTGTATGGCGTGCGGATCGGAGGGGTGTTCTTTGGCGAGAGCATGTTCTCGCGCGCCACTGATGCCTCCAAGGTGGCTCTCGTTCATCTCGTGGCGAGGCTCAACCGCGGTGGTTTCGGACTTCTGGACGCGCAGTTCGTGAACCCGCACCTCGAACGCCTCGGTGCCATTGCCGTTCCACGGGCGGATTATCACAAGGTCATGGAACCGCTGCTGGAGCGCAACGCCGACTTCTTAGCGTTCAAGCAGGACGACGACCCTGAGGCGGTTCTCGCCTGGGCCAACCCGCCTCAATCCTCCGGCTGATCTTCCTTCGGCTGATCGGGATTGGCGTTGGCATCAGGTACGGGTGCGGTTTCGACGGCTGGCGGTGGCGCATTGGGATCCCGGCAGCCGGTGAGCCACACGTCATAGGTGGCATGTTCCATGGCATTGAGGCCGGGGCTTTCCGCAAACATCCAGCCGGAGAAAATCGGCTTGCGGGTGTTATCCATCTCCACCTGGTCGACGCGCACGAAACTGGTGGTCTTGGGCTGCTCTGTGACGGGCCGCGTGTAGCAGACCTCCGGCCTTACGATGACACCGCCAAAGCGGCGTTCCTCGCCAATGGGAATTTCGAAACTGGTGGTGACGCCGGTGATCTTGTCCAGGCCGGCGAACAGCGCGATGGGGTTGGCGATGCGCTCCGCCATGGCGGACCCGCCGGAGACAGCAGCGAGCAGTCCGATCATCGGAACGAGAAGGGCGCGCGTCATGCCTTCACCGCCTCGACGCGCAGACGCACGTAGTCGGCCGTCCAATTGCCATCCGCATCGCACAAGGCAGGGCGCAGCAGATCAACGGTATCGGCCAGAGCCTGCTGTGCGCTTTCGCCAAACTGCACGAAGAACGGCTTTCTGAACAGCATGAGCCACCCCTCTATGCCGGTCTTCAACACCACGGGACGGGGAATGAGGGCAATGCGCCTGACGCTGAAGCCGTGGCGCTCGAGCAACGCCCTATAGACCTGCGGAGCCGGGAAGAACCACGGGTTGGCAAGGGCGAGATCACCGCCGCGCCGTTGGCAGACGGCGCGCATGGCGGTGACGATGGCTGCAACATTGCCGTGGCCACCGAACTCAGCAACGAAGCGGCCATGGGGCTTGAGTGCACGGCAAATGCCGGATGCAACGGCATCGGCCTGCGGCATCCAGTGCAGGGCAGCGTTGGAAAAGACTGCATCGAACTCCGGTCCGAAACGCAGGTCCTCCCCGTCCATGACCCGCGCATCGAGGCCGCGCGCCTGCGCCGCCGCGATGAATTCCTCACTCGAGTCGACACCCAAGATGTCGGCGCCCATGTCGCGCAGTTCCGCGGTCAGCACGCCATCGCCGCAACCGACATCCAGGATGCGCTCACCCGGCCGGGGCGCAAGCCAGTCGACAACACCTGCGGCAAGTTCGGAGACGAAGCGGGCGTGTGTGTCATAGGATCCGGCAGACCATTGCTGTCGACGCGGATCGGGCCGGTCTGCTGCCATCACGGGGTCTGGGTATCGGAGGGCGGTATAGCCCCGTCGCCGCCGGAATCCGAACCCTTGTTGGCGAACATGGCCTGGCTGATCAGCGCCCAGATATCAACCGCGCCCTGAGTGTTGGAAATGACGCCGCCATCGGCGAGCAAAGCCTCGGAGCCACCCTGCTCAAGGGCGATAAACTTGGACCCCAGCAAGCCTTCGGCGGAGACCTTGGCTGTTGCGTCGTCGGTGAGCTTCACCTTGGGGTCGAGCTCCATGACGACATTGGCCTGGAAGTTCTCCGGGTTCAGCGTGAAATCGACAACCGAACCGATCTTGACACCAGCCACCCGCACGTCGGTACCAACGCTGACACCCTCGGCGTTGTCGAACTCAGCGCTCACGCGATAAGCGCCAGATGCATGGCCCTTGCCGGAGGTCTGGTAGGCGAAGAAAAAGAACGCCGCTGCGATGAATATCACCGCCGCGCCGATCAGGGTTTCTACTGTCGAATTTTTCACGCCGCCCCCTCCTCTGACATTCGCCGGACAGGATTAGAGTGTAACCCCAGCCGAAATATGACGGGCCTTAATCCGGACGCCAGGCGGAATAGTCCGCCGCACGGGGCGCCGGCTTCGCGCCCGACAGGATGGAGCCCTTGGGCCGATAGGCATTGGGCGTGCCGGTCTGGTTGGGAACGAAGGGCTTCTGCCACTCATACGGCACATAGTCCTCGCGGGTCGGCGGCACGTCGGTTCGGTGGTGCATCCAGCCATGCCAGCCCGGCGGTATGGTCGACGCCTCGGAATAGCCGTTATACACCACCCAGCGGCGCTCCTTGATAGACTCGGGAAGCGCGGACTTGGCGCAGTAGTACTTGTTGCCGAACTGATCGGCGCCGACATAGTTTCCCTTCCGCCACGTGTAAAACCGTGTGTTCAACGTCTGGCCGTTCCACCACGTGAAGAGCTGCTTCAGGAATAACATGTCGACTCGTCCATTGCGGGCCGTGGCCCTGAAATCGCGGCGGAATATGGCGGAAGCCTCAGGCCCAGTCCAGTGCCGAATTGCCGCCAATGGCACCCCCCGTCACATGCTTGCCAACGGACACGAGAAAGCGACACTATGTATTTGATATTCTGAGTGTTTTGTGTCGGGGACAAAGAGTTCAAGAAAGTGTTTGCAGATGTGCCTCGGCCGACGTGCCGGATTGGTTTGTCAGCCTGCTGAAAGCTGGCTACATCTAGAAGAAATGACAATGACACCTCCATCCAGCAAATACCGCATCCTGCGGCGCGGAGCCCTGCTCCTGATCATCGCCACCTTTGCCTTGGCCGCGCCCATCACGGGCCGCCATGCCATGGAGGCCTTTGCCAAGGATGGCGACGGCGGCAAGAGCGGCCCAGGCGGCGGCGACAGCGATAACGACAACGATAACGACAGCGATAACGACAGCGATAACGATAACGATAACGACAGCGATAACGACAACGCCGGCGGCTCTGATGATAACGGTTCCGATGGGGGCGGCGGCAGTGGTAGCAGCGGCAAGGGCGGTTCGAGTTCGTCCGGAAGCGGCGGCAAGTCATCGGGAAGCAAGTCGCAGAGTCAGAGTAGAGACAGTGCGCTTGCCACACGCCTGAAGGGCCGTATTGCGCCAATCGGGGAAATCGAGTCACTGGCCGGCAGGGCCGTTCCCGGCGAGATCATCGATATAAAGCTTTACCGGAACAAAGAGCGCTACATATACAAGGTGAAGATCATCCAGCGTAGCGGGTCGATCTACGATGTGCGAATCGACGCGGTGAGCCGAAAGTTGCTGAGCGCGAGGGAGCGCTGATGCAGGTCCTGCTGGTGGAGGACGAGGCGACCGTCGCGCGCACTCTGGCAGATGCCCTGCGTAAATCCGGCCTGGCGGTGGACCATGCCAAGGACGGCGAGGACGCTTGGTACATGGCTGGCACAGGTCAGTATGCAGCAATCGTTTTAGACCTTGGCCTGCCTCGAATCGATGGCATGACGGTCATGAAGCGGCTGCGCAGCGAAGGAGTTGCGACTCCCATTCTCATTCTCAGTGCGCGGGGCAGCTGGGCGGAGCGGGTCGAAGGCATCAATGCAGGTGCCGATGACTACCTGCCCAAGCCCTTCCAGACCGAGGAACTGCTCGCGCGCGTGCACGGACTGATCCGTCGCAGCAGCGGGATGGCCGCCACCAAGCTGGGCGCGGATGGGCTTGAAATCGATCCAACCTCGGCGACCGTCACAGTCAATGGCGCGCCCATCGACCTCACGCAGATGGAATACCGGCTCCTGTTCCACCTCGTGTCCAATGCCGGCAAGGCCGTGCAGGCTGCCGTGCTCGCAGAGACCCTTTATTCTCATCATCACGAGCGCGACACCAATGCGATCGAAGTGTTGGTGGGCCGGCTGCGCCGCAAAATCGGCAAGGACTACATCTCCACCCGGCGTGGCTTTGGCTACGTCTTCAAGGGGCAAGCCGAGACTTGAACTGGTCGCTCAGGAAGCGGTTCCTGCTGACGTCTCTGGCGGTGAGCGCTGCCGTGCTGTTGTTGGCAGGCGCCTTCCTGTATGTCCTGTTCGAGCGCGACTTCAAGGAGCGCATACATACCGAAGTCCACAACCAGCTCATGCAGCTTATAAGCGCACTGGAAATCGACGGGGACGGACAGATCCTGATATCCCAGCCGATGGCCGATCCGCGCTTTCGCCAGCCGAACAGCGGCCTCTACTGGCAGGTCCAGACCAAGGATGGCGATGTGCTGCGTTCGCGCTCGCTGTGGGATGGCAGCGTCTCCACCGGCGTGGAAGACTGGCGCGACATCGATGAACCAGAAGCGTTTCCGGGACCGTTTGGCGAGCCGGTTCTGGTTCATGCGCGGCTGATCATGCTGGGTGAAGTACCGAACCGCAAGCAATTGCGGGTCATGGTTGCGGTGAACGAAAGCGAAGTGAGCAATCCTACTCAAAAGTTCGCCATCAACCTTGCCCTGTCGCTGATCGTTCTGGCGCTGGCCATGGTCGTGCTCAGTGGAGCGCAGCTGGGCATGGTGATGAAGCCACTCAACAACCTGCGGAACTCGGTGCGCGACATTCGCGACGGAAACGCCAAGCAGGTATCAGGCGAATATCCGGTCGAGATCGAACCCGTGGTGAACAAGCTGAACGGGCTTCTTGCGCAACGCGAGGAAATGGTGGAGCGAGCCCGTTCACGGGCGGGCAACTTTGCGCATAGCCTCAAAACACCGCTGACGGTCATCGACACGTTGCTGCCGGAACTCCACGCCCAGGGCCAGCAGGAAAGTGCCAGCGAAATCGGGCGCCAGACAGCACAGCTCAAGAAACACGTGAACCGTGAACTGGCCCGGGCGCGCATGGCGGCAGGCCATGGTGAGCCGGTGCGCGACATCGCCGCCGTCCTCGACGAGATCCTCGCCACCATTCGGCAGCTGCCGCGCGGTCGCGACATCGCCTTCGAGATGACGGTTCCAAGGAACCAGCCCGTGCGCATGGAGCGCGAAGACTTCATCGAGCTCGCCGCCAATGTTCTCGACAACGCCCGGAAATGGGCGAGATCGAAGGTGGAGATCGGCCTGGAGAAAGCAGAGACGGAGGTACGCCTCACCATCAGCGACGACGGCCCTGGCATACCGGAGGCCTTTCGTGACTCGATCGTCGAGCGCGGGCGGCGCCTCGATGAAGGAACCGAAGGCACGGGCATCGGCCTTGCCATCGTCAAGGACATTGCCGATGCCTATGGCCTTGCAACGTCATTCACGGGCTCTGAACTGGGCGGCCTGCGATTTTCGGTGACGCTGCCGACGGCGTGACACCACTTAGGGAAGCGCAGTGATCAGGTCCTGCAGGGTGCCCCCGCGGTCATGCTGTGACAGCATCGAAATGCCCTGCGCGCTTGCCAGGACGCCGCGCAGCGCCGCGACGTCCGCCTCCGAGGCAGGCTGCTGCGAGGGAATGGCATAGAGCTCGAAGCCGCGGCTCCGCACCTCGCGAGTGAGGCTGACCAGGTAGATCGGCTTGTATGTCGCTCCTTCCGCCGCAGCGAGGCCTGTCTTGTAGACACGGATGACCTCGCGCGCATCGGCGCCACCCGGTGCCGCGCGGATGAGGGTGAGTCGCGCCTTGAGGCCCTCATGAAGAGCTGGGCGCGGCGGAAGCTCCTGCAGGCTGGCGTTGGGGTTGAGATAGGGAAGGCTCTCCTTCCAAGTCCACACCGGACTGACCGTCCAGCCGCCAGCGACCAGCTGCGCGGAAAGCTGGTCAAGGTTGCCAGCGAACTGGGCGATGAAACCCTCCTCCGGGCGGCCGGCAAAATCGATGCGGCGCGCTGGAAGGAGCTCCCAGTCCTTGTCTACCCATTGCGAAACCGGCACCAGGATCTGGCGTTCCGGCATGGCGTACATCTCGCTCGCCCGGCCGAAGCCGGTGGCAACATGAACCACCCCTACTCCCAGGAACACCAGCAATGCAGTCGCAAAGAGACCGAGCGGCTTGATCCGGCGCGGCGGAATGGCCTCGATCGCGACTCCGAAAGCCGCCATCATCACGACACCGAACAGGAGCCCCGCCAGCACATCCGAAAACCAGTGGGCACCGAGATAGACACGCGAATAAGCGATCGCCACCACCAGCACCGCGCAGATCGCATAGACCATGGCACGGCCCCAGCGCCCCATCGAGTGACTGACCAGCACCGCGAGAATGCCGAAGATCACTGCGGCCATGGTGGCATGGCCCGACGGGAAGCTGAAGGCACTGACACCCGAATAGGGAAGCTCCATGGGGCGCGCGCGCTGGATGCCGTACTTCACCGCGATCTCGAACAGTTTGGCCGCCACGATGGCAATGCCCGCCGCCCAGGCCGCGCGATAGGCCTTGTGCCAGACCAGCCAGCCGAGGATGGCCAGGGCCAGCGCCGTCATCACCACTGTGTCGCCCATCATGGTGATGATGGTCATGATCTCGTCGGCCGGGGCGTTGCGCGACTCACGCATCAGGCTGCCGATCGACACGTCCATGTTGGACACAGCATTGCCTGAAGCAGCGCGCAGTCCGAGGTTGAGCAACGCAACGAGCCCGGTGAAGACAATGGCCGCGAACAGCACGATCAGCACCGAGCGTGGATTGTCAGGCGATACCGCCCTGGCGAAGCGCTGCCACGACCGGCCGGGCCGGGCCTTGGCCCAGCCCGAGACTCGGGCGAGCAGATGATTGAGGAAGGGCGAGACACCTGCCGCCGCGAGGCGGATGACATAGCCGGCCACGGCAAGGATGACGAGCAGCACCAGGAGCACGACGAGGAGCCGCCCCGAAAGTTCGCCCGCAAAGGCCAGTCCCTGCCCGATCAGCACCCCCGGCACCACATGGGCGAAGGACCAGAAGATCCCCGATGTCACGTTGACGAAAACGAAGAACAGCTGGTTCATGCCGAACATGCCGACGATGCCCGGCACCACCGACTTCACTCCCGGCACGAAGCGACCGATTGCGATCGACTTGCCGCCATGCAGGCGCACGAAGTCTTCGCCCTTGGCGACGAGTTGCGGATAAAGGTGAAGGGGCCACATGGTCTTCAGCCGCTCGCCGAACAGCCGGCCCGCCCAGTAGGAGATCTGGTCGCCCAGTATGCAACCCACCGCCGTGGCGATGATGACCGGCCAGAAGCCGAGGTGCCCGGTCCCCACCAACACGCCGGCACCGACCAGCACAGCTGTCGAGGGCACGAAGAGGCCGATGATCAGCAGCGCCTCACCCATAGAGATGAGGAATATGATGACCAGCGCCCACTCCGGATTGGCGGTAAAATAGTCCAGATAGGGTTGGATGTAGTCCATCACGGCGAGGCGGATCCTTCGGCACGGCGCGGGCGTTGGCAGGTCTGACGGCGCTTCATGGCAGGCTTAGCGCTCGGAGTCAGGAGATTCGGCGGGAGTGCGGCAATCATGCCTTTCGAGCGGGACTTGCTCATAGGGATTTGCAGCATCCACGGGTGGGGCGTCCGCGCAGGCGCTGGCATCCGGCACCAAGATCGCATGGGGAACCGCTTGCTCGTAAACCATTGCTGGACCTTTGTCGGCCATCCAATCGTCATGGCCTTCCCAGTTCATGGCCAGGGCCGGGCCGGCACAACTGATGAGCAAGCAGGTCAAAAAGGCGCGCATGACACACACTTAATGAAATAGCAGGGGCAAATACAAGTCTCACAACTGCGTATGGCCCATTGGATCGACCTAACGGCTGGTCCATAGTGCGGGCCAAATGACGGAAAGTGCAGCTGTCCCGATCCCGATGAGTGAGACCCGCAAGTGGCTGGGATTTGCAGCGCTTTGCATCGGCATGTTCATGGCGGTGCTGGACATCCAGATCGTCATCACCTCGCTGGGCGTCATCGAAAAGGCACTGAAGATCGGCGCCGACCGCATGAGCTGGGTGCAGACATCCTACCTCATCGCGGAAATTGTCACGATCCCCCTCACAGGCGTCTTGATGCGCATGTTCTCCATGCGGAGGCTGCTGATCATCGCCATCACCCTGTTCACAGCTGCTTCGGTGGGCTGCGCGATGAGCAATGGCTTCGCCATGCTGGTGGGCTTCCGGGTGCTGCAGGGCATGGCGGCGGGCGTGCTGATGCCGCTGGTATTCGCGGCCGTCTTCCTGCTGTTCAAGCCCGGCACCGAACAGGGCATCGCGACCGTGCTGGCGGCCGTTGTGGCCGTCATCGCGCCCTCTACCGGGCCGATCGTGGGCGGCATCATCACCGAGACCTTCTCCTGGCAGTGGCTGTTCCTGATCAACACCGTTCCGGGCGCCATCACCCTGCTTCTCGGGGCTTTCTGCCTGCCGCGCGAGAAAATGGAACTGGGGCTGCTGCGGGACCTCGACCTGCTGTCCATTCTATTCATCGCCATTTCACTGGCCTGCCTCGAAATCGGACTCAAGGAAGCCCCTGACCTGGGCTGGTTCTCGCCCGTGACGCTCGCCCTGTTCGCCGGCTTTGCGGTGCTGCTGACCCTTACCATCCTGCGGCCGCGGCCGGCGGTGGACTTCAGCCTTTTCCGGGACCGCTACCTCGCCTATGGCTGCGCGCTCAGCTTCATCCTCGGTATCGGGCTGTACGGCTCGGTCTACCTGCTGCCCGTCTTCCTCTCGCTGGTCCGCTACATGGGCCCCGTGGAGATCGGCACGGTCATGCTGGTGACGGGCGCCGCGCAACTTGTGTCCGCGCCGCTCTCGGTGCTGCTCGACCGGGTGATGCCGGCTCGGCTGCTGAGCATCATCGGTTTTGCGCTCTTCGCCGCAGGGCTCGCGTTGAGCGGCTTCGAGACACGGCTATCAGGCTATGACGAGCTGTTCTGGCCGCAGGTGGTGCGTGGCGTGGCGCTTGGCCTTTGCATCGTGCCGGTCACCCGTTTCGCCATGGGTTTCCTGCCGCCGGAGCGGGTGAGCGATGCAAGCGGCCTCTACAACCTTTCACGGGCGCTGGGCGGCATCATCGGCATTGCCATCATCGACACGCTGCTGTTCACACGGTCGGCCGAGCATGCCGACCGGATCAAGGACCTGATGACGGATGACCCCGAGGCCGCCGCACGCCTGCTGCAGATCACTGTCGACGAACTGCCGGACCCAACCGACCCCATGGGCCTGCTCGGCGTCATGGATACCATCCAGGAAGGCGCGGTGACGCTGGCCGTCAACGAAGCCTGGTTGCTGATGGGCGCCTGCACCATCGCCGCGCTGGCCTTGCTCGTCATGCTCGGACCGATTCGGGAACCGAAACCCGGGGTCCCCCTGGGACAACAGGCGGAATTCTAGACCCAGGCGCGAAACCGGCCCCTGTGGATAGTGGTGATGAACAGACCCACCAGAGAAACCGATCATCCCTTTCGATCGTTGACTTTCGGCCGTTTACCAGTCGGGTATCGGCGGCCCCCCTGTGGACAGCGCGCATAAGCCAAGTGAGTTCTTGAGCTTACCCCGAGAATCGTATGAACGTGTGTATGTAAGCGGCGACCTCGGGGTTTACGACACAATATCTGGTGTTAACCTTTCGTTAAGACACTATGTATTGACGTCCCTGGCCTTGAGGTACTAAATTCGTTTCAAAGGCTGAGGGGCTGAGAGGACGGGGTTGCGGGGGCAGCCACATCCTCCGCGGAACACTCAAAAGAAGAGCCTGAAAAGCTCGGGGGCAGCAGTTTCCGAGGACAGGGTGTGTGTGTCTTTGCAACTGGGTGGATGGAGCACCTCGGGCGCTATTTCGTGTGCTCGTGGCAACGATTTTAAAGAGGGACTTGAAGAGAATGCGCATTGAACGCCGCTACACCAAGGCAGGGCAGGACGCTTACGCGGAGCTCGATTTCCGCCGCGCCACCAGTGAAATCAAGAATCCCGATGGCTCGATCGTCTTCCGCCTCGAGAACATCGACGTCCCATCGTCCTGGAGCCAGGTGGCGACCGACATTCTCGCCCAGAAGTATTTCCGCAAGGCGGGCGTTCCGGCCGCGCTGAAGCGCGTCGAGGAAGAGACCGTTCCCTCATGGCTGTGGCGTTCCGTGCCCGACGATGACGCACTTGCCAAGCTGCCCGAGAAGGAGCGCATCGTGGGGGAGCGTTCCTCCACCCAGGTATTCAACCGTCTCGCCGGCACCTGGACCTACTGGGGCTGGAAGGGCAAGTACTTCAACACCGAGGAGGACGCACGCGCCTTCTACGACGAGATGTGCTTCATGCTCGCCACCCAGAAGTGCGCGCCCAACTCGCCGCAGTGGTTCAACACCGGCCTGCACTGGGCCTATGGCATCGACGGTCCCGGCCAGGGCCACTATTACGTCGACCCGGACACGGGCCGCATGACCAAGTCCAAGTCGGCCTACGAGCATCCCCAGCCGCATGCCTGCTTCATCCAGTCGGTCGCGGACGACCTCGTCAACGAGGGCGGCATCATGGACCTGTGGGTGCGCGAGGCGCGCCTGTTCAAGTATGGCTCCGGCACCGGCTCCAACTTCTCGGATCTCCGCGGCGAGAACGAGAAGCTGTCGGGCGGCGGCAAGTCTTCCGGCCTGATGAGCTTCCTCAAGATCGGCGACCGCGCGGCGGGCGCCATCAAGTCGGGCGGCACAACGCGCCGCGCGGCCAAGATGGTCATCGTCGACGTCGACCATCCGGACGTCGAGGAATTCGTCGAGTGGAAGGTGCGCGAGGAACAGAAGGTCGCAGCCCTCGTCACCGGTTCCAAGACCGTCAAGAAGCACCTCCAGGCCGTGATGAAGGCCTGCGTGAATTGCGACGGCCCGGACGGCGACTGCTACGAGATTGACAAGAACCCGGCGCTGAAGCGCGCCGTCAAGGACGCCCGCAAGGCGCTGGTTTCCGACAACTACATCAAGCGCGTCATCCAGTTCGCCAAGCAGGGCTACACCGAAATCGAGTTCGACACCTATGACACGGACTGGGACGGCGAGGCCTATCGCACCGTGTCCGGCCAGAACTCCAACAACTCGGTGCGCGTCACCGACGAGTTCCTGCTCGCCGTCGAGCGCGATCTCGACTGGCAGTTGAACTCGCGCCTTTCGGGCAAGGTCACCAAGACCGTCAAGGCCGCTGCCCTGTGGGACAAGATCTCGTTTGCTGCCTGGGCCTCGGCGGACCCCGGCATCCAGTACCACACGACCATCAACGACTGGCACACCTGCCCCGCTTCGGGCCAGATCCGTGCGTCGAACCCGTGCTCGGAATACATGTTCCTCGACGACACGGCGTGCAATCTGGCGTCCTTGAACCTGCTGCAATTCCGCAATGCCGAGACGGCGAAGTTCGACATTGCGGCCTATGAGCATGCGGTCAGGCTGTGGACGGTGGTTCTGGAAATCTCGGTGATGATGGCGCAGTTCCCGTCGAAGGAAATCGCCAAGCTGTCCTACGAGTTCCGCACCCTCGGGCTGGGCTTCGCCAACATTGGCGGCCTCCTGATGACCAACGGCATTCCCTATGACAGCCATGAGGGCCGGGCCATCTGCGCCGCGCTGTCGGCCATCATGACCGGCATTTCCTATGCCACCTCGGCTGAGAT
>JBEARP010000159.1:0-2715 GCA_041163105.1 Pseudomonadota bacterium
CGGCCTTCGCCGGGGTGACGCCACATGAGAGGAAAAAGCTCCGCCCCGCGCTCCCGGGCGTGGCCACGCCGGGGAACGGGAGGGGGCAGGGCCGGAGGCGGCCTTGCAAAAACAGATTCACAATGTCAATCAGCAGCAGTCACGAAGGTGAATACATACCTAGCATAGGTGTGAAGGAAAGTCAAGGAAAATAATCCGAAAACTGCTTCATGCCTTCTGGTCTCGAGCGACATCTTTGCGCCATGCTACCCGGAACACTGCCCTTCTCTTCACCTTGCCCCGGCTCGACCGGGGCATCCTTTTCGCCGCCGCCAAAAAGGATCGCCCGGTCAAGCCGGGCGAAGGTGAACGAAAATGAAGCGTCAGTTCGCCTAGAACCGGTCCACCCGGAACGGCGCCATGTCGATGTTGGTCTTCGCGCCCGTCATCGCCTCGGCGATCAGCCGCCCGGTGCTCGGCCCCCAGGTCAGGCCCATGTGGCCGTGGCCGAAGCCGTACCAGACATTGGCCGTAGTCTGTGAAGGCCCGATCACGGGCAGCGAGTCCGGTGTTCCCGGCCGCCGCCCCATCCAGCGCGTCGTATCCGCGTCGGGTTCGCGCAGTCCGGGCAGCACGGTCTTGAAATTCGTCCACAGCGCATCGGCCCGGGCATAGTTGGGTGCCGCATCGAGGCCCGCGAATTCGTCCGAGCCCGCCAGCCTGAGCCCCATCTCCATCGGCGTCGCCGCGCCGGGCTTGCCCGCATAGGTCAGCGAGCGCGACAGGCTCACGCCCGAATTCGGCAGCACCATGTGATAGCCGCGCTCGGCCTCCAGCAGCACCTTCTCGCCCAGCTGCTTGGCCAGCAGGTGGGAATAGGCCCCGGCACAGATGACCAGCTTGTCCACCTGGTGCAGCCCATGTTCCTTGAGCCTGAGGCCGCTGACGCGATTGCCCTCGCGCTCCAGCGTCACCACGTCGTCCTGCAGCACCGTCCCGCCGTTCTTCACGACGTCCGCCGCGATGGACTTCACCGCGCGCCCCGGGTTGGTGAGGAAGAACCAGCCGCCGTGGAAAACACCGCAGTGCACATTCTTGCCCAGCGCCGGCTCCAACTCGCGCGCCTCGTCGCCCGAGATGCGCTTCATCTCGTAGCCATGGGCGTTCTTGACCGCGCGCTCATTCGCTTCCGAGAGGAACTGCGCCTCATTGTCGTAAAGCCGCAGCGTATCCTGCAGGCGGATCATGTCCGCCGTGCCCGCCGCCTTCAGCAGCGTCTCGAAGTCGGAGACGACCCGCATGGCAAGGTCGGCGCGGGCCGCGGTGATGGCCTTCACCCGGTCCGGCATGGAGTTGCGGGCGAGGGAGATGAACCACGGCAGCGCCTTGGTAAGATACGACCAGCGGATGGTGAGCGGCCCCAGCGGGTCCAGCAGCCAGCCCGGAATTTTCATCAGCATATGCGGGTGAACGGTCGGTACGATCTCGGCAAACGCAAGTCCGCCGGCATTGCCGAAGCTGGCCCCTTCGCCCGGCGGCACGCGGTCGATGATGGTCACCTTGTAACCTTCGCGCTGCAGGAAGGCCGCGGCCGAAACGCCGACAATGCCGGCGCCGATGATGGTTGCTGAAGGCTGGCTCACGTTCCGACGGTCCTGAAATAATCCACGCAATGCGCCTCGAAGGCCGAGACCAGCCGTGTCTTGCGCATTTGCCTGAGTGCTGCAAGCGCGATGACGCCGCGCTCCACCGCGTCCGCAATGGGTCTTACGGCCAGTTCTTCTCCGGCATAGGAGTGGTCGCCGAAGGGCCTCGTCACGAGGATCGAATAGCCGAGCCCTTGCCCCACCAGCCCGCGCACCACCTCCAGCGAGGGCGACGAGAAGGCGACCCTCGGCGTGATCCCCGCCGTCTCGAGAATGCGGGTGAAGTAGGTGCGGCTCGGCGCGATGTCGAGCAGCACGAAGGGCTCGTCCTTCAGCGCGATGAGGGGAACGTGTTTCAGCCGCGTCAGCTTGTGCTTGCCCGGCAGCAGCACATGCGGCGCGAAGGAGGCGAGCGGTGTGACGGTAAAGTCCTCCGGCATGTCCACGTCATAAAGCAGTGCCACGTCGAACGCGCCGGTGCGCACGCCCTTGAGCAGTTCGTCCTGCGTGCCCTCCGCCATGCGGATCGAGACCTTCGGGTGCTGGCTCATGAAGCCCTTGATCAGCGGTGGCACGAAGGAGGGGGCAATGGTGGCGAAGCTCGCCAGTGCCAGCTGGCCCTCGATGGCGGTGCCCGCCGCCGCCGTGTCGCGCTGCAGGTCCTGCGCGTGAGTGAGCAGGTTCCGCGCCTCGGCAAGGAAGCGGAGGCCCGCGGGAGATGGGCTCACCCCTTGCGCATGGTGGCGGATGAACAGCTGCAGCCCGATCTGCGCCTCGAGCTTGGCGAGCGAGGCGGACAGCGTGGGCTGGGCCACGCCCAGATGCGCCGAGGCGGCCGCCACCGAACCATGGTCCCAGATGGCCACGGCATATTCGATCTGGCGCAGCGTATAGCGCAGCATCGTAAAATCCTATTCGACGGCGCGATATAATCTATTTTTCCGATGCCGTGCCCCATGTCAAGTTTCCCCCATCTGAACGGAGGGAACGGGCAGATGAACGCGATGGCAAAGCCGCCCGTGAGGGTGGAGGACTTTCTGGCCGCCATGGGCTTGGCCGCCACCGGCGTCTCGGTGGTGACGACCGACGG
>JBEARP010000160.1:0-25848 GCA_041163105.1 Pseudomonadota bacterium
TCAGCGCGTCGGAACCGGCGTCTCGCCGCGATAGTCGTAGAAGCCGCGGTTGGTCTTGCGGCCGAGCCAGCCGGCTTCGACATATTTCACCAGCAGCGGGCAGGGGCGGTACTTCGAGTCCGCCAGCCCGTCATGCAGCACCTGCATTACCGAGAGGCAGGTGTCGAGGCCGATGAAGTCGGCGAGTTCCAGCGGGCCCATGGGGTGGCGGGCGCCGAGCTTCATGGCGGTGTCGATGGCTTCCACGCCGCCAACGCCTTCATAGAGCGTATAGATCGCCTCGTTGATCATCGGCAGCAGGATGCGGTTGACGATGAAGGCGGGGAAGTCCTCGGAGACGGCGATGGTCTTCTTGAGCGAGGAGGCGAATTCCTTGGCCACCGAGAAGGTGGCTTCATCCGTTGCGATGCCGCGGATGAGCTCGACCAGCTCCATCACCGGCACGGGGTTCATGAAATGTATGCCCATGAACTTCTCGGGGCGGTCCGTCGCGGCGGCGAGCCTGGTGATCGAGATCGAGGAGGTGTTGGAGCCGACGAGGCACTCGGGCTTCAGGTGCGGGCAGAGCGCCTGGTAGATCTTGCGCTTGACCTGTTCGTCCTCGACGGCACTCTCGATGATGAGGTCATAGTCGCCGAAGCCCTCATATGAGGGAACGCCCCTGATGCGCGAGAGGGCCGCATCACGATCGGCTTCCGAGAGCTTGCCGGAGCGCACGCGGCGAGCAAGATTGCCGTTGATCGTGGCGAGGCCCGCCTCGATCCGGTCCTTGCTGACGTCGAAGAGGCCGACGTCATAGCCAGCGAGCGCGCAGACATGCGCGATGCCATTACCCATCTGACCGGCGCCGATGACGCCTACTTTCTTGATCTGCATGGTAACAATGTGCCTGAATTCAAATGCTGCCGGAGCCTATATCGCGCCTATTTGCAGGGCAAGGGCGTTTCGCAGTCGCAGCAATAGCACTTTAGATTGGATATCGCGGCACTTGCACGAATGAGCGGCATATTGAGGGGTTCGCCTCAGTGGGTGAGTGATGGCATGGGCGCCATGCAACGAAAAAGGGCGGCCGAAGCCGCCCCTCATTCCGCTTGATGTGAACCGCTCACTTGCCGAGCTTGGCGAGTTCCGCGTCGAGTTCGGGGACGGCGGTGAACAGGTCGGCCACCAGGCCGTAATCCGCCACCTGGAAGATCGGCGCCTCTTCATCCTTGTTGATGGCGACGATAATCTTCGAGTCCTTCATGCCCGCCAGATGCTGGATCGCACCCGAGATGCCGACCGCGATGTAGAGGTCGGGGGCGACCACCTTGCCGGTCTGGCCGACCTGGTAGTCGTTCGGCACATAGCCCGCGTCAACCGCGGCGCGCGAGGCGCCGACGGCGGCGTTGAGCTTGGATGCAACCGAGTCGAGCAGCTTGAAGTTGTCGCCGTTCTGCATGCCGCGGCCGCCGGAGACGACGATCTTGGCCGAGGTGAGTTCCGGTCGGTCCGACTTCGACAGATTCTCGCCCTTGTAGGAAGACAGGCCCGGATCGGCGACGGCATCGACCTTGGCGATTTCCGCCGAGCCGCCCTCGCCCGTCGCCGGGAAGGAGGCGGTGCGCACGGTGATGACCTTCTTGGGGTCGGTCGACTGCACGGTCTGCACCGCATTGCCGGCATAGATCAGGCGCACGAAGGTATCGGCCGACTTCACTTCCGAGATGTCGGAGATCTGCATCACGTCGAGGAGTGCGGCCACGCGCGGCATGAAGTTCTTGCCGTTGCCGGTGGCGGGCGAGACGATGTGGTCATAGGCGGGCGCCAGCGACACGATGAGCGCCGCCATCGGCTCGGCGAGCGGGCGCTCGAGCGATGCGCTGTCGACGTGCAGCACCTTCTTGACGCCATCGAGCTTTGCAGCCTGCGCGGCGGCAGCGCCGGCATTGTTGCCGGCGACCAGCACGTGCACGTCGCCGCCCATCTGGGCCGCGGCGGTCAATGCCTTGTGGGTTGCGTCCTTGATCGACGCATTGTCGTGTTCGGCGATGAGGAGGACAGCCATCAGATTGCTCCCGCTTCCTTGAGTTTGGCGACGAGTTCGGCGGGCGAGCCCACCTTGATGCCGGCCAGGCGCTTCGGCGGCTCCTCGGTCTTCACGACCTTGAGGCGCGGTGCCGTGTTGACGCCGTAGTCGGCGGGCGTCTTCTCATCCAGTGGCTTCTTCTTCGCCTTCATGATGTTGGGAAGGGACGCATAGCGCGGCTGGTTGAGGCGGAGGTCAGTGGTGACCACTGCCGGCAGCTTCACGGTGAGCATCTGAAGCCCGCCGTCGATCTCACGCGTGATCTGCGCCTCGCCCGCGCCGGGCTCGAGCTTCGAGGTGAAGGTGGCCTGCGGCCAACCCAGGAGGGCCGCCAGCATCTGGCCGGTCTGGTTGCAGTCATCATCGATCGCCTGCTTGCCGAGGATCACGATCTCCGGGCCTTCGGCCTCGACCACGCCCTTGAGGATCTTGGCAACCGCCAGGGGTTCGATCAGGTCGTCGGTCTTGACCAGGATGGCGCGGTCGGCGCCCATGGCGAGCGCGGTGCGCAGGGTTTCCTGCGCCTGGGCGGGGCCCACCGAAATGGCGATGACTTCCGTCGCCTTGCCGGCTTCCTTGAGGCGCACGGCCTCCTCGACGCCGATTTCGTCGAAGGGGTTCATCGACATCTTGACGTTGGCCAGTTCGACACCCGAACCGTCGGCCTTCACACGGATCTTGACGTTGTAGTCAACGACCCGCTTCACAGCGACCAGGACTTTCATTCTGTTCCTCGATTTGGCGGTCTTTGAAAAAGTGGCCGGACCCTAGTGAGGGGAAAACCTCAAGTCAATTCCAGCAACGCCGCTTGATGGCCGAATGCGACCTATCCATTGGGCAAAAGGACACTTTTCATGGCTCCAGCCGCATCCACAGCCGACGGCGCAGCGCAAAGGTCAGCGCCGCCCCGGCAATGAACCCACCGACATGGGCGGCCCAGGCCACGCCTGCCTCCGGGTTCCCGCTGTCCATCCACCAGGAGAAGATCTGCAGCAGGAACCAGCCGCCCAGCACCCAGGCGGCGCCGATGCGCAGCGGAATGCGCAGGAACAGCAGGATCCACACCCGGGCGTGCGGAAACAGCACCACATAGGCGCCAAGAATGCCGGATACGGCGCCTGATGCACCCACCAGTGGAATGTCGGAGGCCGGCGCCATCAGAACATAGAGCAGTGCCGCCACCACGCCCGACATCAGGTAGAGGAAGGCGAAGGCGGCATGGCCATAGGCGTCCTCGATGTTGTCGGCGAAGACCCCGAGGAACAGCATGTTGGAAATGAGGTGCCACCAGCCGGCATGCAGGAACATGTAGCTGATGAGGGTGAAGGGCTCGGGCACGGGGTGATAGGGCACCGCAACCGACGTGCTGTGCGTCAATTCGCCCGGCACCACGCCCCAGCCGGTGGCGATGGTCTGGAGAACGGCTTCCGAATTGAAGGCGCCGGTTGAGAGATACATCACCACGTTCAACGCGATGATGGTGATGGTGACGGCCTGGAAGCGGATGACCTTCAGCGGGGTTGAATCGTGAAGGGGAACGAACATCCGCCAGTCCTCAGCGGGTCTTGCCCGGCACCCACAACACGTCACCGGCGCCAGATTTCGCGTTGGCCCAGCGGCTGGCCACGAAGAAGAAGTCGGACAGCCGGTTCACATAGGCCACCGCCCCCTCGCTCACATGCTCGCCCTCATGCGAGGCAAGCTCGACGATGAGGCGTTCGGCGCGCCGGCAGACGGTGCGCGAGATGTGGAGGTACGCCGCAGCGGGGTGACCGCCCGGCAGCACGAAGGAGCGCAAGGGCGAGAGTTCGCCGTTGAGCTCGTCGATCTCCGCCTCGATGCGCTCATACTGCTTCGGGAGAATGCGCAACGGTTCGTAGCCGAGATCCTTGCCGGTGTCGGGCACGCAGAGATCGGCGCCCAGATCGAACAGCTCGTTCTGGATGCGCGCCAGCATCTGGTCGAGCTTCTGCATCTCGGGCGCGGTGGTGTGGAGGCGCACGATGCCGAGCGTCGAATTGGTTTCATCCACGGTGCCATAGGCCTGGATGCGCCAATGCGCCTTGGACACGCGCTCGCCGGTGCCGAGTGCAGTTTCTCCGGCGTCGCCGGTGCGGGTGTAGATGCGATTGAGAACGACCATGGAGCCTGCCTAACGTGAGTTGCCGGTGAATTCTACTCGTTTCTCAGCAAGGGCCCGGGCTTGGCCGAAAGTGCACGCCAGGTGACGGCAAGCCCGCCCGCCACCGTCACCGCCATGGCAAGAAGTGCCGTCAGCACCGCCGTGGGGCCCGAGAAGCTCCACGGAATTTCCAGGATGAAGTGCGACAGGAACCATGAGGCGACGGAACCAACCGCGAGGCCGAAGGCAGCAGCCGCCAGCCCGAGGCCCGCATATTCGATGACGAAGGCGGCGATCAGCTGGCGCTTGGTGGCGCCATAGGTCTTCAGCACCACCGCCTCGTAGAGCCGCTCGGACAGGCCCGCCGCAAGGGCCCCCGCAAGCACCAGCATGCCGGTCAGCAGCGTGAGGATGTTGGCGCCGCGGATCGCCATCAGCATCTTTTCCAGAAGCCCGCTCACCATGTCGATGGCGTCCTTCACGCGCACCGCGGTGACGGAGGGGTAGGCGCGCGCCATGGCGTTCAGCAGCTTCGCCTCGTCGCCGCCCTTCATCTCGACGGTGACCAGATGGTTGTGCGGTGCCGCCTTCAGGGTGCTGGGGGTGAACACCATGACGAAGTTGATGCCGAGGCTCCGCCAGTTGACGGCGCGCAAATTGGCGACCTTGGCGGTCACGTCGCGGCCCAGAACGTTGACGGTGATCTCATCACCGATCTTCACGCCGATGCCATTGGCAATTTCATCCACCAGCGAGACGAGCGGCGGGCCGCTGTAGTCCGCCGGCCACCATTCGCCCTCAACCAGACGTGAGCCTTCGGGCAATGTGTCGGCATAGGTGATGCCGCGGTCGCCGCGCAGCGCCCAGTTCGACTCAGGCGACGCCTTCACCTTTTCGGAGGGAACGCCCTTCACCGCCACAACGCGGGCGCGCAGCATCGGCGTGTTGTTGGTGTGGATGACGTCCGGGTCCTTGGCGAGGGCGTCCTTGAAGATCTGCAATTCGCCGTTCGGCACGTCGAGGAAGAAGAAGGCCGGCGCCCGCTCGGGGATCGATGAGAGAAGTTCCCTGGAGATGCTGCGGTCGGTCAGTGCCAGCGTCACGAACAGCGTCAGGCCGAGGCCAAGCGCGAGGATGACGGAGGCGGCGGCAGAACCGGGCCGGTAGATGTTGCCGATTGCGTAGCGCCAGATGGCGGAGCGGCTGCGCGGCAACCGTTCGGCACCGGCAATGATCAGCCGCGCCAGACCCAGCAGCACCACGAAGCTCGCCACCAGCCCGCCCAGGAAATAGGCGGTCACCTTGACGTTCTCGAAGGCATAGAAGGTCAGTGCCGCCATCACCATGAGGGCGAGCAGGATGACGAGGAAGGGCCCCAGCCCCGGCCAGCCGCGCACCGGCACGATGCGCGAGCGGAACAGTGCCGAGGCCGCCACCTGGCGCGTATGCGCCAGGGGCCACAGCGCGAAGGCCAGCGTGGTGAGCAGACCCAGCGTTCCCGCGAAAACCAGCGGCCAGGCGTTGAAGTGCTGCGACAGCGGCACCGGGATGACCTGACCGAACAGCGCGGTGATGACCGGCGGTGCGATGGCGCCCGCTGCAAGGCCGAGTGCGATGGCGATCAGCGCCACGAGGAAGATTTCGGTGAGATAGATGCCCATCACGTCGCGCGAGGAGGCGCCGAGGCACTTGAGTGTGGCGATGGACCCCATCTTGCGCGTCACGAAGGCCTGCACCGCATTGGCGATGCCTGCACCGCCGACGATCAGCGAGGCGAGGCCAACGAGGGTCATGAAGTAGCCGAGCCGCTCGACGAAGCCGTCAGCGCCGGCGGCAGCATTGTTGCGCGTGCGGATGCGCCAGCCCGCGTCCTTGAACTTGGCGTCGGCTTCCTTCTCAACCGCCTTCGCGGCGGTGAGCGAAGTGTCGGCGAGCTTCACCCGGTAGCGATAGGTGACGAGGCTTCCCGGCTGCACGATGCCGGTGGCGGCCAGCGTCTCGGGCGAGATCATCAGGCGGGGGCCCAGCACCAGCGTATCGGACAGCCGGTCAGGCTCGTTGGTGATCAGCGCGCGAATCTCGACCTCGCTGCCGCCGAGCTTGATCCTGTCGCCGAGCTTCAGCCCGAGGCGGCCCAGCAGCAACGGGTCCGCCGCGGCGCCCGCCACGCCGTTCTTCGTGGCAATGGCCTCGGCAAGCGGCATGCCGCCTTCAAGCACCACTGCACCATAGAGCGGGTAGCTGCCGTCGACGGCCTTCACCTCGACGAGTGCGGTGTTGTCCTCGGTCAGCGCCATGCCGCGCACCGTGGCGACCTTGCTCACCTCGCCCTTCGAGGTGATGAAGGCGAGTTCCGGCTCGGTCGTCTGGCGATGGACCAGCGAGAATTCGAGATCGCCGCCCAGCAGCGGCTGGCCCTGCTCGTCGATGCCGCGCTCGACCGACGCGGACAGCGCGCCGATGATGGCGATGGTGCCGGTGCCGAGTGCGAGGCAGGTGAGGAAAATCCAGAAACCCTGCAGGCCCGAGCGCAGGTCACGGCCTGCGAAGCGCAGCCACAGTGCAATGTTCAAGGCATTGCTCCGGACACGATCTTGCCGTCCAGCACTTCCGCCATGCGGTCGCAGCGCTGGGCCAGCGCGCGGTCATGGGTGACGAGGATGAGCGAGGTGCCGCTCTGGTTCTTCACATCGAACAGCAGCTTGATGATCTGCTCGCCCGTCACATGGTCGAGGTTGCCGGTGGGCTCGTCGGCGATGATGATCTTCGCACCGCTCGCGAGCGCACGGGCAATGGCCACGCGCTGCTGCTCGCCGCCTGAGAGCTGGCTGGGGTAGTGGTCGAGGCGGTGGCCGAGGCCCACGCGCTGCAGCCGGTCCGCCGCGATGTCCATCGCATCCCGGGCGCCGCGGAACTCGAGCGGCACGGCGACGTTCTCCAGCGCCGTCATGGTGGGGATCAGGTGGAAGGACTGGAACACGATGCCGACATGATCGCGGCGGAAGGCAGCGAGTTCGTCCTCGCTCAGGCCGTTGAGCGATGTTCCCGCCACCGTGACGTCGCCCTTCGAGGCCTTCTCGAGCCCGGCGATCACCATCAGCAGCGTGGTCTTGCCGGAGCCCGAGGGCCCCACGATGCCCAGAGCCTCGCCCGGCTTCACGTCGAGGTCGACGCCGCGCAGAATGTCCACGTTTCCCGCCCGGCTGGGCAGCGTCAGGTGGACGTTTCGGAGCGAGACGGAGGTTGTGGTCATGGCGTCGAACATGGCTTCCCTTACGGTCTAAGTCGAGAAGCGGATGCTTGAACCGGACAACCGTGGCGCTTAAGTGACGCTCATGCTGAAACTTTTCACTGCCCTGGCGCTTCTTGCCCTCACCGCCGCGGGTGCCGCCGCCGCTCCCGTCACCATATTGGCGCTGGGCGACAGCCTGACGGCCGGGCTGGGGGTTGGCCCCACCGAGACCTTCCCGGCCCGGCTGGAGGCGGCGCTGAAGGCAAAGGGCCATGACGTGAAAGTGATCAACGCCGGCGTGTCGGGCGATACCGCGGCCGATGGTGCGGCCCGGCTGGACTGGGCGCTGGCCGAGCCCGTCAACGCCGTCATCGTCGAGCTGGGGGCGAATGATGCCCTGCGCGGGCTGCCGGTGGCACAGGCTGAGCAGGCGCTGGACCGGCTGCTCACCGCACTCGCCGAGAAGAAGCTTCCCGTGCTGCTCGCCGGCATGCGGGCCCCGCCGAACATGGGCCCGGAGTATCAGGCGGCCTTCGATGGCATGTACCAGCGGCTCGCCGCCAAGCATGGCGTGCTGCTCTACCCGTTCTTTCTCGACGGCGTGGCGGCGGACCCGAAGCTGAACCAGGGCGACGGCATGCACCCGAGCCCGGCCGGGGTGGACGTGATCGTCGCCCGCATCCTGCCCAGCGTTGAACAGCTTCTGGGCAAGGCTGCCGCAAATTAGGGCTTTGGTTTCACGAAATTCGCGATACCGTTGAGTGATCGCGATTCGCCCATCCTTGACGGCAAAGGAGGCCCCGCATGCCACGACTGTTCACCGGCGTCGAAATTCCGGATGATGTGGCCTTCGATCTCGACCTGATGCGTGGCGGCATCAGCGGGGCGCGCTGGATCGACCGCGAATCCTATCACATCACGCTGCGCTTCATCGGGGACATCGACGAGGGGCTGGCCCGCGAGATCAGCTACGAGCTGGAAGGCGTGGAGGCCCGGCCCTTCAAGCTCAGGCTGTCGGGCTGCGACGTGTTCGGCGGCAACAAGCCCCATTCGCTGTTCGCCGCCGTCGAGGAAAGCCCGGAACTGCGCCGGCTGCAGTCCATTCACGAGCGGATCTGCCAGGCACTCGGCCTGCCGGCCGAGCAACGCAAGTTTGCACCGCACGTGACGCTGGCGCGGCTCAAGGAGCCGAACCTTCGGGCCTTGCACGCCTTCGTCGCGTCCCATAACCTCTACAAGAGCCGGGTCTTCGAGGTTGGGCGCTTTGTCCTGTTCTCGTCGCGCCCGTCGCGTGGGGGTGGTCCCTATGCGGTCGAGGAATCATATCGTTTGCAGGCAGGTTTATGACGGACAAGCCACTGGTCGGGGTCGAACGCGCCAAGGCGCTCCATGAATTGCACGGCTGGGCGGAGGCCAAAGGGCGCGACGCCATCACCAAGACCTACCAGTTCAAGTCCTTTTCCCAGGCCTGGGGCTTCATGAGCCGGGTGGCGCTTTATGCCGAAAAGGAAGACCACCATCCGGAATGGACCAATGTCTATGGCCGGGTCGACGTGACGCTTTCCACCCATACGGCGGGCGGCGTCACCGAAAAGGACGTGGCGCTGGCCCGCAAGATGGAGGCGCTCGCGAATTCGTGATCGCCTTGGCGCTTTCCTAAATTTCCTGTAACTTGCGGTGGAAGTGGCGCGAACCCATATTCGTGCCAAGTCTCTTTGGAGGAACGAAAACTATGGCCGACACTCGCTTTCAAACCCAAGTCAGGACCCAGTCCCGGGCCGAGATCGACCAAGGGCTGCGCTCCTATATGTTGGGCGTTTACAACTACATGGCGCTTGGCGTGGCCGCTACGGCCGTCATCACCATGCTGGTTGCGTCCAACCCGGCCGCGATGGCCGCCGTCTATTCTCTGAAGTGGGTGTTCTTCATCGCCCTCATCGGCATGGGCTTTTTCGCCCCGCGCTTGATGTTCTCCAGCAACAGCGCCGTCGCGCATGGCGCCTACTGGGGCTATGTGGCGCTGTGGGGTCTCGCCATCGCACCGATGATCGGCACCTACCTGTCGATCGACCCGTCGATGGTGTTCCAGGCCTTCCTGATCACCGCCATCACCTTCGGCGCCACCAGCCTCGCGGGTTACGTCACCAAGCGTGACCTGTCGGGCATGAGCTCCTTCTTCATGATGGCCTCCATCGGCATCATCGTGGCGATCCTGGTCAACGCCTTCTTCGTCCAGTCGACGATGATGAGCCTGATCACGTCGATCGTCACCGTCCTGCTGTTCGCCGGCATCACCGCCTACGAGACGCAGCAGATCAAGGAGATGTATGTCGAGGGCGACGCGCCCGGCATTGCCCGCGGCAAGTCGATCTTCGGCGCCTTCATGCTCTATGGCAGCTTCATCTCGCTGTTCGTCAACATCCTGAACATCCTCGGGATCATGCGCCAGGAATGAGCGCGGCCTGAGACGAGACGGAAAACCCCGGCGGAAACGCCGGGGTTTTTCTTTGCTCAGATGCTGGACAGCTTCGGCGTCTTCGCCAGCACGCGCAGCACCGTGCTCAAGTCATGGCCGCGCTTGAGGATCAACCCGGTCTGCGCCACCACTGAATACATGCCCTGCTTCCTGGCCAGTGCGGGGTCTTTCACGACCCGATAAAGCGGCACCTCCGAGGCGCGGCGGAAGACGGAGAACACCGCCTTCTCGCGCCCGAAGTCCATGGCGTAGTCGCGCCATTCGCCCTCGGCAACCTTGTTGCCATAGAAGCCCAGGATGGTTTGCAGTTCCCTGCGGTCGAAGGCGACGCGCTCTGGCGGTTTCTGCGGATGCGGATTGTTCGAGAGTGTCTGTCCGGCCGGGGCATTTGCCTCCCAGGGCCGGAGTGGAATTATACCGTCCGTCTTGTCCAACTGCGTGACCCCGCAAGCTCGTGACAGGCTGATGACGAATGAGAAGATGTACCCGTTCGGCAGGCTTGGCAAGCAGCAGCCGGAAATCACTTTTTGGCCGCATTGCGATCAAGCTGCCGCCCATCTCGCAGGCGATAAGACCCATGTTGCCTCTAGAGGCCCGGCTGGCGTTGAGCTTCGGAAACTCAGCCCCCCCAGCCCCCCGGATCTCGTTTCGCCGGCCGGGCCACCCCAAGTTTCAGTGTGTTGAGGCGTATTCTCAAGAGAGTTTCGAAGGCCGGAGCAGATGATGCTTCGGCCTTTTCTCTTTTGTTTCCGCCCCTTGACCATCGGGCACCGGCACCCGATATCCCACCCATCAATCACATCACATGCTTGTGAAGAGGGTGACATGGCCACTGACACGGCGACCACACACGCCACCACGACCGCGACGTCCCACCAATTCCAGGCGGAGGTGGCAAAGCTCCTCCACCTGATGGTGCACTCGGTCTATTCCGACCGTGACGTTTTCCTGCGCGAGCTGATTTCGAACGCAGCCGATGCGCTCGACAAGCTGCGCTACGAGGCGATCGCAAATCCGGCACTGCTGGAGGGCCAGCCGGACCTCACCATCACCATCACGCCCGACAAGGACAAGAAGACCCTCACCATCACCGACACCGGCATCGGCATGACCGAGCAGGAGTTGATCGACAATCTCGGCACCATTGCCAAGTCCGGCACGCAGGCCTTCGTGGAACAGGTGAAGGCCAAGCAGGGTGACGTTCACCTCATCGGCCAGTTCGGCATCGGCTTCTATTCGGGCTTCATCGTCGCCTCGCAGGTGGACGTGATCTCGCGCCGCGCGGGCTCCGACAAGGCCTATATGTGGTCGTCGGATGGCTCGGGCAGCTTCACCGTGACGCCGGTCGAGAACGCGCCGCGCGGCACCTCCATCGTGCTGCACCTGAAGGATGACGCGCTGGAGTTTCTCGAAGACTGGAAGATCGAGAGCGTGGTGCGCACCTATTCCGATCACATCGCGCACCCGATCATGCTGGCGGTGGGCAACGAGACGGCGCGGCAGATCAACTCCGCCAATGCGATCTGGACGCGCGCGAAGTCCGACATCACGCCGGAGCAGCACAAGGAGTTCTTCGGCCACATCTCAGGCAGCTATTCCGACCCGGCACTGACGCTGCACTACCGCGCCGAGGGCCGCAATGAATACACCGTTCTGCTCTATGTGCCGGGCGAGCGCCCCTTCGATCTCTATGATCCGGAGCGCCGCGGTCGCCAGAAGCTTTATGTGAAGCGCGTCTACATCGCCGACGACGTGGAGATCCTGCCGGCCTATCTGCGCTTCGTGCGCGGCGTGATCGATTCCGAGGACATGCCGCTCAACATCTCGCGCGAGATGCTGCAGAACAATCCGCAGGTCGCCGCCATCCGCAAGGCCGTCACCAACAAGGTCCTTGCCGAGCTCAAGAAGCTCGCCGACACCGACGCCGCCGCCTACGCCAAGCTCTGGGACATCTATGGCCCGGTGCTGAAGGAAGGCCTCTACGAGGACATGGAGCGCCGCGACCAGCTCTATGAGCTCGTGCGCTTCAAGTCGACCAAGGGCGAGCTCGTGAGCCTCAAGGACTACATTGCCGGCCTCAAGGAGAACCAGACGGCGATCTACTATCTCACCGCCGAGGACGCCGCCAAGGCCAAGGCCTCGCCGCAGCTCGAAGGCTACAGGGCGAGGGACGTGGAGGTTCTGTTGCTCACCGATCCGGTCGACTCGTTCTGGGTGCGCACCGCGCTGGGTTATGAAGGCAAGCCCTTCAAGTCCGTCACGCAAGGCTCGGCTGATCTTGACCTGATCGCAACCAAGGATGAGGCAAAATCCGATGCGGCGGATGATGCGGCGACGGCCGTTCTCAACGCCGCGCTGAAGCAGGCGCTTGGCGAGCGGGTGAAGGACGTCCGTTCATCCAAGCGCCTCACGGAGAGTGCCGTCTGCATCGTCAACGACAGCATGATGGACCGCACGCTGGAGAAGCTGCTGTCACGGCAGAAGGATTCCGGCATCTCGGTGTCGGCTCCCATCCTTGAAGTGAACCCCACTCACCCGCTCATCAAGGCGCTGGCCGCGCTGGTGCAGGCCAAGGGTGCCGCGTCGGTCGATGACGCCGCGCAGCTGCTGCTTGACCAGGCCTTCATCATCGAAGGCGAGCAGGTGCCGGACCCCGCGAATTTCGCCAAGCGTCTGGCGGATGTGATGGCGAAGGCCTTCGGGTGATCTTCGTCCTCTCCCGCTGAAGGAGCAGGAGAAGACAAAAAATGGCCGGGACAAGCCCGGCCATGATGATGACTGCAATGAGCGAGGATATCAGTCCTTCGCGCGCTCCACGTAGGACGCGTCTTCCGTCTGCACCACGATGCGGGTGCCGGATGCGATGTGCGGCGGCACCATGGTGCGCACGCCGTTGGAGAGCAGCGCGGGCTTGAACGAGGACGACGCCGTCTGGTTCTTGATGGCGGGCTCGGTCTCGACGATTTCGAGGGTCACGCGCTGCGGCAGTTCGATGGAGATCGGCACGCCGTTGAAAAGGGCGATCTGGCACTCCATGCCTTCCTGCAGGAAGGGGGCGCTATCGCCCAGCATGTCGGCCGGAACCTGGATCTGCTCATAGTTCTCGGGGTTCATGAAGACGTAGTTGTCGTCATCCTTGTAGAGGTAGGAGTGGGTGATGGTCTCCACGAAAGCGCGCTCGAGGGGGTCGGTCGTCTTGTAGCGCACCACCGTCTTCACGCCGTCCGAGATGCGGCGCATGTCGATCGTGGTGGTCGGCGTGCCCTTGCCGGGGTGCATGGATTCGGCCTTCAGCACGACATAGAGCTTGCCGTCCTCGTGCTCGATGACATTGCCCTTGCGGACACCACTTGCGATTACCTTGACCAATTTCGTCTCTCGTTTTCTGAAGAATTGCCGGATTTGGTTGCGCGGGGTATTAGCAGCGGCCACCCCGGAAGCCAACCCCCCAGGAGAATCAGCCATTGGCTGCCCAGGACTCGCCTTGGTTCGACCCGGCCCGCCATGCCGACCGCCGCCCCTTCCTGCTGGCCCGGAACCGCATCGTGGCGGGCATCCGCCAGTGGTTCGCCGAGCGTGATTTCATCGAGGTTGACTGCGCGGCACTGGCCGTTTCGCCCGGCAACGAGGCCCATCTCCATGCCTTTTCGACCGAGCTGATCCTGCCGGACGGCTCAATCGAGCGGCGCTACCTGCACACATCGCCGGAATTTGCAGCCAAGAAGCTGCTGGCGGCGGGCGAACAGCGCATCTTCAACCTCGGGCACGTGTGGCGGAACCGCGAGCGGACGCTGACGCACTCGCCCGAATTCACCATGCTGGAGTGGTACCGGGTGCGGGAGGATTACGAGACCATTATCGCCGATACGCTGGCGCTTGTGCAGCTGGCTGCGGAAACTGCCGGAACGCGGCAGTTCCGCTGGCGGGGCAGGGAGGCCGATCCCTTCGCCAAGGCTGAATGGCTGACCGTCAACGAAGCCTTCAAGGTTCATGCCGGGGTGGACCTTCTTGCCACGCTGCGGGCTGATGGCACGGCCGACGCGCAAGCGCTTGCGGCTGTCTCGCCGGTGGCCTTCGGCGCGGGCGAAAGCTGGTCGGATATCTTCAGCCGCATCCTGTCGGAGAAGGTGGAGCCGCAGCTTGGGCTTGGCCGCATCACGGTGCTCTATGAATATCCGTCCGTCGAGGCCGCACTCGCCCGCACCACCGTGCATGACCCCCGCGTGGCGGAGCGCTTCGAGCTCTATGCCTGCGGCGTGGAACTCGCCAACGGCTTCGGCGAGCTCACCGACCCGAACGAGCAGCGCCGCCGCTTCGTGGCCGAGATGGACGTCAAGGAACAGGTCTATGGCGAGCGCTATCCGATCGACGAGGAATTGCTGCAGGCACTGGCGATGATGCCGCCCGCCTCGGGCGTGGCGCTGGGCTTGGACCGGCTGGTGATGCTGGCGTCGGGGGCGACACGGATTGATCAGGTGCTGTGGACGCCGGTGGGGTGACGGACGCAAAAAGGTTATCGCACCATAAACGCCCAGTAATCCAGCTCCAAAATCACCCCCGGCTTGTCGGGTGCGCCGTCCTCGACAGGGAATTCCGTACACGGAACATCGCGCGTTGCCCGCGTCACGATACGCAGTGCGCCGACATCTGAACGCCCCGGCAGCTCCGCCGTCTCGATGATCTCCGACCACGCGAAAACCGTGCCGCCCGCGAACAGCGGGGCCACGTGGCGGCCGGCGTTGATGGCGGCGATGTGGAAAGCGTTGGCCAATCCATTGAAGCTCAAGGCACGCGCCAGAGAGATGACGTGGCCGCCATAGATCAGCCTGCGGCCGAAGCGCCCCTGCGCCTCGGAATGCTGGTTGAAGTGAACCTTGGCGGTGTTCTGGTAGAGGCGCGTGGCGATCTGGTGCTCGGCCTCCTCCACCGTCATGCCATCCACATGGTCGATCTTCTCGCCCGCCACATAGTCGCCGAAGCGATGCGGGGAGCCTGCCAGGCCATCGTCCCAATTCTTTGCATTGATCACCGGAACGGCGCGGCCAAGTTCGGCGAGGTCCACGCGCTTCGGCAGCTGCGGCACCACGGCTTCGGGTGCCGGGGCGGACTCGTCGCGCTTCCGCACCATCACCCAGCGCACATAGGAGAGCACGTCTTCACCGCGCTGGTTGGTGCCGACGGAGCGGACGTAAACCGTGCCGGTCTTGCCGTTGGAATTCTCCTTGAGGCCGATCACCTCTGAGACAGTTGCCAGCGTGTCACCGGGATAGACGGCCTTCAGGAAGCGGCAGTCGGCATAGCCCAAATTGGCAACCGCATTGAGCGAGACGTCCGGCACGGTCTTGCCGAAGACGACATGGAAGGTGAGCAGGTCATCGATAGGAGCCTGCGGGTAGCCTATGGCCTTCGCGAAGGCATCGGATGACTGCACGGCGAAGCGCGAGCCATAGAGCGCGGTGTAAAGCGCCGCGTCGCCCACCGTCACCGTGCGCGGCGTGGCGTGGCGGATCTTCTGGCCGAGGCGGAAGTCCTCGAAGTAATTGCCGGGGTTTGTCTTGATGCTCACGAAATTGCCTCCGCGATGGCCGCCACGCGTTCCGCCATGACAAGGTGCAGGCGCTCCACCATCTTGCCGTCCACCGTGATCACGCCCTTGGCCGCGTTCTCCGGCAGCTGGAAGGCGGCGATGATCTTGCGCGCCCATGCCACCTCTTCAGGAGCGGGCGAAAACATCTCGTTGCAGGCGGCGATCTGGCCGGGGTGGATCAGCGTCTTGCCGTCCATGCCCAGCGTGCGGCCCTGCTCGCATTCGGCGCGAAAGCCCTGTTCGTCGCGGAAGTCGTTGTAGACGCCGTCGATCACGTCGAGGCCATAGGCGCGCGCCGCCAGCAGCGTCATCGACAGCCACGGCAGAATGGCGAAGCGCCCGCCGGTCGCCAGCGCGCGCGATTCCTTGAGGAGATCATTGGTGCCCAGCACGAAGCAGGAGAGGCGGGCCACCTGGTGCACCGAGGCGATCTCGCGCACGTTGAAGATGGCCATGGGTGTTTCCATCATCGCCCACATGCGGGTCTTTTCGGCGCCCCCCATGCCGACATGGATCTTGGAGACGTTCACGATGTCGCCGGGGCGGGCCACCTTTGGCACCAGGATGGCATCGGGGTTCGCCTCGGCCGCCATCTTCAGGTCTTCCACGCCCCAGGGCGTATCGAGGCCGTTGATGCGGATCACGAGCTCGCGCCGCCCGAAGCCCCCGGCCTTCACGGCCGCCGCCACCTTGGTGCGGGCCTCGGCCTTGGCATCGGGTGCAACCGAATCCTCGAGATCGAGGATCAGCGAATCGGCCTCCAGCGACTTCGCCTTCTCGAGGGCGCGCTCATTGGCGCCGGGCATGTAGAGGACGCTGCGTCTTGCTCTGAACATCTTGTCTTTTCCGTCTCTTGCTGCGCTGCAAGCTAGTCGCCGCAATGCGCGAATGGAAGCCCACTTTTGGATGAGCTGCATGGCTTCTGCCCTTGTGGGGGGCTGCGGCTTTATGCAATGTCCGCCCCCATGAAAGCATATGACGTCGTGATCGTGGGCGGCGGCGTGGTGGGTAGCGCCAGCGCCCATTACCTGCGGAAAAATGGCTTCAAGGGCACCATCGCGCTGGTGGAAAAGGACACGAGCTGGGCGCTGGGCTGCACCGCCCGCTCGGTTGGGGGTCTCCGCCAACAGTTCTCGACGCCCGAAAACATCCGTCTTTCCAAGTTCGGCGTCACGCTGGTCAAGAACCTGAAGCAGGAGTTCGGTCCGGATGCCGACATCGGCTTCAAGGAGCAGGGCTATCTCATCTGTGCCACGCCGGAGGGCCTGCCCATCCTCGAAGAGAACCACGCCGTCCAGATCGCCAACGGCGCTGACAATGTACTGCTGCGCGGTGAGGAGCTGGCGGCGCGCTTCCCTTGGCTGGTGACGGAGGGAATCGCGGCAGGCTGCTTCGGCCTTTCGGGCGAGGGCTGGGTGGACCCCTACATGTTCGCCGCCCTGTTCCGGAAGTCCGCCATCGCCAAGGGCGTGGAGCTGATCCAGGACGAGGTGACGGGTGTGACGCGTACGGGTGAGCGCATCAGCGGCGTCATGCTGGCATCAGGTGAGCCCATCGCCTGCGGCACGCTGGTCAATGCGGCGGGAACCGGGGCGGGCAGGCTCGCCGAGCTGGCGGGCATCGACCTGCCGGTGGGTCCGCGCAAGCGCTATGTCTATGTGCTCGACTGCCCTGCCGCGACCGAGGCGCTGCACAAGGCCCCGCTCACCGTCATTCCCGGCGGCGCCTATTTTCGCCCCGAGGGCCGCAACTTCCTTGCGGGTCTTTCACCGGAAGAACACCAGGAGCCGGGCAACCTCGACTGGGAGGTTGACCACAACTGGTTCGAGGAGAACATCTGGCCTGCTCTTGCCGAGCGCATTCCGCTGTTCGAGGCGATCAAGGTCATCAGTGCCTGGGTGGGGCATTATGATTACAACGCGCTGGACCAGAACGCGGTGATCGGCCCGCATCCGGACGTCACCAACTTCCTCTTTGCCAATGGCTTCTCCGGCCACGGGCTGCAGCAGGGTCCGGCGGCGGGCAATGCGATCTCGGAGCTCGTCATCGATGGCCGCTACAAGACCATCGACCTCGCGCGCTTCGGTTTCGATCGCATCCGCAACAACCAGCCGCTGTTCGAGAAGAACGTGATCTGATGAAGGTGCTCAGCATCTCCAGCCAGGTCGTCTGGGCCCCCGTCGGCAACTCCGCCGCCGTTCCGGCGCTCCAGGCGAAGGGCCACGAGGTGCTGGCGCTGCCGACGATCACGCTGTCGAACCACCCGGGCCATGGCGCACCCGCAGGCTTCCGTACGCAGGCGGAGGACATGGCGCGCATGTTTGCCGCGCTGGAGGCTTTGGGCGCGCTTCACAACCTGGATGCCATGCTCACCGGCTACTTCGCATCCGTGGGACAGGTGGAGGAGGTGGCGGGCCTTCTTGGCCGCGTTGCCGTGCCCTATTTGCTGGTGGATCCGGTGATGGGTGACCACGGCAGGCTCTACATTCCGCAGGAGGTGGCCGAAGCGATCCGCACACATCTGGTGCCGCGCGCCAACTGCCTCACGCCCAATGCCTTCGAGCTTGCATGGCTTTCCGGCCATGAGGTGACGGACGAGGCCAGCGCCATCACCGCGGCGCGATCGCTGTCACTGCCGGAAGTGCTCGCCACCTCCGTGCCATCGCATGAAGGCCTCGCCACGTTGCTGATCACAGCCGACGAGGTTCACCGCATTGTCGCGCCAAAACTCGTAATGGTGCCGAACGGCACGGGTGATTTCCTCAGCGGCCTCTATCTCGCCGCGCGCCTCGAACACGCACCGCAGGACGCCTTTGCCGCGGCGATGAAGACCTTGTCCCGCGCCATCGCGCTCAGTTCCGGCACAACGGTGCTGAACGTGGCGGGCGCGCTGCACGGACCATGACCCCCGTCGTCGGTGTCGATGGCTGCCCCGGCGGCTGGATCGCCGTGCGCTGGGCAGAGACCGTCTCGCATCATCTCTGCCGCAGCTTCGCCGATGTCCTCGCGATGGATGCGGCGGTGATCGCCGTCGACATGCCCATCGGCTTTCCGCAAGGGTCGGGCCGCGCCGCCGAGCGCGAGGTGCGGCAGCGGCTGGGCGAGCGGCAGTCGAGCGTCTTCTCGGTTCCCTCGCGCGCCGCCGTGATGTGTGCCGACTATCGCGAGGCCTGCGCTGCCAATCTCGCCAGTTCTGATCCGCCGAAGAAAGTGTCGAAGCAGATCTTCCACATTTTCCCCAAGATGCGCGAGATCGACGCCCTCATCACGCCGGAGTTGCAGGCGCGCATCGTCGAGGTGCACCCGGAACTCGCCTTCTGGGCGATGAACAGCGAGAGATCATTGCCGCTGCCGAAGAAAGTGAAGGGCAGTCCGCATGTGCCCGGCCTCGCGCTTCGCAAGGCGCTCCTCGCGGCGGCAGGATTTCCTCTCGACAGCCTGCCGTCCCACACTTATCGCCGTGCCGATGTGGGTGCCGACGATCTTCTCGATGCCTGCGCCTGCGCGTGGAGTGCGAGGCGCGTTCTTGGCGGCCGTTCTGTCTCTTTCCCCGCCGATCCGCCGCTGGATGCAAGGGGCTTGCGCATGGCGATCACGGCGTGAGAAAGAGGCGCCACATTCAAGGAAGTGCCGACAATGACCGTCCAGACCGCCACTCGCCACAATGCCCTGCTGGGCAAGCCCGTCGCCGAGGAAATCACCCGCGCCGTCTACCAGGGGGTTGAGGAACTGGCCGCCAAGGGCTGGCCGGTGAAGCTCGTCTCCATCACCATCGGTGATGTTGCCGCCGTCAACCTCTATGTGCGGAACCAGGCGCGCGGTGCCGAGAAGGCGGGCATCATGTTCGAGGAGCGGCACCTGCCGGCGACGGTCTCACGCGTCGAGATGCTGGCCATGCTGCAGGCGCTGAACACCGACCCCCGCGTCACTGGCGTCATCATCCAGCGCCCGGTGCCGAAGCACCTCGACATCCGCGAGCTGCAGACCGCCGTCCACCCGCTGAAGGACGTGGAAGGCATGCACCCGGCTTCGATCGGCAACATCGTCTACAGCGACACCTCGCTCGCTCCCTGCACGGCCGCCGCTTCCGTCGAACTGCTCAAGCGTACCGGCCTCAAGCTCGAGGGCCTCGAGGTTGTGGTGATCGGCCACTCTGAAATCGTCGGCAAGCCCATCGCCTTCCTGCTGATGGCGGAGGGCGCCACCGTCACAGTCTGCCACCACATGACGCGTAACCTCGCCGTCCATTCGCGCGCTGCGGATGCGATCTTCGTCGCGGTCGGCAAACCGCGCTTCATCACGCCCAACATGATCAAGCCGGGCTCCGCCGTCATCGACATCGGCATCAACCAGATCGAGGAGAACGGCAGACACCTCACGGTGGGCGACGTCGACTATGAGGCCTGCGCGGAAACCGCCGGCTGGATCACCCCGGTGCCCGGTGGCGTTGGCCCCGTCACCGTCTCGATCCTGATGCGCAACGCGCTCACCGCCGCGCAGGCGCAGAAGCGCTATTACGACCAGGTGTTCGGCGGCAAGTCGGACACCATGGTCAGCGTGGCGCCCGCCGAATGATCACGCGTGACGCCATCACCCGCGCCGCCGCGCGCATCGCCAATCACCTGCGCCGCACGCCCGTCGTCTCGGTGACGGTGGAAGGCGTCGAACTCCCCGTCACGCTCAAGCTCGAACTGCTGCAGCATGCCGGCAGCTTCAAGTCGCGGGGCGCCTTCAACACGCTGCTGCAGGCAAGCGTGGGCGCAGGCGGTGTGGCCACCGCGTCTGGCGGCAACCACGGTGCCGCCGTCGCCTATGCGTCACGCCAGCTCGGCCACCGCGCCAAGATCTTCGTTCCCGAAATATCTTCACCCGCCAAGGTCGCCCGCATTGCCTCCTATGGTGCGGAAGTGGTGCAGAAGGGCGCGAATTACTCCGAGGCGCTGGCGCTGTGCGAGGCCTGGATTGCCGAAAGCGGCGCCACCAGTGTTCACGCCTATGATGCAGAAGCAACGCTCGAAGGCCAGGGTACGCTGGGCCGCGAACTGGAAGCGCAAGCGCCGGGTATCGATACGCTGCTCGTCGCCGTTGGCGGCGGCGGCCTCATCGGCGGCATTGCCGCGTGGTACCAGTCCGGCGTGAAGATCGTGGGCGTCGAGCCGCAAACCTGCAACACGCTGCACGCCGCCATGGCGGCGGGAGAGCGGGTGGCGGTGAAGCCCTCGGGTCTGGCCACGGATTCGCTCGGCGCCAGCACGGTGGGCAAGCTGATGTTCGAGATCGCCAAGGATCACATCGCGCAGGTGACGCTCATCTCCGACGATGACATCCGAAATGCGCAGCGCCACCTGTGGCGCGAGATGCAGCTGGTCACCGAGCCGGGCGGTGCAGCTGCCTTCGCTGCACTTCTTTCCGGTGCTTACAAGCCGGAGAAGGACGAGCGCGTCGGAATCGTCGTGTGCGGCGCCAACACTTCGATGGACGTTTTCGGCCAGCTGTTCACCTGAAGTTCAGCACGGCCTCTGCGGCGTCCTCGCCTGAAATCACGGCACCCTCGAACCAGCCAGCCTGCTCACGCGCATAGTCGGAGGAGGCAAAGGCAATGCGCCCCTCGGGCTGCCAGTTTGACGACTCGTAGCCTGCCTCATGGCCCGCCAGCGCTGCCACCCATGTGCCGCGCGCAAAGGGATCATCCACCCAGTCGTGCCAGTCATGCGAGATGACGCGCGCATTGGGAAACATCTTCGCCGCCTGTGATTTCACCCATGCGGGGTCGCCTGGATGGTTGTCCTCCTGCATCAGCCCGAATGCCACGATGTAGGTGGTGCCATTCTCGGCGCGCTCGGCGAAGGCGAACTCGATGCCGCTGCCATCACCCGTCACCAGCGTGCCGACGGGAACGCCCTCCGCCCTGATCCACAGCTTGAAGGACCGTCCGCCATGGCCCGCCGCGAGTGCTGCGGTCTTGCCGTCGGAGAGCCACGGCGTGAAGCCGATGCGCGGCATCTGGTTGATGCCCAGCGCCACGATGCAGGCCTTCGCCCGGTGTCGCCATGCGCCGGCAATCACTTCGACGTGGCCACTTTCCTGAACCACCTGCGTCACCGGATCGTCGAGGATCAGCTCGGCGCCAGAGGCCGCGATCATGCGCTCCGCCAGAACGCCCATGCCCGGCACCACCGTGTCGGACCAGAAACGGATCATGCCCTCTGCAAGGCCGTTGTCGTAGGAACAGCTCGCCAGGAATTCCGAGGCTGCCACCCTGTGGTGATCGCCATTGCCCGACACCGTCCACCAGGCGGAGAACAGGTCGCGCGTGGATTTGGGGCAGCCCAGTCGGTCGAGATAGGCGGCGAAGGAGACGCCGGTCAGCGGCTCGCCCTTCTCGTTTTCGGTCAGGCCCTTCTTGAGCAGGATCGAATCAACCGCCACCCGCGCGATGGCGCGTTCATGCGCGGTCACGTCATCGGGTGCGGCAGCGCCATTGGCTTGCAGCACACCGTCGCGCAGCCACATCCTGTTGGTAACGGGCGCGCGCGGGCGCAGCGACAGGCCATGCTCGGGCACCAGCATCCGCAGCCGGTCATGCCATGGCGTGATCCATGCCCCGCCGAATTCCAGTTGCGGCCCGTCGCCCGCATAGGCCTTGGCATAGCCTCGTCCGCCGCACCGGTCGCGCGCCTCGATGACGCACACCCGCTTGCCGGCCTTCGCCAGCCTGCGTGCAGCGGCCGCACCCGCCAGCCCTGCACCCACCACGATCACATCGGTGTCCATGGCAGCATGCTAATCGTGCATGCGGATTACCACAACAGCCGCCCGCGGGTGATCTGCATGCGGACCTGCTCCCTCGCGAGGCGCAATTCGTCTTCCATGCGCTGGATCTCGCGTGGATCTCGTTCAGAGTTTGTCAGTCGCCGTGCGTTCGGTTGAGTGATTGCTGCTGCGGCTCTTTCCAGGCTCACCAGAAGCACGTCAAGCTTGAGGGGGAACATGAGAGTCTCCATCGCGGAAACACGGGCCATGCCCATGCGCGTGAAAGGGTGATGAAGCGCCCACTCGCACCAACACATGCAGGTGTGCGCAGGACACAGGTTCAGTGATGTGATGAAAGCGCCTGAAGCGCGAAAGATACGCTATCCGCCTGAGGCCCGAGCCTCAGTGCGGCCCGGAGTTCAGCAGGGCGTAGAGACTCGAATCTCCATGGCTGACTCCTTTGTTTTTTGCGTTATGCGCCTGTCTATCAGCAAAGCGCAACTTTTAGAAGCATACCAAACCAAAATTGCTCCACTGTTGCGGGCGTGCAACAGGTTAGCGCGTGAACTGCGCCACGATCTCCACATGCGAGGACCACTTGAACTGGTCCACCGCCGTCACCTTCTTCAGTGCATAGCCGCCGGCAACGAGGATCTCGGCATCGCGCGCGAAGGTGGCGGCATCGCAGGACACGGCCACCACCGTCTTCACCTTGCTGCGCGCCAGTTGTCTCGCCTGCATCTCGGCGCCTGCGCGCGGCGGCTCGAAGACCACGGCATCGAGTTCCTTCATCTCGATGGGCACCAGCGGCTCGCGGAACAGGTCACGCGCCGCAGCGGTGATGGGCTTCAGACCCGAGGTCACCTTCGCCGCCGCATTGAGGGCGGCGACGGCCGCGCGGTCATTGTCATAGGCCTCGACGCGGGCGCGTTCGGCGATGCGGAATGTGAAGGGCCCGATGCCGCAGAACAGGTCCGCCACACTCTTCGACTTGCCCAGCGCCTCGATCACCAGCTGCGCCAGCGTCTCCTCGCCCAAGGCCGTCGCCTGAAGGAAGCCGCCGGGCGGCAGCGCCAAGCTGGCCTTGCCGATCTGCAGGCGTGGCGGAACGGCAGTGGCAATCACCTCGCTGTTGACGGTCAGCCGCGCAAGGCCGAGGTCGCGCACGAAGCTTGCGAGCTTGGCATGCTCGGCCTGCGCGAACTTGCGCTCGGCCCGCACGCTCACGTCAAGGCCGGTCAGCGTCGAGGTCACCGCCACGTCGCAGTCGGAGAGCTTGGCGCCGATGGCGCGGCCGATGTCGAAGGCGCGCATCATGTCGGGTTCGAGAATGGGACACTGCGCAATGTCGAGCAGCGTGTGGGTGCGCGCTTCCATGAAACCCGCCGTCACGACGCCGTCGCGCTTCCTCACATGCAGGCTCACGCGGCGGCGGCCCGTGCCATGCGCGTCGATGACGCCGCTGACCTCATGCGGAAGCCCGCGCGCTTTCAGCTGTTCGGAAATGAGCGAGGCCTTCCATGCGCGGTAAGGCTCCTCGCGCCAATGCTGCAACTGGCAGCCGCCGCAGCGGCCGAAGTAGCCGCAGAAGGGCTCGATGCGGTCGGGCGAGCCGCGCTCGATGGCGACGAGTGCCAGGCGATCGCCGTCGCCTGCTGCCTTCACGGTTTCGTCCGGCAGCGTGCCGGGCACGAAGACGGTGCGGTCATCCAGCCGTGCAACGCCCTCGCCGCGCCGGCCCATTCCTTCGATCTTCACGTCAGACTCAGACATCGGCGCCCTGCGGTGGATAGGCAATGGCAATGCCATGGCCCCCTTTGAGTGAAATCTCCACGGGCCCGAGCGCGACGTTTGACAGCGTGAGGGTGGAGCCGACGGCAACGTCGCGGTTCGCCAGCGGCCACTTCACGCCCGCAAGGTCAAGCCCCTGTAGATCCGTGAACGGAATGACGCTGAGGCGCGTTTCCGCCGGAAGCTCCAGATGCAAGTGGCCAGCGATCAGCGGCCAGGCTTCCTCCACGCCGCTGGTGAGCAGGCAGGCAACACCCGTTCTCGCGATGCGGATGCTCTGGCCGAGCAGCCCCGCCGTGTGGTCAGTCTGCCCGCCCAGGCCGCCGAGCAGGATGATCTCTGTCGCACCGCGCCGGATCGCGGCATCCACCGCGATGTCGCCGTCGGTGGCGTCCTTCTCGGCGGGGAAGGTTTCGCGCGGCACGTCGCGGTACTGCATGGTGAGTTCGGAACCCGCGCTGTCGAAATCCCCCACCCAGAGTTCCGGCATGATGTGCAGTGCGGCGGCATGCATCATGCCGCTGTCGGCGGCGATCACCCGGGCGCCCTTGATCTGGGACTTGAGGCGGGGCGTGACGGTAAGGTCGCCGCCGAGCAGGATTGCAAAACGTGTCATCGCCCGCTTCTAGCAAAAGCTTCTTGCCAGCGCACGCGGGAAGCCTTACCTCTCAATCTGCTCTCAACGGGGTGCCGCGTAAGCGGCTGAGACGGGGCTCCTGCCCCGGACCCGCTGAACCTGATCCGGATCATGCCGGCGGAGGGATTGCGGGCGGACATTCCGGAAGGCCATGTCCAATCCTCCATCCAACGGCGAATGGAGGTATTATGAAGAAGACGCTCACAGCTCTGTTCGCGCTCCTCACGCTCACCGCACCCGCGTTGGCGAAGGACACGCTCACCGTCTACACTTATGACAGCTTCGTCGCCGAGTGGGGCCCCGGCCCCAAGGTGAAGGAGGCCTTCGAGAAGACCTGCGACTGCACCATCGAATGGGTGGCGCCGGGCGATGCGGTTGCCATGCTCAACCGCCTGAAGCTCGAGGGCAAGAACACCAAGGCCGACGTTGTGCTGGGCCTCGACACCAACCTCACCACCGAAGCGGTGAAGACCGGGCTCTTCGCCAAGCATGGGATGGACGTCGCCCAAGCCAAGACGCCCACGCCGTGGACGGACGACTATTTCATGCCCTTCGACTATGGCTATTTCGCCGTGGTCTATGACAGCCAGACCCTGAAGGACCCGCCGACGTCGCTGGACGAACTCGTCAACGGTGATCCCACGCAGAAGATCATCCTGCAGGATCCGCGCTCCTCGACGCCGGGCCTCGGTTTCCTGTTGTGGATGAAGCAGGTCTATGGCGACAAGGCCGCCGAGGCCTGGAAGAAGCTGAGCCCTCGCATCCTCACCGTGGCCCCGGGCTGGTCGGAAGCCTATGCGCTGTTCACCAAGGGCGAGGCGCCCATGGTGCTCTCCTACACCACGTCGCCCGCCTATCACGTGATCGCCGAGGGCACCGAGCGCTACAAGGCCGCCTCCTTCGCCGAGGGCCATTACATGCAAGTCGAGGTCGGTGGCATCGTGGAGGGAAGCCAGCACAAGGACCTCGCGCAGAAGTTCCTGAGCTTCATGTTGCAGCCGGGCTTTCAGGACCAGATCCCCACCAACAACTGGATGCTCCCGGCGGGCACGACGTCTGCGCCGTTGCCGCCCGCCTTCGACCAGCTGGTGAAGCCCTCGAAGACGTTGCTCTATTCGCCCGACGAGGTGCACCAGAACCGCCGCGCCTGGATCGACGAGTGGCTGAACGCCACCGCCAAGT
>JBEARP010000161.1:0-5871 GCA_041163105.1 Pseudomonadota bacterium
TCAAGGTGCTGGACACCTTTCCGACGGACAGCCATCCACCGATCATCTACCCAGCCGCACGGCTTGCGGCCTCGAGCAATGCCGATGCAGGCGCGTACCTGCAGTTCCTGAAGTCGCCGGCCGCACTGGACGTCTTCAGGGCACATGGCTTCACTATCCCGGGCGACTGAACCGACAACGAAAAACCCGCAGGCCCGGAAGGTGCTGCGGGTTCAGAGACGCGATTGCGGTTGACGCTTACAGATGGGCCAGTTCAGTTGGCGCGCGCGAAGACCGAGCGGGCCGACTGGGCAATGCCTTCAGGCGCGAGCGCCTCGCCGGCGGCGCTGAGAATGGCGTTCTTCTTGCTCTGCAGGCCAACCTGGACGGAAACCAACTTGCCGCGCAGATCGTGGTTCTGCTCGGTCAGCAGGCTCACGATGCGGTCGAACTGGCGCAGCTTCTCGTCGCGCATCGCGAGTTCGTCGGCGCGGCGCTGGGTATCGACCGCGATGCGGGCGTCCAGTTCCTGAAGATCGTTTTCGGTCGAGGACGCGAGATATTCAGCGCCAAAGCCCACGGCGAGGCTTACCAGCGCGAGAGTCGCGGCGGCCGCCAGGTTGGTCGCATCATCGGGGAGCGCCCAGACGAAACCGGCGAGCGGCAGGCTGATCAGCAGAAGAGCCTTGCACAGCATACGAACAACGCGGCGATTGTTGGCGGCCATATTCAATTCCTCCCGAAAACGTCCCGATGTCGATTGCGCCCCGGCTGGGGCAGGTAATGAAAGACGTTTTCAGTACTAATACGTAGCAACTTTACCATAGTAATCAATATTGCTTAGGCGGACTGCCCAAGCGAAAGATGAGGCAGATTGTCGCAGCGACTGTTACTTATGCCAGATTGGCGATATGCACATAACGCATGAATAGGCATGTTTTTATCGCTTTGCATGCTAAAAAAGCATAACTCAATCATTCAGAGTTGTTCATACCGCCTGAAACGCCACAAAGGCTCATGATTCGGACCGCTTGTGAGACCTCGGTACTGGTGCCAACTATTCACCCGCGCGCAGACGGAAAAATAGGGTTTGCCTGCGCCACGGGGGTGACCGGGTATGTTGAATGCGTCCAGTTCGATGAGCAGCGTGAAGTGGCAAGCGGCTTCCGTCCGGCCCTCGCCCGCCTCCCTGAACGGCGATGCGCTTCTCATGCTGACGCTGCGCTACATGGCCCATCTCCCCTACTTCAAGGCCGCCTCGATGCTGACGCTGCCCCAAGGGCTCGGCACCGGCGGCGCGCTGGTGACGACGCTGGTCTATGCCCTGGCCTGCCTCGCCGCCTCGCGGTGGATTGCCGGGCTGCGGCGGGGTCCCGCCAAGGTTCCTCATGCGGCGGTCCTGCCGCTGCTCGGCACCACTGCCGTTATCATCGCCATGATGGTGGCTGGACCGGCCATCGCCACCCTGCTGCCGCGCAATCCGGACATCGTGGTCGACACCGCCAGCCTGCTTCCCGGTTACTTCGCCATGCTGGTCCCGGTCTGCGCCGGCTTCTTCGCCGCCCAGATGCTCACCCGGCCACGCCGCACTGCAGAAGCCGCCGCCTGATCGCCAGCGCTGCGGCTCAGCCGCGGGCGTAGATCGTCTCTCCCCGCTTGATGGTCTCGACCACCTTGATGTCCTTGATCTTGTCGGGCTCCGCGGTGAGCGGATTGCCGTCGAGGATCACCAGGTCGGCGATCTTGCCAGCGGTGATCGTGCCCTTGCTGGCCTCTTCGCGATAGGTGTAGGCCACGTTGCGGGTTGCACCCAGCAGCGCCGCATAGGGGCTAACCCGCTCCTGCGGCCCCAGCACCTGCCCCGACATGGTGGTCCGCGTCACCGCGGTCCACACCGCCTCCATCATGCTGGGCGAGGCCGACGGGCAGTCACAGTGGATCGTGCTGCGCAGGCCCGCCGCAATGGCGGACGCGAGCGGTGACTCCATGGTTGCGCGCTCCGGCCCCAGTTCCTTCATCAGCAGGTCGCCATAGACCATCATGTGCGGCGGCATCATCGACACGCCGATGTCGTGCTGCCTGTAGGTCGCCAGCTGGTCGGGCCTGACGAAATAGGAATGCGCGATGACAGTGCGGCGGTCGTCCGCCTTGCCGGACGCGGCGATCGCCTTCTCGATGGCCGCTAGGCTCAGGTCGATGCCGGCATCGCCGTTGCTGTAGGCGAAGAGCTGGATGCCATTGGCATAGGCATGGCCAACCCACTGTTCCACCATCTCCTGCGGCAGCAGCATGCCTTTCCAGCCATCGGGAAAGCCGGTGGTGTCGAGATAGGGCTTGCTGAAGGCCGCAAGGCGCAGCTGCGGGGCGGCGTCGGTTGCCACCTGATAGCCCGGGATCTTCAGCCCGCGGTCGCCATGGCTGTAGGCACCCCACGTCCAGTCGGCATTTTGCACGATCTTGCCCGAGGCAGCGTCCGAGACTGACGGCATGCCGATCACGTCGAGTGCGATCACCCCCTGGTCGAAGGCGGCGCGCAGGTCGGCGATCTCGTCTGGCACCAGCTGGTAGCTCTGCACCGTGGTGAAGCCCTGTGCCGCCAGCAGCGCCTCGGCGGCGCGGAAGGTCTTGAACGTCTGGGCCTGCGAATAGCTGCCCACCGCCTGCACGCGCGCCGCGAGGAAGGGCGAGAACGCGAGCTCTCCCGTCAGCTTGCCGGTCTGCGGATCCTTGCCGATCTCGCCCGGCTGCACGGCCTTGCTGTCCGGGGTGAGGCCAAGCTTGGCAATACCGGCGCTGTTCACCTGCCCGGTGAGGGTGGAAAGGGTGGCGATCATCACCGGCGTTTCGGGGAAGGCCGCGTCGAGGTCGGCCAGGGTCAGCGGCCCGTCCGCCAGCATGGACGCGATATAGCCATAGCCGATGATCCAGCCGTTGAACGGCGCGGTCGCCTTCAGCAGGGCGATGGCGTCCGCCTTGCTGGCGGGTGGCCTGTCGGCGAAATAGGCGAGGTTCACGCCCAGCGTCTGCTGCGCGAACAGCGTGAAATGCCCCCAGGAGTCGATGAAGCCGGGCAGCATGGTGCGGCCTTGAAGATCAACCTCGCGGGCCTGCCCCACCGCGGCGCGTGCGGCGTCGAGCGCTCCCGCGAAGGCGATCTTGCCGTCCTTCACCGCCACCGCCTCCACCGTGGCGGGCTGATCGCCCTCCATGGTCAGGATCGTGCCGTTGAAATAGATGATGGCCCCAGCCGCCTGCGCCACCGCCGCACCCGTGCCGAATTCAGCCATCGCACCGATGGCGGCCACGCCCGCCTTGAGCAAATTGCGCCTGTCGATATCCATGGCCGTTCGCTCCGTCTGCGCGCCGCAGCGCCCAAGCGCCGCGCCGGTCTTTCAACGTTCTGATTTATCTGGAAAAGAAGTGGTAGCGGGAGAGGGATTTGAACCCCCGACCCCAGGATTATGATTCCCGTGCTCTAACCAACTGAGCTACCCCGCCGGAGTGGGCCGGGGTATAGGGCGGCGCCCGCCACGAAGTCAAGCCGCGTGTTCGCCGTCGTGGTCGCTCTCGGGGTCCTTCTGGATGAAGGTGCGATAGAGCGAGATGAACAGGAAATACAGGCTCGCCGCCACCCAAACCCAGAGCTGCACGTCCTCCACCAGGCCCCAGTCGGCGCGGTCCTTGGCCTGGATGATGAGGGAGAGCGACATGGCCGCCCACAGCACCGTCATCGGCACGGTGATCCCGCGCCAGTGCGCCACCCGCAGCGGGTGCACGAACTTGATCGGGATGAAGGTCAGCACGCAGAGGAAGGCGATGGTGAGGAGGTTGGTCAGCGGCCCCGTCTGCAGCACGAAGAAATACAGCACCACCACGTTCCACAGCGCCGGGAAGCCAACGAAGTAATAGTCGTCCGACTTCATGCCGACATTGGCGAAGGTGTAGCACGACACCGCCATGATGGCCGCCGCCGAGATCAGACTCCAGGTCTGGCCGGAAAAGAAGAAGTCCACCGACGTCATGTCGAACCAGTAGACCATGAGGGCCGGCACGGCCACATAGGTGAAGAAGTCGATGACGTTGTCCAGCGTGCGGCCGTCCACGTTGGGCGTGTATTCGAGCACGCGCGCCTTGCGCGCCAGCGTGCCGTCCACCCCGTCGACGAACAGCGCCAGGCCCAGCCACATGAAGGCCGCCACCGCGTCGTTCTTCAGCACCGAAACCAGTGCCAGGAAGCCGAGAACGATGCCGCAGGTGGTGAAGGCATGGACCGCCCACGCGACACCCTTCTTTACCTCCCGGTCGAGGTTGGGGTGCAGGTTGATCTTGGCCAAGGCACGGATTCTCCCATGTGTGACCCCGACTATAGGAAAGCCTTGTGCCGGAGGCAAATGTCTAGGCCCGCGTGTGGAACGTCCCGAAACCTGGGTGAACGCCAGCGCCGAACCGGGCGTCAGCGTCTGGCGATGAATCCGCCGCCCAGCACCAGCTGGCCCGGCCCCTCGCCCGCATAGAGCACGCAGGCCTGGCCGGGCGAGACGCCATATTCCCCGCCGCGGATGGTGACGATGGGCCCTTCCGCGTCCTGCCGGATATCGGCGGGCACCGGCGGCCGCGCCGAGCGGATCTTGGCGAACACCGGCAGGGGCTCCGCGTTGAGCGGCGCGCCCAGCCAGTTGAGGTCGGTGACGCGGATGTCCTCCTGCCGCAGCGCCTCGCGCGGGCCAACGATCACCCGGCGTGCCTTGGCCTCGATCTTCACCACATAGAGCGGCTCGGCCCCGGCGATCCCGAGGCCGCGCCGTTGCCCGATGGTATAATGTACGATGCCGTCGTGCTGCCCCAGCACCCGGCCCTCAAGGTCGACGATCTCGCCCGGTTCCACCCCTTCGGGCCGCAGCTTGCGGATCAGTGCCGCATAGTCGCCGTCGGGAACGAAGCAGATGTCCTGGCTGTCCGGCTTGTCGGCAACAGCGAGGCCGAGCTCCGCCGCGATGGCGCGCGTCTCCGCCTTGGTCAGCGTGCCCAGCGGAAAGCGCAGGTAGTCGAGCTGGGCTTGCGTGGTGGCGAACAGGAAATAGCTCTGGTCGCGGGACAGGTCGGCCGGCGTGAACATGTCGCGGGCGGAGGAGCCATCGCCACGTGCACGGCTCTCCACATAATGCCCGGTGGCCAGCACGGCGGCGTCGAGGTCCTGGGAGCGCGCCAGTAGGTCGGCGAACTTGACCGTCTGGTTGCAGGTGACGCACGGGATCGGCGTCTCGCCGCCGAGATAGCTCTCCACGAAGGAGTCGATCACCGCCTCCTTGAAGCGGGATTCGAAGTCGAGCACGTAATGCGGAATGCCGATGGCGGAGGCCGCCCGCCTGGCATCATGGATGTCCTGGCCCGCGCAGCAGGCACCTTTGCGCCTGACGGCCTCGCCATGGTCATAGAGCTGCAGGGTGATGCCGACCACGTCGAAACCCGCCTGCTTCAAAAGGGCCGCCGTGACAGTTGAATCCACCCCTCCCGACATGGCGCAAACCACGCGGATGGCGGACGGGTCTCCGGCAAGGCCGACCGTCTCGCGAACGCCGTCGATGAGGGACTGTCCGATCATGGTTGCCCGCTAGATGGGGGATCGCGGCCCGAATGTAAACCGCCTCCAGCGTCCGGTTGTAGCGAAATGGGACCCGCCGAGTCTCGCCGTTTGGGAAATCTTCAGAACTACTTAGGCGATTTTTAAGAGGCCGCGCATAGGCTTGGTTCCAGTGAGTAAGGTGCGTATTGAGTTGGTTGAGTCTTACATGAACGGTCAGTTGCGTTCCCGCGTGAACTACGTCATCGGCCCCGATGGCAGCCCGCTGACGGTTGCCGATCTGCCGCCCCCTGGCAATCAGCGCTGGGTGA
>JBEARP010000162.1:0-19154 GCA_041163105.1 Pseudomonadota bacterium
GGCAGGTCCTTCAGCACGATCTGCGTGCGCTTCAGCCACTCCTTGTAGGGGTGCGCGTTGGAGAGCTGCTTCTTCAGTTCCTCATCCGCGATGATACGCTTCTGCTCGAGGTCGATGAGCAGCATCTTGCCCGGCTGCAGGCGCCACTTGTGGGTAATGTGCTCTTCGGCGAACTGCAGGCAGCCCATTTCGGAGGCGAGCAGGATGTGCCCGTCGTCGCTCGTCATGTAGCGCGAGGGCCGAAGTCCGTTGCGGTCCAGCGTGGCGCCGATCATCTTGCCGTCGGTGAACACCATGGCGGCGGGGCCGTCCCACGGCTCCATCAGGGCGGCGTGGTATTCGTAGAAGGCGCGGCGGTCCTCGTCCATCAGCGGATTGCCCGCCCAGGCCTCGGGGATCAGCATCATCATGGCATGCGGCAACGAGTATCCGCCCATGGTCAGGAATTCGAGCGCATTGTCGAAGCAGGCCGTGTCCGACTGGCCTTCGTACGAGATGGGCCAGAGCTTCGAGAGGTCCTCGCCGAGGATGTCGGAGCGCATGTTGGCCTGGCGCGCAGCCATCCAGTTGTAGTTGCCGCGCACCGTGTTGATTTCGCCGTTGTGGCAGACGAAGCGATAGGGGTGTGCGAGTGGCCACGAGGGGAATGTGTTGGTCGAGAAGCGCTGGTGCACCATGGCGAAGGCGGACTCGACGCGGCTGTCCTCGAGGTCACGGTAATAGGCGCCAAGCTCGGCGCCCAGAACGAGCCCCTTGTAGACCAGCGTGCGAGCTGAAACGGAAACCGGGTAGTAGGTTCGGGCTTTGGCGCCCAGCACTTCCAGCACGCGGTTGGACACGACCTTGCGGCAGACGAAGAGCTTGCGCTCGAAATGCGCCTCGTCACGGATCGTCGGGCCGCGCCCGATGAGCAGCTGGCGGTGGAAGGGCTCGGTGCCCTTCACCGAATAGCCGAGCACGGTGGAATCGACCGGCACATCGCGCCAGCCGAGAACCTTCAGGCCCTCTTCGCGCGTCGTTTCCCACCAGATGCGCTCCACGTCCTGGCGGTAGACGGGTTCGCGCGGCATGAACAGCTGGGCCACGCCATAATGACCTGCGGCGGGCAGTTCGAAGCCCAGGCGTTTGGCCTCTTCGGCGAAGAAGGCGTGCGGGATCTGCAGCATCAGGCCCGCGCCATCACCCGCCTTGGGGTCGGCACCCACCGCGCCGCGGTGCTCGAGGTTCTTCAGGATGGACAGGCCATCGGCCACCATGCGGTGGCTTTTCACATTGTGGATGTTGGCGATGAGGCCGATGCCGCAGGCATCATGCTCGTTGCGCGGGTCATAAAGACCGTGCGCCTCCGGAAGACCTTCTGGCCGGTATTGAATGTTCATGGCCAACTCTCCTTGCCTCGTCCTCGTCCCATCCTCCCCCCGGGGCCGTCATCGGCCCGGTGGGTCTTTCTTGTATCCTGCGCAGGTGTCGATCTCTTGAGGGCGGTGCCTTCGGGTGGCGCCGGACCCGTCAGGGCGATCAAACTCCTGGGCATTTCCGCCCCGAGCGCTCGCCCTCAGTTGCTTTTGCGGAGCGTAGCGCGGGGCAGCCGAGCGGCATCGCCGGCCGGTTTGGCCGTCGTTTTCAGGGTCTTGGCGGTCGCATTCCGGATCATCCGGGGTCCAATTACCTAGAAATTGCCGCAAAAGGACAGTGTCACTGTCCTATCTTCTTATGGCAGAATGAGGGGCGTAGCGCAAGATAGGAATCCGCCAGCCCCAAAATCAGCAATAAAATTTCGCTCCATCCACGATACGCTCCGCCCCGGAGAAAAGACCATGCACATCTCAAGAGGCGATCTCACCGACGGCTGCATCCTCTGGTTGCTGCGCTACCACTTCGACAAGTGCCATGAGGTGACGCCGCCCGGCAGTGCCCATGTCTTCGACGTCTCGCGACTGGCGGCCCCGGAGATCGACTTCTGGTCCGCATGGGATGGTGAGCAACTCCTCGGCGTTGGCGCCATGAAGCCGCTGGATGGCACCCACGGCGAGGTGAAATCCATGCATACCTCGGAGACCGCCAGACGCCGCGGCGTCGGCAGCGCCATTCTCAGGCACATCATCGAAACGTCACGGGCGCGGGGCTTGCAGCGCCTCAGCCTCGAGACGGGATCCTTCGGCTACTTCGAACCGGCGGTCGCCCTCTACAAGGCGCACGGCTTTGAGGAATGCCGGCCATTTGGGGATTACAGGGTGGATCCGAACAGCGTGTTCCTGACGCTCAAACTCTGACCTTTAAGTCCGTCATCCCGGCGAAAGCCGGGACCCAGCTTTCTCACCGTGCATGCTGAACCAAAGCTGGGCCCCGGCTTTCGCCGGGGTGACGGAATTGAGGGACGTGTGTGATGGCAAGTACGAAACGCTACCCCCGCTTCACCGGAAACCCCGCCGCCTTCCAGGCCTCGATGCCGCCGTCGAGGATGAAGACTTCGGCATCGGTGCACTGGGCCAGTGCGCCTGCGTTCATCCGCGTGCGCGCACCCGACTTGCAGTGGAACACCACCGCCGACGCGCCCGTGATCTCTGCGCCGCCAATCCGCGACAGCGGCTCGTTCTTCGCGCCGGGAATGTTCTCGTCGAGGTATTCATTGACCTCGCGGACGTCGACGAGCACGGCGCCCCCGTCCACAAGTCTCTTGGCTTCCGCGGCGTTGATGTGCTTCAGGGTCATGTGGTCAGTTCCTCAGCAATAGACGGTCTTGAGGGTGGAGAGGATCCGGCGGACCCGTGGGTCGGCCACGCGGTAGAAAATCTGCTGGGCGTCGCGTCGCGTGTCCACGAGCTTGTCCTCGCGCATGCGGGCGAGATGCTGGGAGAGGGCGGACTGCGAAAGCCCCACATGGTCGATCAGGGCGTTGACGCTCATTTCCCGGTGCTCCAGCAGCTTGCACAGGATCATCAGGCGCTTCTCGTTGCTCAGCGCCTTCAGCATCTGGGCGGCCTCGTTGGCCTTGTCCTCGAAGCCCGCCAACGAGCGATCCAGCTTCAGCGTTGCCATGGTGTCTCCATACTCCGTGCTTGATAAGTTAGAATTCCCTAATATACTGTCAAGTGAAATCCGTTCCCGAGGAGCCGCCGCGTATGACCAAGCCGATCATCCACGCCTTCTTCGATGAGCCCACCAACACCGTCAGCTACCTCGTCGGTGATCCGGATACGAAGCAGGCCGCGGTCATCGATCCTGTGCTCGACTACGACCACAAGTCCGGCAAGGCCAATGTCAAATCGGCGGATGCCATCCTCGCCAGGGCCAAGGAGGAGGGCTTCACCACCTCCCTCGTCCTCGAAACCCACGTCCATGCCGACCATCTCTCGGGTGCGCCGTACCTCAAGATCAGGACCGGCGCCAAGGTGGCGATCGGCGAGCGCATCAAGGAGGTGCAGAAGATCTTCCGCCCGGTCTTCAATGCAATCGATGTGTCCGGCGAAGGCTCCGAATTCGACATCCTGTTCAAGGATGGCGACACCTTCACCATCGGCAAGCTCACGGGTGACGTGCTGGCGACCCCCGGCCACACGCCTGCCTGCGTCTCCTACAGGATCGGCGACGCGGTGTTCGTCGGCGACACCATGTTCATGCCCGACTATGGCACGGCGCGCGCCGACTTCCCCGGCGGCGATGCCCGAATCCTCTACCGCTCCATCCGCCGCCTCATGGCGCTGCCGCCGGAGACCCGACTTTTCATGTGCCACGACTACCTGCCCAAGGAAGGCCGCAAGCACTACGCCTGGGAAACCACGGTGGCGGAGGAGAAGGCCCGCAACGTGCATGCCCACGAGGGCGTGAGCGAGGACGACTTCGTGAAGATGCGCACCACGCGCGATGCCACGCTGTCCGCTCCCACGCTGCTTCTGCCCTCGATCCAGGTCAACATGCGCGCCGGCAAGCTTCCCCCGGCGGAGGCCAACGGCGTGCATTACCTGAAAGTGCCGATTACCCTCCCGAAGTGAGGCCTGCTTGCCCCTTCACTCTCATCATCGCCGGGCCCGACCCCGGCGATCCTCTTCTGTGCCCGCCAAAAAGGATGCCCGGGACAAGCCCGGGCATGATGAATTCGTGAGGCCCAATTCTAGAGTATGCGCTTTTCTAGCACATCGAGCGCGCGCTGTCAAGGACTAAATTCCATAATTAGGAATAACTAATAATCGTCGCGCATTCCCACCTCACACATTCACCTTCGCCGGGCTTGACCCGGCGATCCTTTTTGGCAGCCGCATAGAGGATGCCCCGGTCAAGCCGGGGCCAAGTGACAAGACGGAGAGGGCGTCAGCACTCAACGCATGGCCGCCCGCCAACCGCACCCCTTCGCCTGCTCGCGAATTGCGTTATCCTCCCCCGAATCACGTTTCACCCCGACCGGACTGCATGGCCCTTTCCCAAAACTTCCGCGGCATTGCCGCCATCCTCGTGGCCACCGGCAGCTTCGTCGCCAACGACACCTGCATGAAACTGGCGCTGGAGGATGCGCCACCCTTCCAGGTGCTGGTGATGCGCGGCATCGCGGCGATCCTGTGGTGCCTGCCGGTGATCTACGCGCTGGGTCTCATCCGGTCGCTGCCCCAGGCCTTCCACCCCTGGGTGCTGCTGCGCTCGACGAGCGAGCTCGTGGCCATCCTGTGCTTCATCACCGCGCTGGCCCAGATGCCGATCGCTGATGTCACTGCCATCGCGCAGATCTCGCCGCTCGTCGTGCTGCTCGGCATGTGGGTGTTCTTCGGCGAGAAGGTGGGCGGCGTCCGGCTCTTCCTCGTTGGCCTCGGCATCACCGGGGCGCTCATGGTGGCGCAGCCCGGCGGGGTGGCGTCTTCGCCCTTCGCCATATTCGGCTTCCTGACTGCGGTGGGCGCGGCCTTCCGTGACATCCTCTCGCGCAAGGTGCCGGCCCGAACGCCGGCCCTCGCCGTCACCTTCTCCACCCTGTTCATCGTGATGATGGGTGCGCTCGTCATGTCGCTGCTGTTCGAGACGCAGGTCCAGCCCACCTTCCGCCATGGCTGGCTGATGTTCATCGCCGGCTTCTTCCTGATGTGCGGCCACTCCTTCATCTACATGGCCTATCGGCTGTCGCCCGCCCGGGTGGTGGCGCCCTTCAACTATTCCTTCATGATCTGGGCCGGCCTCTCGGGCATCCTCGTCTTCGGCCATGTGCCCAACACGCTGGCCATCGCCGGCATGGCGCTCATCATGGTGGCGGGCCTTGCCGTGGTCTTCCTCGAGGGCCGCAGCCGGCAGGCGGCACCCACCGTGGCGGAGCTCTAGCATGACGCGCCTTTTCGCTCCGTTCATCCGGCTGTTCGAGCGGATTCCCTATTCCTTCATCGCGCTGCTGGCACGGCTCTCGGTGGCATGGCCCATCTGGGAAGCAGGCCGGGCGCGTGTCTCTGGCGGCTGGAACCTGTGGGAGCCGCGCTCCTCCACGATGACGATGTATCTCGGCGGCTGGAATATCCGCTGGATCCCCTACGAGGTGGCAGCGATCGCCACGCAACTCGCCGAGTTTGCACTGCCCATCCTGCTCGCCGTGGGGCTGGCAAGCCGCTTCGCGGCGCTGGGGCTTCTCGTGCTCATCATCGTCTTCGAGGTGTTCGTCCATCCCGGCCCCTATGCCCTGCATGGGGCCTGGGCTGCGCTGCTGCTGCTCATCATCAAGGCAGGTCCCGGCAGCTTCTCGCTGGACGGAGCGCTGGGGCGGCGCGGATGAGCGAGACGCGGGACATCCTGATCATCCTTCATTCGGAAAGCTCCACTCCGGGCCGCATCGGCCACATGCTGGTCGAGAAGGGCTACCGCCTCGACATCCGCCGCCCCTGCCTCGGCGATCTGCTGCCGCAAAGGCTGGAAAACCACGCCGGGGCCGTCATCTTCGGCGGCCCGATGAGCGCCAATGACCCGGATGACTGGATCGCGCGCGAAATCGACTGGATCGGCGTGGCACTGGAGGAGCAGAAGCCCTTCCTCGGCGTCTGCCTCGGCGCGCAGATGCTGTCGAAGCACCTGGGCGGCGCGGTCGGCCCCCACGCTGACGGCCTGGTCGAAATCGGCTACTATCCGCTGATCCCGACGGAGCATGGCAGCGTCCTCGGGCCCTGGCCCGCCCATGTCTACCACTGGCACCGCGAGGGCCTCACGCTTCCGATGGGCGCCGTGCGGCTCGCCACGGGCGAGACCTTCGAGAACCAGGCCTTCCGCTACGGCGCTACAGCCTATGGCATCCAGTTCCACCCGGAGGTGACCAGGCTGACCATGCACCGCTGGGGCGTGACCGGGGCGCATCGCTTCGTTTTGCCCAATGCGCAGGATTCCCGCGCCCATCTCGAGGGCAACCTCCTGCATGATGCGCCGGTGAAGGACTGGCTGTCCCGCTTTCTCGACCGATGGCTGTCATCTTGAGCGAAGCTGTGCCGGGCTGAGACGGCAGCTGCGCCCGCGTTAAGCCTTTCTTCAAGCCCTCTAAACCGTTTGGAAACCGCGTGCAGGCCATGATGCAGTCATGGCGAGAGGGTCCCTTGCGGCACCAGCGCCACGGCGATCCGGGATCATGTACTGCGTACCCGGCTGCCCTTGTGTTTCGCGGGGAGCCTGACGTAGTGAGGCTCCCCGCACTCATTTCCGGCACCCCATTGCGAAACGTCGCGTCGCGCATGACATTGGTCAGGTCATGGCATCTTCCCCTCCCTTCGAAAGCTGGCTGAGGCCCGGTCCATCCGGGCTCCATTGCGTGCCGGGTGATTTCCACATCGATCCGTCAGGACCGGTGCCGCGCGCCGTCATCACGCACGGGCACTCGGACCATGCCCGGCCGGGCCACGATGCCGTGCTGGCAACCGCCGACACGCTCGCCATCATGCGCCTGCGGCTGGGCGCGTTGGGCCAGACGCAGGCCCTCGCTTACGGCGTGCCGCTCAAGGTGAAGGACGTGACGGTCACGCTCGTGCCGGCAGGCCACATCCTCGGCTCGGCGCAGATCGTTATCGACTACAATGGCCAGCGCGCCGTCATCTCGGGCGACTACAAGCGCCACGCGGACCCGACCTGCGACCCCTTCGAACTTGTGCCCTGCGACCTCTTCGTCACCGAGGCCACATTCGGCTTGCCCGTCTACCGGCACGAACCCGACACGGCAGAGGTGCAGAAATTGCTCGCGTCCCTGCGCGATTTTCCCGAACGCACGCACCAGATCGGCGTCTATGGCCTCGGCAAGTGCCAGCGCCTCATCAAGCTCATTCGTCAGGCGGGTTATGACCGGCCCATCTGGTTGCACGGCGCACTGCGGTCGATGACGGATTACTACGTGTCGCGTGGCGTCGACTTGGGCGCGGTTCCCAATGCCATGGACGCGCCGGACAAGCTCGCCGGCGAGATCGTGCTGTCGCCGCCTTCGGCACTGGGCGACCGCTGGTCGCGCCGCTTCGCCGATCCGCTGGCGGGCTTTGCCTCCGGCTGGATGCGAATCCGGGGTCGCGTACGCCAGCGCGGTGTGGAGCTTCCCCTCATCATCTCGGACCACTGCGACTGGCCCGAACTGCTGCAGACCGTCACCGAGACGGGCGCGCGCGAGGTTTGGGTCACCCATGGCCGCGAGGAGGCGCTGGTGCACGAACTCTCCAAGCGCCAGATCGTTGCGCGCGCGCTGCGCCTCGTCGGCCGCGAGGACGATGCCGAATGAAGGCCTTCTCGCGGCTTCTCGACCGGCTCACCTACACGCCGGCGCGCAACGCCAAGCTGATGCTGATGCGCAATTACTTTCGCGCCACACCCGATCCGGATCGCGGCTTTGCGCTCGCGGCCCTGACGGATGGATTGCCGATCGACTTCCCGCTGCGCCGCGTGCTGGCCGAGATCGGCGAGAACCGCTTCGACCCCGATCTCTTCCGCATGTCGCGTGACGATGTGGGTGATACGGCGGAAACCGTGGCCTTGATCTGGCCGGCAACGGAGGTGCCGGGCGATGCGCCGAGCCTTTCCGAAATCGTCGTGGCCCTGGGGAGGGCTGGCCGCAGCGGACACGCGGCATTGCTCACGCAATGGCTCGACCGGCTGGATGCCACGGGCCGCTGGGCACTGCTGAAGTTCTTGAGCGGTGCGCCCCGCGTCGGCGTCTCCGGCCGCCTCGCAAAGCAGGCGGTGGCCGATGCCTTCGACAGGTCGGTCGACGACATCGAAGAACTGTGGCACGGTGTGGCACCTCCCTACGCTGCACTGTTCGACTGGCTGGAGCACAGGGCGGAGCGCCCCTCGCTTGCATCAACGCCGATTTTCCGCCCACTGATGCTGGCGCATGCGCTGGAGGAGAGCGACTGGCAGGCGATGCGCCTCGATGAGGTTGCCGCCGAGTGGAAATGGGACGGCATCCGCATCCAGGTGGCGGCCAAGGGCGGCACCACGCGGTTGTTCTCGCGCACCGGCGACGACATCGGCCAGAGCTTTCCGGAACTCGTCGACCACTTCACCTTCGACGCCGTACTCGACGGCGAGTTGCTCGTCCTGCGTGCTGGCCAGGTGGCCCCCTTCTCGGACCTGCAGCAGCGCCTCAACCGTAAGACCGTGACGCGCGCCATGCTCGCCAAGTATCCGGTGCATGTCCGCTTCTATGACGCACTCGAGATCGGCGGAGAGGACTTGCGCGCGTTGCCGTTCACTGCGCGGCGTGAGCGTCTCGAAGCCTGGCATCGTGAACATGGACCAGCCCACAGCGATCTTTCGGAGGTGCTGAGCTTCACCAGCAAGGAGGAGCTGAGGGCGCGCTGGGAGGCGACGCGCGAGCAGGGCATCGAGGGCCTGATGCTGAAGCGCAAGGCGAGCCCCTATCTCGCCGGCCGCCCCAAGGGCCACTGGTTCAAGTGGAAGCGCGCGCCGCTCACCGCTGACTGCGTGTTGCTCTATGCCCAGAAGGGCTCCGGCAAGCGCTCGTCCTTCCATTCTGACTACACCTTCGGTGCATGGACGGAGAAGGACGGGCAGAAGCTGCTCGTGCCCGTCGGCAAGGCCTATTCGGGTTTCACCGACGCGGAGCTCGCCGAACTCGATCGCTTCATCCGCCAGAACACCATTGAGCGCTTCGGTCCCGTCCGCTCGGTCACCCCGAAGCTGGTGCTGGAAATCGCCTTCGATGCGATCCAGGAATCAAAGCGCCACAAGTCCGGCATCGCCATGCGCTTTCCCCGCGTGTCGCGCATCCGCTGGGACAAGCCGGCGGAGGAGGCAGATACACTGGAGACGCTGAAGGCGATGATAACGTCCGCAGGCTGAGGGCTGCCTCAGCCGAGCCCGGGAAGCGCGTCACGCGCCACGCGGCACACCACCGAGTAGGCCGGGTTGAACACATTGGCCACGTCATAGCGCACGCATTGGCCCATCACGTGGCTCGCCGCCACTTCGTCGAGTCCATAGTCGGACATCAACCAGTCCAGCATCTCGGTTGTCGCATGCTGCAGCGCCTGGTCGAGGGGCCGCGCATTGCCGATGGTGAAGATATCCGTCTCGTTCAGTCCGCGTGGCCAGCCGATCTTGCTGCCCTTCAGCACGCGTGCGGTGAAGGTCACCTCGGCGGCGGTCTCGATGCCGGTGCCGACGATCTCGCCGTCACATTGCTGGGCGTGCACGTCACCGAGGAAGAACAGCGCGCCCCGAACCGCGACGGGGAACATCACCTCAACGCCAGCCTTGAAGCCCCGGTAGTCCATGTTGCCGCCATGGCGTCCGCTGGTGGCGGTGGAGATCGCCTGCCCCAGGTCCGGAGCCACGCCGAAGCAACCGATCATCGGTTCCACCGTGACGGACCACTTTGCGAGTGGTGGCGGTGGCGCGGCCAGCCGGGCGCGGCCCGTCTCGGCATCGATCAGCCACTCGGTCTTGCGCCGTTCGGGAAAGCGCTGCACCGCATTGGGGTCCACCACGTTGGGGCTCAGCACGTCGAAGGTCCAGCCGGTGGGTCTGGTCATGCGAATGTCGCGGATGGTGATCAGCAGCGTGTCGCCCGGTTCCGCGCCCTCGATGAAGAAGGGACCGGTCATCGGGTTTGGCCGGTCGCCGATCTTCTCGCCGCGAAAGTCGAAGCCGTGGGCATCGGCGGTGGCGGCCGTCACCGTGTCGCCGCTGGCGATGGTGAGGGCAGGGGAATGGCTGCCAATGGTGTTGTGGAGTGCCGTGGGCGTGAAATGGTGCGTGGTCATGGTGGCCCCGAGTGTCGCCGCAGCGCGGGGCGGATGCAAGCTCAGACCAGCGCTTCGGCCAGCAGCTTCTTGGCCAGCACCACGGCGGCGGGACCATTGGCGGCCGTGCCGTCGGCGCCGACCTTGTTGACGAGGTCCGAATCGCGGCTCACCGCGGAACCGCCGATCATGATGCCGATCTTGCGGTTGAGCGAGCGCTCACGCACCATGGTGATCGCGTCGCGCAGCTGTTCCACATGCACGTCGGAACCGAGCGAGAAGCCGACCACGCCGAACCACTCCGTGGCGACGATCTCGGCAGGCTCGGCGATGTCCGGCGAGGCGCAGCTCCACACATGCCAGCCGCCGGCACGCAGGAATTTCTGTACGATGGTGCTGCCGAGGCTGTGTTGCTCGCCCGGTGCCGCGGCCAGCAGCACGCGGCGCTTGGCGTCATATTCGGGGATTTGCCCCAGCCCCTCGAAAACATGGACCAGCCGCTGCAGGCGCGAGACGCCGATGGTCACGTCCACGAAGTCGACCTTGTCCTCGTTCCACAGTTCACCGAGCAGCCGTGCCGCGGGCTCCAGCAACTCGGCGTGCAGGTCGTCGAGCGATACGCCGCCGTCCTTCAGCCGCAGCAGGTAGTTGGCGGCGTCCTCGTTGTCTGGTCCCATCACCAGCTTGGCCAGTTCGGCGATTTCGGCGGTGCGCAGCACGGCGACGGGCGGCGGGCTGGGCGGCAGCCCATGCAGCGCCACGAGCTTCGGCAGCACGTGCTCGGCCACGATGTTGCTGAGCTTGGTGTATCGGAAATCGGGAAGGTCGACGGTGATCTCAAGCGGCGGCAGAAAGCCGCCGCCCCCGGCTGTCTCGCCGGAGAAGTAGTCAGGCTTCACGGAAGCCATGCCACCCGTCTCGTCCTGATCGTCAGCCATCCCATCCCCGTCAGGCTGCCTCTTCTTGGCGAAGGCCGCCCCCTTGAACCCGTCGATGATACGGTACCGTGCCAGCCCATGCAATCGGACAGTTTGAAACCGGTGGCCGTGCGGTTGCGCGAGGCTGGTGGGCCGGCCCCCCACTCCTGGGGGCCGTGCCTCAGCTCAGTTGGGTTGGTAGGCGCACTCGTTGATCACGAACTGCCGGCCGTACAGCGCTTCCGTCAGCACGCGGCCAGCACCGGGGGGCGAGCCCACGGGGATGATCGAGCCGTTCCCGACCTCCTGGCTGCAGACCGAGAAGGCCTGCTGCTGGCAGGGATAGGGACCGATGAACTGGTAACCGACCGGGGCATTGACCTGTGCTGGCGCCGTGATCGGGCAGGAGCAGATGATCTCGTTCTTGCCAACCTTGCCGACCCCGGGGAAGTATTGGCCGGTGGTGCTCTTGAAGCAGGTGCCGCCGTCGCACTGGGCGTATGAGCCGGTCGAGTCGCTGGGGCAGGTGTAGAGGGCCTTGTTGCCGCCAACCCGCACCTGCAGCGGCAGGCTGAAGGTGCTCATCATGAAGCCGTTGCGGACGCCAAGAGCGTTCATGTCGCAGATGTCGGCAGTCTGGCCGTTGCGTGTGGTGAAGGTCAGCGGCGGCGCGCTGATGCTGTCGCCGCGCTTGATGATGCACTTGGCATAGCTCACGTCGTCATAGACGAAGGCCGATGCCGAGGCGCACAGCGCATAGGTTTGGTTCGAGCATATGGAGTAGGCATCGGTGGCCCGCGCCGCGCCCGGGGCGGCAAGGCTGAACAGCAGGGCTGCAAACAGGGCTGAAAGGCGGCGGGTCATGGATCATCTCCTGAGGTATTGCGTGCAAGCATAGCACGAAGGACATTGCTTCTTTCCTAAGTCTTTGCAGATGCTTCGAACATCAGTAGGCACCGCAGCCCCGGTGCAATCCAGAATGGCGCCGGGCACCTGCCCCGACACCCTGGGCGCGATTGTTTTCGCTCGCCATCGCGGCGGGAAAGGCTTAATTCTCAGACCCAACCCGCGCGGCATGTGAGTAGCGCCCGGGGTGCGAACCTAACATGGCCGGCGCCATGGTTCTTGCAAGGTTCGGTTGTTCGCGGCACGTGCCTCACTGAGCGGTGCGGTGTCGATTTGAGCGAGGGTCCCCGTGGAAGGTGTGGAAACATGACGGCGGATGGGCTGCGCAGGCTGAGGATCTTCTTCAAGTTCGGTCTTCTCGTCAGCTTGCCGGTTGCCGGTTACCTGTGGGCCCAGACGGGCGTTTCCGCAGCAGCGATCGCCATGAGCACGGTTTGCGTGGTGATGGCGCTTGGCGCGGAAGGCCTGGCGTCGGCGGCGGAATCGCGGCTAGCGCGGATGCGCGCCATTGCCGCTTCCGGGGAGTTCGGTTTTCAGGCCGAAGTCACCAACAAGGACGAAAAGATCCGGCAGATGGACCGTATCGTCGAGACGCTCTCCAACCAGAACCACGACCTCCGGGGCAAGCTGGTGTCCCTTCACAGCGAGACCCATCGGGTGGAGTCCGAATATGCCGAGCTCTTCCCCGCGACGCCTGCCGGCGAGGCGGGGGCCGACGCCGAGCCCGGGGAGGGCGGCGGCGAGGTTACTGACATTTCCTCGCTGCGCATGCGGCGCTGACGCCCGGCCGTGGCCGCGCGACTGTGACCAGAGGCTCCAACCTTTCCTTGCGCGTTGACAAACTGCGCGGAGTTGAACAAACGAGCCGCATGTCAAGCCGCCCCCTCAAGTCCGCCATCGCCGCCCTGTTGCTGCTGGCGCTCGCCGCCTGCGGCAGCAACGTGCCGCGCCTCGATGATGCGCCCGTCAACAGCTATGCCACGCCGGTCGGCTACAAGGGCATCCGCTACTGGGGCGACGCAGAGCTGAAGAAGCTCAACGAGGCCTCCGCTGCCCGGCTCGAGGAACTCAAGGCGGCGCACAAGGCCGATCCGTCGATCCCACTCAACAATGCCTATTATCTTGCGATCTCCGGCGGCGGCGGTGACGGCGCCTATGGCGCGGGCATCCTCAATGGCTGGACCAGGGCTGGCACGCGCCCCAAGTTCGAGGTGGTCACGGGCATCAGCACGGGGGCGCTTTCCGCCCCCTACGCCTTCCTCGGTTCCGCCTATGACGATCAGCTGAAGCAGATCTACACAACGATCGACGACAAGGACGTGATGAAGAAGAAGGGGCCCATCAGCGGCGTCTTCGGCTCATCGATGACCGACAACAGCCCGCTCAAGGCGCTGGTGGCGAAATACGTGACGCAGGACCTGCTGGACAAGATCGCCATCGAGCATGGCAAGGGCCGCCGCCTGCTGGTGGGAACCACCAACCTCGATGCCCAGCGCCCCGTGGTGTGGGACATGACCGCCATCGCCGCCAGCAACAATCCGGACCGGCTGGCCCTGTTTCGCGACGTGCTCGTTGCCAGCGCCGCCATTCCTGGCGTGTTCCCGCCGCAGCTCATCAAGGTCACGGCGGACGGCAAGCTCTATGAGGAGCTTCACGTCGATGGCGGCACCACCACCCAGGCCTTCCTCGTCTCGGCGCAGAATTCACTGAAGGACGTCGACAAGGCGCTGAACTTTCCGAGGAAGCGCAGCCTCTACATCATCATGAACGGTTCCTTCGCGCCGCAGGCAGAGAAGACCGAGACCAAGACGCTGGCGATTGCCGCGCGTTCGATCTCCACGCTGATCAAGAACCAGTCGATCGGCGATGCCTATCGGATGTATGCGCAGAGCCAGAAGGACGGTGTTGCCTTCAACCTCACGTCCATTCCTAATGACTTCACCATGAAGGCCAAGAGCGAGTTCGATCAGGCCTACATGCGCGCCCTCTATGAGCGTGGCTACCAGATGGGCCAGACGCCTGCCGCATGGGAAAAGGAACCCCCGGACTACGATCGCTGAGGCTTATTGCGCGGCGGCGGCCCCGCCGGATGGGGCGGTGGCATGGGCCAGGCCGAGGCCGTTGGCTTCCGCAATCTGCATGATATCGAGGTACAGCTTGTGCGTGGCCTCGCGCGAGGCGCGCCCGCTGCGGGTTTCGACCATGGTCGAGATTTCCACGTCGATGCCCTCGGTCCAGAAGCGGACGATGTTCACCTCCGCCCACTTGTCTTCGAAGATGGGATCATCGGCGATGCGCTGGCGGATGGCTCTGGTGAAGGCCTCCATGCGCTCAGGCGTGGCGCCCGAAGTGACGATCACGGTGGCCGACAGACTGCGCCGCCGCCTTGCGCCCAGGTTGTTCACCACGGTGTCGGCAAGCTTGGCGTTGGGCACCACGAGCAGGCTGTCATAGAGGGTTCGGATGCGGGTGGAGCGCAGGCCGACCGCCTCCACCCAGCCGTTGACGTCGCCCGCGATGATGCGGTCGCCCTTGCGGAACGGCCGGTCGCCCAGCAGGATGCCCGCGCCGAACACGTTGGCAATGGTCTCCTTGGAAGCGAAGGCCACGGCGAGGCCGCTGATGCCGAGGCCGGCCAGAAGCCCGGTTGTCGGCAGCGACCACAAATAGCTCAGCGCCATGACCGCACCGACCACGATGGCGAGCTTTGCCAAGCCTGCCGTAAAGGTCAGCACGATGTTGTCGAAGGCCGTTTCCGTCTTCTCGGCAAGCTCCTGCAGCACCGAGAGCACGAAGATGACGAGTTGCCACAGCGCATAGGCGAAGATGAGTATCAGGATCGTTCCCAGCACCGGCACGGTGTATTGTCGTGTCGCGGCGGGAAGTCCGAGCATGACGATGAAGCGCGACCCGACAAGGAACGAGATCCCCAGGGCAAGCCCCGTGGCCAGGCCCTTGGCGTTTTTCACGTGACGCATGAGGTAGGGACGATTCAGGATCGACAGCAGAACGCCCCGCAGCAGGATCGTGGACAGCACCATGGCGCAAAGCACCAAGAGGCTTGCCAGCGCCTGCCAGTACTCGATGTGTCCCTGTCCTGGCAAGGTGTTGAGCAGGAAGGGCACATGCTGCTTCACGAGGGCGCGGAGCGCGAACATCGGTGAGAAGGGAATGAAAGTGGGATCAAGCGCATTGTTGTCGGGCAGCTGCTCTGCTGCGCGATAGAGCCCGCGGATGGTTCGCGCTGTGTCGGCGGTAAACTTCCAGCGCGTGTCCGCTCCCGTGCCCATAGGCTCGATCGCGATGCGCCCGGCAGGAAGTTCGAAGAGCACGAATGGTTCCCGGCTCACGCCGGAATTCGGCACGCTCTGCAGCGTGCGATGACCCACCTGGTTGATGATCCGAACCAGATACTGCGCCACGAACCTGCCTTCGGCGTCGCGCAGCACGTCTGGCACGTGGGACAGGTCGATGGTGGCAAGGGCCTGCTCCGCGCCACCCGTCTCCCAGTGCTGCATGCCGTTAAGGAAGGCGCGCAGCGTATCGCGCGGGCTCTGCAGCAGGCGGTAGCCGTCGGCGGTCTGCGGGTTGCCGCTTTCAAGCTGGGCGCGCAACTTGTCCGGGGACGGAATCACGATCTGCCATTTGCCGTCCGGCATCCGTTGCATATCGATGCTGACGGTGGACTTCGAGCCGCTTTGCGGAAGAGAGAGGGTGATCCGCGGCTCCGTCGAGTCATCGGGGATCGTCGACAAGTTGAAGGTGGCGCGGTCGATCAGCTGGTAGAGCTGCTGGGCGCCGCTGAAGCGCGCTTCGCGTGAGGCCCAGCCCTCGTCGTTTCCAAAGTCGATGACATTGAGCGCGTCGGACAGTGCATAGCCCTTGTTGGTCTGCGCGAGCGCGGAGGCCATGATGAAGCTGCGCAGAGCCGAACGCGGGTTCTGGAGATTGACGGGAACCGTTGCTTTCTGGTCACCCGGGGCGATCCTGACACCGTTCAACCAGTCGCCGACTTCCGTCGTTCCTGCAAAGCTTTGCAGGTCCGTGCTCAGCGTTGCCGTGACGCGCTCGGTATCCCCGTTGAAGACGATCTCGCCGGTGAACTGGCTGTCGCGCACCGTGCCCCTGATCAGGCCGTTGCCGAAGCTGCCGACCACCGAGGTGCCGTCCTGCTCGAGGTTCACCAGTGTGCCGCCATTGCCCCAGGTGAGCTGCCACTCGCCCGCCCATGGCCCATCTGCCCTGGCCGTTGTTGCGGCCAGCACCGCCCACAGGATTATCATCAACCGCCAGATCATGCCGTCCGTCCTCGCATCATGAAGCCATAGATGCACGGTGGAGACGAGGCTGGCAACAGCGCCGCGGCAGCAGCGGCGTGGGGGAAAATACCGAGGCAAGCAACCCGCGCGCGGTGGCGCTGCAGGTTGCCGGTGAAGCGCTGCTACGCCTCCTGGCGGCCGGCTTGCTTTTTCAGGTGGCGGCAGCCTTCCGCAGCGAGTTCCAAGGCAAAGGGCGAACTCCGCTCGTCGGAGTGCTCTCGGGTATCCAGACAAGCTGTCGTTCTACGGGGTCTCCGGCTTGTAGCCAAGAAGCGCGAAGCAGTTCTGCGATCCGACCGTGACGTTCGAGAGCGCCGGCTGCGCCCGCTCAAGCCATGCCTGGTGTGTGGGCTCCTCCGCCTCGATCGCGTCCACCGGCTTCATTCTTGCAAAATCGGGCCCGGCGCTGAGAAGCCAACAGGTGCGCCCCAGCAACCGGCGCCTGCTCTGTCGCAGCAGGTCGGTATCGCAATAGATGTCCAGCACCTGCTGCTTCACAGCGGCGGCCTTCGATGGGTCAGCGGCGGCGGCTTCGGGGGTCGCGCCCGCCCATGGCCTGGTCGAGGTCGCGGTAATCGGCGGTCAGCTGCGCCACCGCGTAGCGAATGTTGCTCTCGTCGCGCACGATGTTGAACCACAGCGCGGGATCGATCTCGTTGACCACGAAGGAGTTCTCGAAGATCTGGGACACGTTCAGCAGGGCCAGGTTGCGGGCGTCGACGTCGTCTTCCATGAACTTGATCTTGGTGATCTGGCTGGCAAGCTTCGCCCCCTGCAGCCGGTCAGCGGCCGCGGTGTTGCCGGTGGCTGGATCCTCGTAAGGGCTGTCTTCGTCGAGGAGATCGTCGAACTCGGCAACCGAGGGCATTTCGGCCGCGCCGCGCGCCAGCTGCAGCGCCATTTTGGCGAGGATCTGCTGCACCTCGGCGGTGTGACGGCTGCGTTCCTGGTAGCCTTGCTGGAAATAGAACACCGCCAGCGACCCCCCGATGCCGATGAGAACCACGCCGACCTGCGAGAAGGTGTTGCGGTAGTATTCCAGCAGCTTTTCCCGGTGGCGCAGATCGGCCCGGACATTGTGCGCGACATCCGAATTGATCACCAGCGACAGGAAGATGAGGAACAGGCCGACGAGCGTGAGCCCGGCGATGATTGCATATCCCCGATCACTGAAGATGATGTCCACGCCACCGCTCCTTCCACATCGTCGATTTCAAGCTGATGCGCCCGCTCCGGCTGGTTGCAATCAGCGCCTCCCGTGCGGTGCGCACTGGAACTCGGCGGCACTGCAATCCAAGGTCGATGCAGCGCGAGGAAAATGCCGGGGAATAGGTAAAAACGGCATTACCGAGCGTGCCCGCCTTGAATATGAAACCTCACGGTTGCAAGCGCCCCGATCTCATCAAAACACACGCACCCCGCAGGCGTGAGGCTTTCGAAGGGAAACGGGCCGTCAGCACGAAGGGACTTCGAGTGCGCACAGGGCTTTTCTTCATCTTCGCCATCCTCATGTTGCTGGTCGCGCCGTCGCATGCCAGCGCCGCCCAGCGCGAGGGCGGCTATGCCGACATCACGGTGGACCGCTCCTCCCCGGAAAAGCACCTCGCCACCTTCCTCACCGCCGTTGACCGCGTTGTGCTGCGCATGGAGGCGCGTGAGTGGGCGCGCAGCTTCTATGACGCGTGGTTCTACGCGGATGTCCCTGCGCAGCAGGCGGCCGAGATGGAACTACTGAAGAAGGACGTGCTCGACTCGATGGACCTCTCGGCGCTGCCAGAGTGGCGCCGCGAGAGCGCGGGGCTCGAGACCGCCTTCATGCTGCGGGAAATTCTCGCGGCCGAAAACGTCGACAAGAATGCTGCCTTCCGCCAGTTGCGCGACGGGCTGTGGACCATTCCCGGCACCTACATACAGGTCGGCACCATCGGCTCCGGCATGCGCATGGGCGATGTGGTGTTCACCGCCGACATGGTGGCGAGCGTGCCCGCTCTCTATGATGCCATCGTCGGCAAGGGGAAAGCGGAAGCGTTCAGCCCCTATCGCTATTTGACCGAGACGCCGGGCGGGCTGACGCCGCCGCGCTGGGCCGGCATCGCCCACAAGCTGCCCGGCTTCCTGCGCTGGGAGTTCGGCTCGAACACCGTGTTCCAGTGGCTCATTGCTGCCGTGATCCTCGCCGCCGTGCTGGCCATCGTCGCGATCGTCGGGCGGATCTTCCGAAATCGCGGCCTGCGCTGGTTTGCCGAGGCGGTGACGCTCAGCGTGCTGTCGCTTTATGCCACGGGCATCGTGGTCGACCAGACCGGGCTGTCGGGTACCGGGGCAACCGTCATGACCCTCGTCTTCATGACGCTGTTCTACGGCGCCCTCATCGTCTGCGTGCTGATCGTCGGCGAGTGGGTGGGCAACTGGCTGTCGTCGGTGCTCACCAAGTCCGACAAGACGTTTGACACCAGCATCGTGCGGCTGGGCACGCGCATCGTCTCGGCCATGGCGGCGCTCGGCATCGTGATCCACGGCATCAGTGCGGCGGGCGTGCCGGTCTATGGCATCATCGCCGGCTTCGGCGTCGGCGGCCTTGCCGTGGCACTGGCCGCCAAGCCGACGCTGGAGAACATTCTTGCTGGCGTCATCCTGTTCCTCGACGGCTCGATCAAGGTGGGCGACACTATCGATTCGAGCCCGCTGTCTGGCACCGTCGAGGACATCGGCATGCGCTCCACGCGCATTCGCGCCGAGGATGGTTCGCTCGTCACCGTCACCAATTCGGAACTGGCCGACAAGGTCATCAAGAACGTGTCGCGCCGCGTGTCGCGGCC
>JBEARP010000163.1:0-5010 GCA_041163105.1 Pseudomonadota bacterium
CCCACGTCGACCGCCAGCATGATCTCGTCCTGCTCGTGCGGTGCCTCGGAGAGCACCACACCTGCGGTGTCGGCGCCCACATGGCCGGCGATGCAGGGGAGGATATAGGCCCAGGCCCCAGCGTTCAGGTGGAGGTCGAGTTCCTTCGCAGGGCAGGTGACGGCGAGGCCGGTGGCAAGTGCAAAGGGCGCGCCGCCGAGTTCTGTAGGGTCGATCCCAAGGAACAGGTGATGCATGACGGGATTGCCGACCAGCACCACTTCGAGGATGTCGCTGAGCTCGATGCCGCCCTGGCTCGCCACTTCCTGCGCCAGCGTGTTGAGTGCCTGGCGGATGGCGACTGTCATTTCCTTCTCGCCGCCCGGATTCATCATCACGTAGGAGACGCGGCTCATCAGGTCTTCGCCGAAGCGGATCTGCGGGTTCATCAGGCCTGCGGACGCCGTGACCTCGCCGGTGGAGAGATTGGTCAGGTGGGCGGCAATCGTGGTGGAGCCCACGTCGATGGCGATGCCGAAGAGCTTGTCATGGAAGCCCGGCCAGATGGCAACGAGGCGGTTGCCGCCGCCGGGCGCGCGCGAGAACACCGCAGCGGTGATCTTCCACTCGCCCTTGCGCAGCGTCTTCTGCAGGTCGGAGATGATCGAAAGATCGCAGGACAGGTTGTCGATGCCCCACTGGTCGTGCAGGGCCTTGTAGACGCGCTCCAAGTCGGAGGAGGGCTTGTGCATGTCCGGCTCCTCGACCTCGATGAAGCACAGCCTGGTGGCCGGATCGAGTTCGATGGCGCGAGTATCGGCTTCCTTGCGGACGACCTGCTTGTGGACCTGGGATTCGGGCGGCACGTCGATGACGAGGTCGCCCAGAATCTGCGTCTGGCAGGACAGGCGGCGCCCGGTGGGGAGCCCGCGGATCTTGTCGTAGCGCTCCTCGACCTTGGTGATGCCGGAGACGTGCGACGCGGTGGAGGTGATGCCGTGCTTGGCGAAGTCACCCTCGCCCACATTGATCTGGCAGCGCCCGCAGATGGCGCGCCCGCCGCATACCGAGTCGATGTCGACGCCCAGCGCGCGGGCAGCCTGCAGCACCGGCGTGCCGACGGGGAAGCGGCCGCGCTTGCCCGAGGGCGTGAAGACGATGAGGGGGTTCGTTTCGGTCATGGGAACGTCCTGAAAAGAGCCCCCTCATTACGGGGCGTGGGCAGAAAGCGATCAGCCGCGGCGGCGGCGCTCTTCGCGAGCCTTGCGGCGGGCTTCGATGTCCTCGTTGGAGGAAATCTCGCCAGCGGCCTGCGCCGCGGCAGACGGGGCCGCCGTCATCTCGCGGAACTTGTTCGTCCAGAACTTGCAGTTCCGGTCGGTGCCGTTCAGCACGTTGGCGCCGAAGATGGCGTGCATGTCTTCGTCGTGCAGCGGGTTCATGATGGCCGACGTCATGCCGTGGCTCGCCGCCATGGCGAGGAAGTAGCCGGTCAGCGCGCGGCGGTTCGGCATGCCGAAGGAGACGTTGGAGGCGCCGCAGGTGGTGTTGACCTTCAGTTCTTCGCGCAGGCGGCGCACCAGGCGGAACACCTGCTGGCCGGCGGTGCCCATGGCGCCAATCGGCATGACGAGGGGATCGACCACGATGTCATGCGGCTTGATGCCATGGTCGGCGGCGCGCTGGACGATCTTCCGGGCCACTTCGAAGCGCACGTCCGGGTCTTCCGAAATGCCGGTTTCGTCGTTCGAGATGGCGACCACGGCGACGTTGTACTTGGCGACCAGCGGCAGGATGGCTTCGAGCTTCTCTTCCTCGCCGGTGACGGAATTCACCAGCGGGCGGCCCTTGGCGGTTTCGAGGCCCATCTTGAGGGCGGAGGTGACGGAACTGTCGATGCACAGCGGCATGTCGCAGATCGACTGGACGATCTCGAGCGTCTGGCGCATCAGCGGCGGCTCGGTCTCGTTGGGGTTCACCGCGGTGACGCCGGCATTCACGTCGAGGATGTGGGCGCCGGCAGCGATCTGGGCGAGGGCATCCTTGATGACGGTGTCGAAATTGCCGGCCTGCATCTCGGCGGCGAGCTTCTTGCGGCCCGTGGGGTTGATGCGCTCACCGATGACGGTGAAAGGCTTGTCGAAACCGATGATGTGCTCACGCGTGGCGGACGCGACGAGGGTGTGGGTCATTGGGCTTTGCCTCCGTTGGCGATGAGCGTCTTGATCTTGTCTTGCGTGAACTCGGCCTCGATCTCGGCCTTGGCCTTTTCGACTTCTGCCAGCAGGTCATCACCCACGGGTTGGGGCTCGGCCCGGCGCCAGTCGGCGAGGTAGCTGTCGGTATCGGAGGCGCCGCCGCGCATGGCGGCCATGTCGATCGCTTCCTGGAAGCGGTCGGCGAGCATGCGCTTTTCCTCCTTGCGGCCGATCTTGACCGAGACAGCAGAGGGAATGTCGCGCCAGTAGGTGATGATGAGGTTTGCCATGGTGGCAGTTGTATGCCCGGTCCGAAAACCGACCGATAGCCTGAAAGCGACATGGAAAAAGGGCGGGACGAAGCCTCGTCCCGCCCGCGTCCGATTGGTATCCGGTTCAGGCCCGGCGGTTCTTGGAAATCATGCCCCAGACGGCAAGCACGATGACGGCGCCGACGATGGCCCCGATGAAGCCGGCGCCCTGGTCCGGGCCATACCAGCCCAGCGCCTGGCCGAGCCAGGTCGCCACGAAGGCACCGACGATGCCAAGAATGGCAGTGAGCACGAAGCCCTGCGGTTCGTTCGGCCCCGGCATCAGGAACTTGGCGACGATGCCCGCCACAAATCCGATGATGATCGTCCAAATGATTGACATCAACGTCCCCTATGGTTGAGTAAGAAAAGGATTACCAAACGACGACGGGAAATTTCCGTTCCCTGAGCCCTTGCAACCCGGGTGACCGGGGCCACCTCAGAAGACCATAAACCTGGAGCGTCACATGTCAAACCGCATGCCTTCCCTTGCCGCACTGTTGGGCCTGGTGGCCGTCGCCGGCTACCAAAACCGCGAAAAGATTGGGGATTTCATCAAGAACATGCAGGCTGGAGCCCCGGGCGGCGCCCCCGCCCCGGCCGGTGCCGGCCAGGCCCTGCCGGGCGGTGCGGCCACCGGCGGCCTCGGCGACCTGGTCGATCATTTCCGCAAGTCCGGCCTTGGCAAGCAGGCAGACAGCTGGGTTTCGACCGGCCAGAACGAGCCGGTGGACGAGGATCAGATGGGCCAGGCCCTGGGCCCGGACCTGCTCGACACGCTGGCCCAGCAGACCGGCCTGTCGCGCGCCGAACTGCTGAAGCGCCTTTCTGCAGTGCTGCCGCAGGCGGTGGACCACATGACCCCCGGCGGCAACCTGCCGCCCCGCTCGCGCGAGGGCGCTGCATAAGCCATCCAGCCTATTGCTGAAGACATGATGCCCGGGCTCGCGCCCGGGCATTTTGTTTTGGCCGGAAATTTAAAATTCCCAGCAAAGGATAAGTTTCCTTGACTACAGTCGGCGTCTATGCTAGGCATGATTTCCTTAAAGTGCATTCTGCTGATTGACATCGTGAATCTGATTTTCCGGCCCGCAATTGCCGTCATGCCTGCGGGAGAGGTGCGCCGCCTCACACCCTCACCTTGCCCCGGCTTGACCTCGGCACCCTTTCCTGGCCGCCAAAAAGGATCGCCCGGTCAAGCCGGGCGAAAGTGAAGTCTGGTATGTGAATGAAGCGTTGCCGCGCGCCTTCAGCCGATCACGCCGGCCTTGCGCAGCGCTGCGATCTCGTCCGCTCCCAGCCCCAGTTCCTCGCTCAGGACCTTCTCCGTGCCGTCGCCCAGGCGCGGCGGGGCCTTGTCGTACTGGATGGGGGTTTCGGAGAAGACGATGGGGTTGGCCACACCCGGCACCTGTACGCCATCATCGCGCGTCAGCCCGATCTGCAACCCGCGGGCCAGCACCTGCTCATTGGCGAAGACCTGATCGATCGAATTGATGGGGCCGCAGGGGATCGCCGCGCTTTCGAAGGCCCGAACCCACTCCGCCGTGGTGCGCGTCTTCATTGGCTCGACGAGCAGGGGGATCAGCACCGCGCGGTTCACCACGCGGCCGCGGTTGAGCCTGAAGCGCTCGTCTTCCGCCAGATGTGCCAGCCCGAGGATCGCGCAATATTCCTTGAACTGACGATCATTGGCCACCGCCATGATGATGTGGCCGTCCTGCGTTGCGAAGGTCTGGTAGGGCACGATGTTGGGATGCGCGTTGCCGAGCCTTGTGGGCGCCGTGCCGCCCACAAGATAGTTCAGCGCCTGGTTGGCCAGCACGCCAACTTGAGAATCGAGCAGCGCCACGTCGAGGTGCTGGCCCTCTCCGGTGCGCTCGCGGTGGTAAAGTGCCGCCTGGATGCCGATGGTGCAGTACAGCCCGGTGAAGATGTCGGCGAAGGCCACGCCGATCTTCATCGGCTCCGCACCCGGCAAGCCATCGGGCTGGCCCGTCACCGACATGATGCCACCCATGCCCTGAATCATGAAGTCATAGCCGGCGCGCTGCGCATAGGGGCCGGTCTGGCCGAAGCCCGTGAGCGAGCAATAGATGAGGCGCGGGTTGACGGCCTTGAGGCTGTCGTAGTCGAGGCCGTATTTCTTCAGGCCGCCGACCTTGAAGTTCTCCATGACGATGTCGGACTTCGCCGCAAGCTCGCGGATCAGCTTCTGGCCTTCGGGCTTTGCCATGTCGATCTCCACCGACCACTTGCCGCGGTTGGTGGAGAGGAAATAGGCGGCATCGCCCTTCGAGCCATCCGGGTTGGTGATGAAGGGCGGGCCCCAGCCGCGCGTGTCGTCGCCTTCGCCCGGCTTCTCCACCTTGATCACCTGCGCGCCGAAATCGGCGAGGATCTGCGTGGCCCATGGCCCCGCGAGCACGCGGCTCAAGTCGAGGACGCGAAGACCGGCGAGTGGACCTGGCATGATGACTCCCTGCGAATGATTCCTGGCGACTTGATCTAGTCCAATCCCG
>JBEARP010000164.1:0-4322 GCA_041163105.1 Pseudomonadota bacterium
ATGTCCACTGAAGCCCTTAAGATTACCGCCTCTAAGGCTTAATGAACACTCAATGCCCCTGACCTGCGGATCAGCCTAAGGATCACGAACACAATCGCCACCGCCAACAAGATGCCGATGAAATCCCCGGCAGCCATAGCTAGGCTATTCTCGGCTAAGTCCTGCCAGGGCTTGAGGCCCAGAGCGCTGAATAAAAAGTTGTGCAGGATGGACGAGCCCACTGCCACGCCCAGGCTGATGAGCGGCAGCTTGATTGCCGAGAGGTTGGCGAGTTTTTCATCCACCCTGGTCGCCCACAACGAGGCACGCAGCGCCGCATAGGGAAAGAGACCGCTTCCCACAGCAACGGACAGAACAACCCATTGCTGCGCGGTCTGAAACTCCGGCCCAACCAAAAACAGGCTTCCTACGCATACACCCAAGGCCGCCCAAATCCCGCCAATCATGATGACGATGAGCCTCACACCTGATGGTATGAATACGAGGTCGATACCCGGTGTATGCTGCAAGAAGTGGAGGAAGTGACCGTCGAGGAGATAGGAGCCAACCCAGACGAGGGCTGAGAAGACGAAAATGAGGCCTTTTATTTTGAAGTTACCGCCCAAGACTCTCTCGCTGCCTGTCAATGCGATGTGCACTACCCCGCACTTCTTTCAATTAATCTTCTTTTTTCTATATGTCGACGGTGGTCCGAGCACTATCTTCGCTCACTCTAGGCCGAAGAGGTTGATCAGTTGCAACTGGGCAGGGTTTCGCATCGGGATCTGAGTTCACACTGCTGCAAATAGTTGCGCTTTGCCGCCTCGCTGCACCTCTATCAATCTGATTCCCATCGCGGGGGAAGTTTAGTGGTAGAACGGCAGCTTCCCAAGATGATGCACTCACTGCTGGAAACCAGTGTCATACGAATTCCTACCGACTCCTGACAAGCGGTGGCTTTGTCGATGGGCATACCTCTTGAACGGGATTGCAATCACGGACCGCGGGCATTGAACTCGTCAGGCCAAGCCAGCAGCTGGCGACTTCCGCGTTGAGCGTTCCTTGAACGTCACTGGCCCAGTTGGCGTTCTGAACGTCAGGCACTTAGGTAGTTCTGCCGTTGTTTGGGCGTTGCTTTGAGCCTCTACTGCCCAAGCTGGGGGAGATCAGACATGCCGAGACGACTGCTTGTAGTAATCGCCACGGCTCTTGCCGTCATCTTTGGTTCGGGCCTGTTGCCGGCACTGTCCGCCGGCAAGCCCAACATCCTGTTCGTGATCATGGACGACGTCGGCATCGACCAGATGAAACTGTTCGGATACGGCGGTCGCGGGGTTGGTCCGCTGGCGCCGCCGAAGACGCCCACCCTCAACGAGATCGCTCAATCAGGCGTGCTCTTCCGCAATACCTGGGCGACCCCGAATTGCTCGCCGAGCCGCGTCAGCATCTTTACGGGCCGCTACCCGCTGCGCCACAACGTCGTGGCCGCAATCCTGCCGCCCGACCTCGCCGCCTCACAGCAGTCACCCTACGAAACCACGACCCCTAACATCCTGCGCGCTGCCGGATACAAGAGCGCCCTGTTCGGCAAATCCCATTTCACCAATGCGCCAACATACCCGCAGGATCCGTCAACCAATCCATACGGCGGCACCGCCGTCACCCAGCTTGGCTGGGACTACTTTAAGGGCTGGTATGACGGAGGTCCGAGCGACGTCGACACCACCGCGGGCGGCGTGGCCGCGACCGGCACGTATCAGTGCGGATATGTTCCGACCACAGCAATCGATCCCAACCACGGCGCCGACAGCGGCGCCTGCTACACGTCGAATGGGACCGGCTGCACCTACATGAGCACCGGCAACGGGTACAAATCACCGGGACTGTCCTGCCTTGCGGCGGGCGGCATCCTGCAACCCGAGGCATCCTGCGGTACGCCAGCGGGCAACCTGAACTTCAGCGTCCAGAACGGCTATTATGTGAGCGAACTTGTCGAAAACCCAGGCCTCGGTGAACCAGCCGTGGTGAAGACCCCGGACAATCCGGAGAGCCGTGGTTACCGCACCACGCTTGAAGCGGACTACGCCATCGACTGGATCAACAGTCAGCCGAAGGACAGGCCGTGGATGGTCACGCTGTCCTTCTCGGCTGCACACACGCCCTACCAGCCGGCACCGCCGGGACTTGTTTCTAACAAGTCCACCAAGTTGGGAAACAACTGCTCCGGCAATGGCTCTGACGATCGCGCCTTGATGACCCAGATGGTGGAGGGCATCGACAAGGAACTTCAGCGCGTTCTGGTCGAGACTGGAATTGCAAAGAAGAACCGGAATGGCGCGCTTGTCTACGATGCCAAGACAGCGAACACGGTTATCGTGGTCGTCGGGGACAATGGCAGCTTCGCCGACAACGTCCGACTGCCATTCGACCCCGCCCATTCCAAGGCAACCGTCTATCAGACCGGCGTATGGGTGCCGCTGATCGTGGCCGGGCCGATGGTGGCATCGCCCAACCGCACCGTGCGCTCGATGGTCAACATTGTGGATCTTTTCGGCTTCTTCAGCGATGTGGCGGGCATCGACGCCAGGGAGGTCGTGCCGCCCACTCACGGCTTGGATTCACAACCCCTGCTTCCCTATCTCGTCAATCCGCGGCAGGACGCCTCGCCGATCAGGAAGACGAACTTCACGCAATATGGTACCAACACCCGATCGACCAGCCACGTCGACGGAGCGTGTGTCGTCGAATCCATCAACACCTGCACGACACTATTCGTATCCAAGGACCTCTGTGAGGTTGACAATGGCGGCATCTGGTATGGCAGAGGAACGGACGTTGCCATTCCTGAGCCTTACTATTCGGGAAACGGCCTGACCACCTGCTGTCAGGTCAACCAATATCTCGATTCGGTCAGTCAGCCGCTGGCGGCGCTCCTGCCGGATGAGTCCTATGGAGTGCGCAACCAGTCCTACAAACTCGTCCGCCAGACGACGACGAACATCGACCTGGCGAACCCGGAACTCACCGCGGATGGCTCAAACTGTATCAAGATCACGACGGACGAGTTCTACCGGGTTGATCAGAAGCCAAGCAACCCAACGATTGACAGGCCGACTGGCCAAAGAGCCAATAACCTGCTCGCACCTGACACCGGACCTGGAGAGGGTAGCAACCAGCTCACGGGTCGCCTCAAGTCCAATTATGACGCGCTGGTCAAGAGCCTGAACGATACGATCAATTCGCAAAAGGTATGCACGGGTGACGCCAATCTCGACGCCCTGGTGAACAATGCTGACCTGGCCAACCAGGATCAATGGCGCGCAATCACTCAGGGCACCTCCACCTGGTGGGACCTGAACCGCGACGGCTACACCAACGATGTTGATCGCCAAGCCCTTCTTGGCCTCATCGCAACGTCGAATTGCGCACTTCAGCCGGGGCAGTACCGCTAGGATCAATAACCCGGCATTACCCAACCGTTCTGTCTCGCTTGCCGGCGCGGCATCCTTCCTTGCAGAAGCACGGGCGTAGTTCAGTGGTAGAACGGCAGCTTCCCACGCTGCATGTCTGAGCATCATAGTCTGAACAACCTCACCAACACGTTCAGCGCCACCCTGAGGTTCCCAATGTCCTCCTCGCGCCAGTGCATCGCATTCTGATCGGTGCAGATGACCCGGTAGACCAGCAGCGTCGGATGGCGCCCCACCGACTTCCGTTGCTCCCGATCGCAGGCGTCCAACACATTGGTGGCGTCGTTGAACCGGCGCTTCAGCTTCTCCAGCACATCCAGCGCAGGCTCGCTGGGGCTCATGCCGAAGATCCCCTCGTTTATCAGCAGGCCGGCCACAGAACGCGGGCTGGGCGACGGCAGGCCAAGCATGGCATGGTGATCACGATAGAGCTGCCCGAAAGCAACGCCCGCCTGGTACTGCGTCTCGCTGATGAGCTCACGGAAGGCCAAGCGGCCGAGTGCCGAGCCGTTCGTCCTTCGCCTGCCTGGCCGAAACACCGAAATGCCGACGGCGGGCATCGATCGCCACGCTCATCGCGTCCTTCTCAAGTTCGTGGCGGGTAGCGGTGAACAGGGACAAGTTTGAGGAACTGCTGCTGGGCCAGGAGACCCAGATTGCTCCTTCACCGTTCTACGGCCTTCCCCTCGAAATCGACATCACCAGTCACCTCCTCCGCTGCGGAAAACAGATGCGACTGGTGATTGACGAAGCCGATACCCAATCGGAACCCGATCCGCGCCTCATTGGCGAGATCCTGCGCGCCAGGCGATGGTTCGAGGCGCTCTCGTCGGGAAAGGCGCCCACCATCGCCGCCCTGGCCAAGACCGAGGG
>JBEARP010000165.1:0-9163 GCA_041163105.1 Pseudomonadota bacterium
ACATATATGAAACAGGCGCCTGTTTTAAGCGATCAAGACATGATGATCAGCCCCAAACGAGTGGTCCGGTTTGAATGTTAGTGCATGATTGGCTTGGGCGCCAGCGCGGGCGGCGAAGCCGGTCGGGGTGTGACGTCACTCAGAGTAGCCTGTGCGCCTCTTCCTCATCCACCGTTCCCTCAGCCACTCCTCCCCCTGCCCCCGCCTCTCCGCCTGACGCCATGCAGCTTCCTCCTCCGGCGGCATCCTCTTCGAGATGTAGCGCCATGCCAGTGGTAGCAGCGCCTTAGCCAACCGTGACCCGAACTCAATCCAGAAGGTGGGCCGCTGGGCCACGAGGAACGCCCCGGCACCCGAGGCCGAGGAGCACTACGGCGACCGCAACGCCCTCCTGCCAAATCATGCCAGGCAAGTTGGGAAATCGAGTGTCGCCGTCCCGCGCATCGGATTCGGCGCCACGGCTCTGAAGGCAAACGCCATAGTGCCTTAAGTTCCCCGGCTTCTTCAGCAGCAGCTTCTATCGGAGCTAAAGACGGGCCATTCAGCCAAAGGGCCGCGCGAAACCTCTGGATGTCCATTGGTGGAGCAGGGCTCGCGCATTCAGCTCTCATCTTCTGCAAGCTTTAAAAATATTGGATCAGCCGCCAGCCACCAGCAGACAATGGTGGCGCGAAGAACATCAACCGCGCATAGTTGTAGCCTGCATGGCGCAACAGAAAGCATGTTGGTTCGCCGTCGATGCCAAGGAGGCTGAACTGACACAAGAGATTTTGCGAAACTACGCGCTTCCCGCACGCGTTCTATTAGGACTTGGGCTCTACGACCTGCTGCGCGGCTTCATGCACACCTATGCGCTTCATTGGTCTGCGGTCAATATTGCCGGCTTCAATGTAGACACAACGCCGGTTGATCAGTTCTTCATGCTCGGAACTTTCGGCATTTCGAATTTTCTGACAGGATTCATCTATCTGCTGATCAGCAAGCGGGCTCCCCAACTCTCACCTTACATTCTCGGCCTGATACCTAGCTCCTACCTGCTCGGTCTGATCGGCATCTGGTCAAACGGAGTTTACGGAACGTCGCAATATGCCGGTCAGTATCTCATGTACATCTACTTTGGTATATGCATTGCGACGCTCGCTATTTTTCTCGTAAAAGAAAAATCACTCCAGAGAGGACTCTGACGTTGTAACGTCGATTTAGAGTAGATCGATTGATCGGGTCGGCACGGCCTCATCAACACCCGCAACACTGGAGGCGAAAGGACCTCGGTCTCGCATTTCACTAATCGGCATCAGCGGTCGTGAGACAAACCGGGTGACTTGAGGAAGGGAGGATTTCTGGTTCATCGTAGCTCTGTCGTCCACCTCGTCGTGGACGAGTTCGGTCGATGTGATAGTGGAAATCCGATCAGTATTTGGCCATCTCGCTCACCGGTCAGAACTTTGGCGCCATCGTTTCTTCAGCCACTCCTCCCCCTGCCCCCGCCTCTCGGCCTGACACCATGCGGCCTCTTCCTCCGGCGGCATCCTCTTCGAGACATAGCGCCACGCCAGTGGTAGCAGCGCATTGCCCAGCCCCGGAGAACTTCGTTCCGCAGTCCGCGCGGGCGGCTGCGCTACGCCGACCGGCTTCGCCGCCCGCTCTGGCGTCCAAACCGATCATGCACTAACATTTAAACCGGATCACTCGTTGGGGGGCGACCAAGAGCACGCACGGATAGATAGCCGGCTGCTGAGTAATTCGCTTAACCTTGCATCAGTTAATAGGTATCAGTTACGTTCCTAAACACGGAGATGTTAATGCACCTGACTTTACTGAGCAGATTTCTTTTCACCCTGGCGGTTGCGACTGGATTGGCGGTTGCTACGCCGGCTCAAGCTGCTTATCTCAAATCGTCGGCCTGCACACTGATCGACACCGACTTCGACATTGACGACATGATGGCTATCCCGCTGATCATTGGGAATCGCTATGTCGCCGCCATCATTACCAGCGAGGGTTATACGCTTCCTGCTGAAGGCGCCGGGGCGCTGTCCCGCCTGATCGCCGAACCAGAGCAACGCTCCATCCCCGTGATCATCGGACAGACCACCAATTTGTCGCAAAGTGAGATTGTCACGAAATGGGGACAGTTCGTTCTTGACTACCGGGCGATGATGAATAAGTCCTTTGCGCTCATGTCGGCACCTCTTCCGCCCTCGCCCCAGACCCGCAAGAATTATGTCAGGAGAGTGGTCGAATCCGTCAAGCGCTGCTCGTCTGTTGACGTCCTGATCATCGGCAGCTTTTCGTCCTTCATCCACTACAGCCCATCCATTCGTTCGAAGATCAGGAACGTTGTCATCATGGGCAAGCCGCTGCGTGGCGATACAAGCCAACAGCCTGGAAACTACTCCTTCAATTGCGAGTATGACATGGCCGCCTGCGAGTTGGCATTCAACAAACAACTCCCACGGCTGAATTACTTCTATGTCGACCCGCCACGCACCGCCCTCGACTCGAACCCAGTCGGCAACCAGGAGTTTGTCTATGGCCCGACACGCGCCATGGTCCAAGCCTTGGAGCCACGCGGCCTCCCCTATGCATTGAAACAGGCACTGCTGGGCACGGTGCGCGATGGGTCGCTTGGTGCGGCAGTCGACGGCGCCGACTATTGGGCAATCGATTGTTGCTTCAGGGCCGGCGGAAAATCCCTGATGTGGGATCAGATGGCGGCTCTGTTCCTGTTGTACCCTGAGGTCTTCATGAAGGTTGGCGGCGCAGGCGGCCACTATGAGCCAACGGTTACGCCCAGCAGCCTGCGGCAGATGTGGACCGATGCCACCAACAAGTCGGTGAACTACGTGGGCTCCCCTTCCCTTAAGTGACGTCCACCGCGGCGATTGAACAGAGAATGCGGGAGAACGGCGTCGACCGTTCTCCCGTGATCGCGCAGAAAGTGACTGACGCGATGAGGAGCAGGCATGGTTTGAGCGAGCGCATGACTTCGGCGCGGAGTCTGCTAAGTTCTGGGAAGATAGCTCGCATGACAGCCTCGAGACCCAATAACTGGAGCGCGTCTAGCCCGACGATCGATTGCGCAGCGCCGTATTCAGCGAAACCGAGTATTGATCGGTCTGTGCCTACCGCAAATCGAACCTGACTCGCCGATGGGCCAACATTGGGCGATGTTCTGTGACATGGTCGACATTCTCAGACTGACCTTGGGGGCAGGCTTGCAGCTTTCTTCCGATCACGAGCAGATCGGCAAACGGAAATCATCGCGTTGCGCCACCAGCTAAATGCTTTGCGCCGGAAAGGACCCGAACGGCCGGTATTCGGCAACAAGTATGGCCTGTTCGTGGTGCCGACGATCTCGTTCAAGCTGCTCTACGAGTTTGTTCTGATGAACCACGACCTGCGCAAGATACTACACCTGTCGACGACAGCAAACCCGTCAGCAGGATTGATCGCCCTGCAGCTCACTGAAGCTTTGGGTTGGGACCCCGCGCCACGCTACATCATTCGTGACCGGGACGGTGCCTATGGTGAAGTCTTCAAACGCAGGCTCCGGGCGATGGGCATTCTGGACCGTCCAACAGCCCCGCAATCACCCTGACAGCACGGTTGCTGCAACGTCTAATCGGCTCAATCCGGCGGGAATGCCTCGATCATGCCGTGATCCTTGGCGAACGGCATCTCCGGCGCGTACTGCTTTCCTATGGTCACTATTGTAATTGTAACGGCACCAGAACACATCTATCGCTGATTAAGGATTCTTCTGTCCGACGGCCAGTGCAGACTATCCGGAGCATTCAGCCCATTCCACTCCCTGGTGGACCCCGCACCAGTACGTTAGGATCTGATTTGCGGTGGCCCCCCGCGAAAACCCCAGTTCAATTGACCGGACTATGCTTAGGCCGGAGTAAACTGTTGCTCCGCACGCCGGTGCATTGCTCACCAGGTTCATTGCACCTATCAAGCAGGCGCCGTCATGTTGGAAATATCGCCAACAGAAAAACAGGAAGGGTCGAACACCTTTGCGTGAAAATTGCCGCTAGGCCACCTTCGCGCCAATGCAGCTGAAAACATGAACCACGTCCAAAGAATCACGGCCGATCAATAGGCACGAAACCTTCGCATGTTGACAATGTGGCTTACCAGATGTCACGCGGAAGTGTAACCTCAGTACGGATGAGATGGTTGCCTGAGATGGATGCCATCGCCCCGTTCTTGCGTCACATGCCGTGCTCAGCGACAGGAGCCTACCCCATGCGTTTGTCCCGCAGAGATTTTCTAAGGACGGGGAGCGTCAGCGGCATCGCGCTCACGCTGTCGAAGATAGGCATTCCGGGCGCCGCCCTGGCTGAGCAGCCTTCCTTCTTCGAACGCGAGACGCTGAATGGTGCCGAAGTCCCCGTCAGGGGCCGCGTCGATGGTTTAGCAAAGGTAACGGGCGCAAAGCTCTATGTGTCGGACTTTCGCGCCGCTGACATGCCAGGCTGGCCACCACAGACGTCACATGCGCTGCTAGTCCGCGCGACCGATGCGAGCCATGTCTATGATGGGCTGAATCTTGATGCGCTGGGCGCGAATGCTCGTCCGGACGTGGTGGTGACAGCCGCTGAACTTGCAACATCAGGCGTGCGTGTTCCGCACTTCTATGAAGGTAATCTACTCTGCCCCGTGGGCACGACGCCGCTCTATCTCGGACAACCGGTGGCGCTGTTGCTGTTCGAGACATTCGATGCCTATGACCGGGCCCGAATGGCCTTCCGCGACCACAGCCCGCTGCGCTTTGGTGCCGAGACAGGACCACTACCCGGCGCAAACTACGCCACGCTGAGGTTTACTCGCGTGGCAGGTGCTGACGGCGCGCCCGACGTCTACTCACCGCTTCGGGATGGTTGGCTTAACCCGCCGCTCGAGGATAGTGACGGTCGACCGATCTGGCAGCCTGGTCCCAAGACGGACGAGGCCTATACGCGCGGCGCCGCGCTGGGAGAGGACATCCGGTCCGCGCTGGCGTCGCCTGATGCCGGGTTGCTGGTGCTCGACCGGAATTTCGAAACCCAGTCCGTGGACCCGATGTTTCTCGAACCTGAGTGCGGCCTTGCCTGGTATGCACCGGACAAGCAGGCGCTTGAGATCGTTCTGGGCGTGCAGTCACCATACGAGGCGGCCAGTGCGGTGGCCTTCATGCTCGGCGAGGCCGAAACGGCTATCAGGCCAGCACGCATCGACGGGCGCTTTGCCTATATCGGCGGCGGCTTTGGCGGACGTGACCACACGCCGTTTCCGCTCTACGTGGCTCTGGCGGCCGTATTCTTTCCAGGCAAACCGATCCGGTTGGCGCATGACCGCTTCCAGCAGTTTCAGGGCGGCATCAAGCGACATCCCTTCCGCATCCGTTCCCAGATAGGCATCGACAAGACCAGTGGCAGAATTGCAGCCTTTGCAGGCGACCACATTCTCGACGGCGGCGGACTTGCGAATTATTCGGCGAGCGTAGCGATCGTGGGGGCCACGGCAGCAATTGGTATCTACGACATTCCCAAGGTCGACGTTACCACGGTGGCGGAGCACTCGCACGGCGTTACGGCAGGTTCAATGCGAGGCTACGGAACGCTGCAGACGATGACGGCACTCGAGACCCTGATCGACGAGGCGGCAGTCGAACTCAAGATCGACCCGATCGAGTTGCGCCGCCGAAACCTTCTCAAGACCGGCGGCCCCTCGATGACGGGCAACCCGTGGACGGTGTCGGTACGTACCCCGGAGATACTGGACAAGCTGGAGGCGCATCCGATCTGGCGTAAACGTTCCATGCACAAGGCCACCACGGTAGGCACACTCGTCGGCACCGGAACCGCCTGCTGCACCAAGGATTATGGCACCGGAGCCGATTGCTCGCTGGGCCGGGTCGAGCTTGCGCCCGATGGGTCGATCACCATTCACACCGATTCCGTGGAAATGGGAAACGGCATCGGCACTGCGGTGGCACGGCGAATCGAAGCCATTCTGGGCCGTGCGGCATCGGCCGTCGCTGTTGCCCGGATTGACACATATGATGAATTGGAACTCTCCACCACCGGCGATCCCTATACCATCACCCAAGACCAGCAGGACGCGGCCGCGAAAAACCCGCGTTGGGTGCCGGAGATCAGCACCGCCAGCACCGCATCGATCGGGGCTCACGTCGGAACGCAGGCTTCGGCACAGGCGGCACGGATCATTTTCCGCTTCGGCATGTGGCCAGCAGCGCTTGCCCTCTGGGGCATTGCGCCCGCTGATCCACGCGCGTTCCTCTTCGAGCAGGCATTCTGGCAGGGAGAGGAACTCATCCTGTCCGGACTTCCACCGCTCGCGCAGGCCGACGTGGCGGCAAAGGCGCATGAGCAAGAAGGGGTCACGGGCGCGATCGCCCATGCCTTCTCGCGCTGGGCATGGGCACAGGCCGCCTTCCCAATCGACGACATGCAGTGGACAGCGGATATCGACGCCCTGTCCATCCGCCGTGGCAGTGGCAGTTACAAACTGCTTGACCGCAGCTTCGTGTTCTTCCCGCCGACGGACTACAACCGCATCGGCACTTCATTCACCTCGTCCTGCGGCACGGTTGTTCGCATCGAGATCGACCGCGCATCCGGCGCATTGCATATCGTCGAAGCCTACAGCGTGCTGGAATGCGGCGAGGCACTCGTCACCGAACTGGTAGAAGGCCAGGCGCAGGGCGGCTTTGCGATGGGCGTGGGCTACGCCCTGCTCGAAACCCTACCGCGGTTCGAGGATGGTCCCGGCAACGGCAAGTGGAACCTGGGCGACTACATTGTGGCACGCGCCTCGGACTTGCCCATACACAATCTTGAAATTGAGGTGCTGCCGCCCGTCTCCCCAAAGGAACCGCCCAAGGGCATCGCCGAGGTGGTGATGATCCCCATCGTTCCGGCCTTGCTCAACGCCATTCATGACGCCACCGGCCATCGATTCCGATCACTGCCGGTAACGCCCGACATGATAAAGGGAGTTCTGACGTGAGTGCCATCAGCCTGAAGATCAATGGCAAGGATCACGGCCCCATCGAGGTGCGCGACGATCTGTCGATGAATGACTTCCTGCGCGAAGTGTTGGGCATGACAGGAACCAAGTTCGGCTGTGGGGCCGCGCAGTGCTTGAGCTGTGCGGTGATCGTCGACGATCCGGATGGAACCAGCGCTACCATGCCAACCTGCACCGCCCCCGCCACAAACTTCGACGGCAAGAGCATCCGCACGGTAGAGGGGCATGCCAGCAATGGCCAGCTCACCGCGCTTCAGGAGGCATTCATCCGGCACTTCGCCTTCCAGTGCGGCTATTGCACAGCGGGATTTCTCAACGAGGCGCAGGTGCTGCTGGAGCGTCTGGAGCACCAGCCCGTGGCGCGCGAGGCTCTGGAACAGACGATACTCGTAGCACTCGATGGCCATCTCTGCCGCTGCACGGGCTATGTGCGCTACCATGAGGCGGTGCGCGACGTGATCCTCGCTCAACCCGCCCGCTATCTGTTGTGAAGTCCACGCAATGAAGAGCGACTGCAAAAGACTGATTCTCGCCTTCCTGTTTTCCTGCGCCGCCATTATTGCGGCGAACCTCATGGCGGGCAAAGCCTTGGCGGGGTCCTTGCCCCTGACGCTCGCACCGGCGGAGAGCTTTGCAGGCATAGCCAACGCCAAGGCGCACTCGCTCGCGCTGTTTGCCGAGATTGGAAAGGTACTGACCAGCCCGCGCTGCATGAACTGTCATGCGGCGAATGATCGTCCACGCCAGGGCGACAGCGGCCGGCTGCACCAGCCGCCGGTGTTCCGCGGCCCTGATGGCCTGGGCCTTCCGGCGATGCGCTGCCCGATCTGCCACTTGGCCACCAATTTCGATCCAGCCCGCATGCCAGGCAACAAGCCCTGGCTCATGGCACCCAGCGAAATGACATGGGAAGGCAAGACGCTCTCGCAGATCTGCGTGCAGATGCGCGATCCGAAACTGAACGGCGGAAAGTCGCTGGCGGATCTCGTCCACCACATCGGAGACGACAAGCTGGTGGGATGGGGTTGGAACCCCGGCATTGGCCGCACACCGGCTCCGGGCACGCAAGAGCAGGCGAAGGCGCTGGTTCAGACATGGGTCGACACCGGTGCTGAATGCCCGTGATCACGACCGGGAAAGCGGCAGAACCTGCGGTGATGCGTTTACAGTGCAACATTCAAGCGTGAAAATAGGAGAGACTTGTGAAGCATCTTTTTCTTGGGCTCTTGATGAGCACAGCAATCGCCGCCGGATCGCCAGCCATGTCCTCCAGTCTGGATGAATACCTCAAGCCCATTTCCGGCAACGCGCCCACGCCATCGGCCAGCGAAATCGCGACGCAGAATGTGCTGCAGCTCAACACCTCTATGTTTTCTCTTTACGAGAGCGCAGGGGAAACCTTCCGCAACAACATCCTCGCTCGGCACCCTGTCATACTGGCACTATTCTCTTCTGCTGGCGGGCGCATGGTCCTCTACAAACCTGGCGAGCAGCGCGTCGATGCCCCCCCCGTTCCGAAGGTATACCAGGTCATGAAGTCACTGGGCCATAGCACCATGGCTATCTCCTTAGTGGTATTGCCCTATGTCGGACATCCCGAGAACAAGAGTTGGGTTGCATCCATGCAGGCATACCTCACTGAGATGGAGAGCGCGCGCGAAGGCATCGATGCGGTCGACATGCCCGATGACTGGCGTCCCAACTCGCGCGCTATTCTGGACAACAACATCGCTTTTATGGAAGCCTGCCTCAAGCACGGCATCATCACTGCAGAAGCCGTACAAGCCTTTGCCAAACAACAGGCACCCTTTCTGCGCCATGCCATCGCCTGGGCAGCCGAAACGCAAGTAGCTCACTGGATGAAGGTGCTAGACGGCTGGAAGAAGGATCTGGGTGGAAGCTTCGATGACGCCTATGCGGCAAGCAACACAATCTATGTCGCACGCCAGAACAACGTGCTGTTCAGCGTGCTGGCACAGTATTTCGGCCCCGAAGCAATCAACGACCGCTTGATGCTCATTGAAACGATCTCTTTCACGACGACACCCGAGGACATGATGACGTCGCTGGTGCGCATCATCTCCGACCGCTCGGTTGGCGGTCTATTCTTCAACAACTACCA
>JBEARP010000166.1:0-11436 GCA_041163105.1 Pseudomonadota bacterium
ATCATCGTCGAGTTCAATGGCCGCCAGGTGGTGACCATGCGCGACCTGCCGAAGATCGTGGCGGAAACGCCCATCGGCACCAAGGTGCCGGTCAAGGTTCTGCGCAAGGGCAAGGAAGTGGCCATCACCGCCGAGGTGGGGCGCCTCGAAGACGGCGAGAAGCTGGCCGAGGCCTCGGGTGGCAAGGCCGCACCTGCACCTGATGCGCCCGCCGTCATCACCGTGCTTGGCATGACCGTCACCTCGATCACCGATGAGCTCCGCACCAAGTATGGCATCGACAAGGACCTCAAAGGCGCCGTCGTCACCGAAGTGGCGCAGGATGGCGCCGCCGCCGACAAGCGCCTCGAACCGGGCGACGTGATCACCGAAGCCGGCGAACAGGAAGTGCAGGGCGCGGCCGACATCTCCTCGCGCGTCGAGGAGGCGAAGAAGGCCGGCAAGAACTCGATCCTGCTGCTCATCGCCAAGGGCGGCAAATCCGCCGAAATGCGCTTCATCGCGCTGAAGCTGAAATAGTGAAGTCCCTTCTCCCGTTGCTGCGCAACGGGAGAAGGGAACTACCCCACGAACTCCGCCTTCCCATATCCCTGAAGATACAGCAGCGCCGTCAGGTCGCCGTGGTTCACGCGGTGCCGCGCCTCGGCCTGAACCTGCGGCTTGGCATGAAGTGCCACACCCATGCCGGCTTCCCCGATCATCGCGAGGTCGTTGGCGCCGTCGCCGACGGCCAGCGCGTCGGCTGTTGCAATGCCCAGCTCCGCTGAAATCCGCCGCAGCGCGTCGAGCTTCGCCTGCTGGCCGAGGATCGGGTAGCCCACCTCGCCGGTAAGCCGCCCGTCCGCCACGATCAGTTCATTCGCCTGGTTCTCGTCGAAGCCCAGCGCCTCTGCCACGCGCGATGTAAAGGGCGTGAAGCCGCCGGAAACGAGTGCGGTATGGGCGCCATTGGCCTTCATAGTGGCGATCAGCGTGCGGCCTCCGGGCATGAAGCTGATCCGTTCACGGAGGATGGTATCGATGATCGCGGCATCGAGGCCCTTCAGCAGCTTCACCCGTTCGGTCAGCGCGCCTTCAAAGTCCAGTTCGCCGCGCATGGCGCGCGCGGTGATCGCTTTGATGTGCTCGCCGATCCCCGCCATCACGCCCAGCTCGTCGATGCATTCCTGCTCGATCATGGTGGAGTCCATGTCGGCGATGAGCAGCCGCTTGCGCCGGTTGGCGGCGGGAACGACGTTCACATCGATGGGCAGTGCCGCAAGCTCGGCGATGGCGGCATCGCGTGCGGCGAAGTCGTCAACCTCCAGCGCCTCGCCCTTCGCCAGCCAGCGCGTTTCGCCCGCGCCGAAGTCGCGCAGCATGTCTGCGGTCCTCACGCTGATTGCGCGAGAGCCGGGGGGTGCTATGAGGACGAGGATGGATTCCATATGACCGCCACTGACCATAAACGCGCGCTGCTTATTGCAGGCCCCACCGCCAGCGGCAAGTCCGCCCTGGCGCTTGAGAAGGCCATGGGCCTGAACGGCGTCGTCATCAATGCCGATGCACTTCAGGTCTACTCAAGCCTGCGCATCCTCTCGGCCCGGCCCACGCCGGAAGATGAGGCGCGCGCGCCGCACCGGCTCTATGGCCACGTCGGCGCCGAGCAAGCCTATTCCGTCGCTTCATGGCTGGCGGAAGCGCGCCGCGAGATGGAAGCGGCGTGGGAGCAGGGGCAGCTTCCCATCCTCACCGGCGGCACCGGGCTTTACTTCCGCGCCCTCGAACTGGGCCTCGCGCCCGTGCCGGAGATCCCGGACGAGGTGCGCAGCCATTGGCGCAGCTTTGCGGGCGACCTTCATGCCGAGCTCAGCAGCCGCGACGCCGCCATGGCTGCGAAGCTCCTGCCCACCGATCGCCAGCGCCTCTCCCGTGCGCTTGAGGTGGTTGATGCCACGGGCCGCTCGCTGCTCGACTGGCAGCGGGACGGCCAGGACCAGGCGCCGTTGGCGCGCGTCACGGTGGAACGCATCTTCATCGACCTCCCGCGCGAGGAGCTCTATGCCCGCGCCGAAGCCCGTTTTGACTCCATGCTCGGGGCCGGGGCGCTGGACGAGGCCCGTGCCATGGCCCACCTCGATCCCATGCTCCCCGCCATGAAGGCCATCGGCCTGCCGGAACTCGTCGCCCATCTCCGGGGAGACATGACACTCGAGGAGGCCGGCGTGCGGTCCAAGACCGCCACCCGCAACTTCATCAAGCGCCAGCTCACCTGGTGGCGTGGGCAGTTGCCGGACTGGCAGTGAGGCGATAAGACCTTCTCTGCTACAACCAGAAGGGGATTTTTGCTCATGAGGCTCGCGATCATTGGCGCCTCCGGTGCCATCGGACGCGCGGTGGCGGATGCCTTTCATGCCGATGGCGCCAAACTGCGCGTGGTTGGCCGCCGCAAATCCCCGCTCACCCCTGTGTCGAAGCCCGGCGACGAACTGGTCATGGCGGATGTTTCCACCCTTCAGGGCTGCCGCAGCGCGCTCGAAGGGGCCGATGCCGCCGTCTACACGCTGGGCCTTCCGTATACGACCGAGGCCTTCGCCGCCTATCCGCCGATGATGCAGGCCTTCGTCACCGCAGCGCGGGAAAAGGGGCTGAAGCGCATCCTGCTCATCAGCAATGTCTATCCCTATGGCCTGCCGCAGACCCCGCGTGTCGCCGAAAGCCATCCACGCGACCCAGTCATGGCCAAGGGAGAACTCCGCAAGGCGCAGGAGGACATCCTGCTTCAGGCGATCTCGCCCGAGATGGAGACCATCTCTCTCCGCCTGCCGGATTTCTATGGCCCCGGCGTCGAGAGCAGCCTGCTCACCATGGCTGCCAAGGCCGCCGCCACCGGCAGCACCGCCACCTTGCTCGGCCCCGCTGATACGCCGCATGAATTCGTCTTCACGCCCGACGTTGGTCCCGTGGTCAAGGCACTGCTCGAACATCCGGCACCAGTGGCAGGAGCCTATAACCTCGCAGGCGCAGGCGCCATCACCCAGCGCGCCCTGGCGGAGCTTATGTTCAAGGCTGCCGGCCATCCGCCTAGGCTTCGCGTGTTGCCGCCCTGGCAGCAGAATATTGTCGGCCTCTTCATGCCGGTGCTCCGTGAACTGAGGGACGTCCGCTACCTGAGCGAAACCCCGGTGCTGCTGGACGACACGAAACTCCGCAGCCTGCTGCCTGGCCTCGCCAAGACGACTTACGAAGAGGGCGCGCGGCGGACCGTCGATGCGGCGCGCCGTCAAAGCCCCGAAACGTCCCCCTGATCCTTGCGGAAACTACGTACGCACCATTGCATGTGGTGCTCTTGCCCTGCGGCCAGACCGAAAGTAAACCTTTGCGCGCAACGGTAATGAGGAACATGCAGATGAAGCATTCAATGATCGCGATGGTCGCCGTGGCAGCGGCGTTGAGCATTCCCGGCGCGGCGGTGGCGGATGCCGTGATGGGGGCTGGCTTCCAGCAGGCCCAGGTGCGCATGCCGATGCCGGAGCCTGACCCAGACATGCGCATGCCGGCTCCTGGCGCCGGCGGCGGCGTAAAGGGCTGCTGGCGCGCCAGGCAGCCGCTCTATGGCCAGTATAGCCTCTCCTTCTGCCTCAACCGGGGCTCCGACGGTGGCTACCAGGTCGATGGCGGCAAGCTGTCCTGCAACGGCGACATCGACTGGGTCCGCAATGGCAACCAGGTCGACATCCGCATGAACCGCGGCCGCTGCAACCGCAACACCGACTGGAGCCGCGACCGCATCTCCTGCACCATCGACCTCTATGGCGCAGCACCGGGCGAGGCCACGCTGATCCCGGCCCAGGCCCGCATGCCGGTACCGGGCGGCGGTGGCTACGACATCACGCGCATGAACTGCGTCTATCGTCCGGTCGCCGGTCCCTATGGCCCGGTGCGCTTCATCGCCAAGCGCGACTACTGATGTATCCGCCGGCGGAAGGGGGCCTTGACGTCCTCCTTCCGTCCGCGTAAACAGCCGCCCCATGAACACAATTCTCGTAGTAGGACCGCGCAACGCCGGGGAAGCCTAAGCTTCCAGGAACTGGTGGTGTTGCGCGGAAATCAGGCTCCCTTGGGGGCCTTTTTTATTGCCTGAATGACAAATCACGTGTTTGACGAACGGAAAAGTTGAAGAGGTTCTGAGATGGCCACCAACGAGATGACAGGCGCAGAGATCGTGCTGAAGGCACTGACCGACCAGGGTGTTGACACCGTGTTCGGCTATCCGGGCGGAGCCGTGCTGCCGATCTATGACGAGATCTTCCAGCAGGAAAAGGTCGAGCACATCCTCGTCCGCCATGAGCAGGGGGCCACCCATGCGGCGGAAGGCTATGCCCGCTCTACCGGCAAGTGCGGCGTGGTGCTCGTCACCTCCGGCCCCGGCGCCACCAATGCGGTGACGGGCCTGACGGATGCGCTGCTGGACTCGATCCCCATGGTCTGCATCACCGGCCAGGTCCCCACGCACCTGATCGGATCGGACGCCTTCCAGGAGTGCGACACGGTCGGCATCACGCGTCCCTGCACCAAGCACAATTACCTGGTGAAGGACGTGAACGACCTGGCGCGCATCCTGCACGAGGCCTTCTATGTCGCCACCCATGGCCGTCCGGGCCCGGTCGTCGTCGACATCCCGAAGGACGTGCAGTTCGCCAAGGGCCGCTACGTCGGCCCCAAGAACATCGAGCACAAGACCTATCGTCCGCAGGTCAAGGCCGACCAGGCCGCCATCCGCGCCGCGGTTGAACTGATCGCCACGGCCAAGCGCCCGATCCTCTACACGGGCGGCGGCGTCATCAACTCAGGCCCCACGGCCTCGAAGCTGCTGCGCGACTTCGTGGAGATGACCAACATTCCCATCACCTCCACGCTGATGGGTCTTGGCGCCTACCCGGCATCGGGCAAGAACTGGCTCGGCATGCTCGGCATGCACGGCATGTACGAGGCCAATATGGCCATGCATGACTGCGACGTGATGATCTGCGTCGGCGCCCGCTTCGATGACCGCATCACGGGGCGGCTCAACGCCTTCTCGCCCAACTCGAAGAAGATCCACATCGACATCGACCCGTCGTCGATCAACAAGACGGTCCGCGTCGACGTGCCGATCGTCGCCGACGTCGCGCATGCGCTGGAAGACATGATCCGCGTGTGGAAGTCGAAGTCCGTCGTCCTCGACAAGAAGGCGCTCGACACATGGTGGAAGCAGCTCGAGGGCTGGCGCGCCAAGGACTGCCTCAAGTACAAGCAGAACGCCGACGTCATCATGCCGCAATATGCGGTGGAGCGGCTCTACGAGCTGACCAAGAACAGGGATACCTACATCACCACGGAAGTGGGCCAGCACCAGATGTGGGCCGCGCAGTTCTATCGCTTCGACGAGCCGAACCGCTGGATGACCTCCGGGGGCTTGGGCACCATGGGCTATGGCCTGCCCGCCGCCGTTGGCGTGCAGCAGGCCCACCCCGATGCGCTGGTCATCGACATCGCGGGCGACGCCTCGGTGCTGATGACGATGCAGGAGATGTCGACGGCCATCCAGTATGAGCTGCCGATCAAGATCTTCATCCTCAACAATCAGCACATGGGCATGGTGCGCCAGTGGCAGCAGTTGCTGCACGGCAACCGCCTGTCGCACTCCTACACCGAGGCGCTTCCCGATTTCGTGAAGCTGGCGGAGGCCTATGGCTGCGTTGGCATCCGGGCCACCAAGCCCGCGGAACTCGATGATGCCATCAAGGAAATGATCAAGACACCGCATCCGGTGCTGTTCGACTGCCGCGTGGCGAACCTTGCCAACTGCTTCCCGATGATCCCCTCGGGCAAGGCCCACAACGAGATGATCCTCGGCGAAGAGGTGGCTGACGAGGACGTCGGCTCGGTGATCGACGCCAAGGGCAAGATGCTGGTCTAAGGGACGGAGAAAGACACATGAACGCTCATCTTCAGCCCTCGGGCTCGGCCTATTTCCTCGACACGGTGAAGCCCGATGTCGAAACCCACGCGCTCGCCGTGATCGTCGACAACGAGCCCGGCGTGCTCGCCCGCGTCGTCGGCCTGTTCTCGGGCCGGGGCTACAACATCGAGTCCCTCACGGTGTCCGAGACGCAGCACGAAAAGCACATCTCGCGCATCACCATCGTCACCAGCGGCACGCCCGTGGTGATCGAGCAGATCAAGAACCAGCTCGGGCGCATGGTGCCGGTGCATTCCGTGGCCGACCTCACGGTGCAGGGCAATTCCATCACCCGCGAACTGGCCATGGTGAAGGTGGCGGGCTCCGGCGAGAAGCGCGTCGAGGCGCTGCGCCTGGCGGATGCCTTCCGCGCCCGCGTCATCGATGCCGGCACCACGAGCTTCATCTTCGAGATCACGGGCAAGAGCGACAAGGTGGAACAGTTCATCTCGCTCATGGTGCCGCTGGGCCTCGTCGAAGTCGCTCGCACCGGCGTTGCCGGCATCACCCGCGGGCCCGAGGGCATGAAGGACTAGGGTTCGGCGGGCGTCCTTCTTGTCCCGCGCGACACCCGACAACGCTCACCATGCCCCGGCTTGACCGGGGCATCTTTTTTGGCGCCCCAAAAGGATCGCCGGGTCAGGCCCGGCGAAGGTGAGGAGGGAGGCGTGAGGCGAGGAGGGTGGCGCGGGCAAACCTCCCCGGCGCTCTCGTCCACGTGGCCACGGGACAGGAACGGCGGGGGCGGGCCCTCGGGCCGCGCAAGACAGATTCACGATGTCAATCAGCAACAGGCAGGCGATTGAATATATACCTAGCACAGGACAGAATGAAAATCAAGGAAAAAAATCCCTGCGACCGCCTGTCGTCCTCTCCCGCTGGAGAAGCGGGAGAAGACGTCCTTTAAAGCGGTCTGCCCATTTTTCCCGTAACCGGCTTTTTTCTCCGGACCATCCTCGGTTAGAACCGCCTCCATTCAGGAGTGACCCCGCCCGTGCCGTGCAAGCTGTCCGTCAACGTCAATGCCATTGCCTATCTCAGGAACCGCCGCCACGTGCCGTGGCCTTCGGTGGTCGATCTCTGCCGGGTGGCGCTGGACAATGGCTCGGTTGGCATCACCGTCCACCCGCGCCCCGACGAGCGCCACATCCGCCGGACTGACGTGGCCGACATCAACCGCCTGCTGCGCGCCGAATACCCCGGTCGCGAATTCAACATCGAGGGCTATCCGGACGAGCGCTTCCTCAGCCTCTGCGAGGCCGAGAAGCCGGAGCAGGTGACCTTGGTGCCTGATGATCCCACCCAGGGCACCTCCGACCATGGCTGGGATATTGTGGCGAACCGCGATCTTCTCACCGCCGTGATCGCCCGCCTGCACAAGGGCGGCATGCGCGTCTCTCTCTTCGTCGACCCGGACCCCGCGGCTCCGGCACTTGCGAAGTCCGTGGGGGCGGATCGCTTGGAAATCTATACCGGCCCCTATGGCGGCGCCTTCAGCCCCGCCGATGTCGAGCGCGAATTTGGCAAAGTGGTCGCCACCGGCAGGGCGGCGGAGGTGGCAGGCCTCGGCCTCAACGCCGGGCATGACCTCACGCGTGACAACCTGCCAGCCCTCGTGAAGGCCCTGCCGAACCTGCAGGAGGTGTCGATCGGACACGCCGTCATTGCCGATGCCATGATGTTCGGGCTCGGCGAGACGGTTCGTAAATTCAGGACGGCAATTGGCGACCTCTGACCTTCTCACGCTGGTCTCGATCGGCCTCATCCAGCTCCTCGCAGTGATCTCGCCGGGGCCAAGCTTCCTCATCACGGCGCGCACCGCCGTCGCGCATTCGCGCCTTGACGGCTTCAAGGTGGCGCTGGGGCTGGGAGCGGGCACGGTGATCTGGTCTTCAGCCGCACTCCTCGGCCTCAACGCCGTGTTCCACGCCGTGCCGGTGCTGTTCATGGCCATGAAGGTCGCCGGTGCGCTGTTCCTGCTCTTCATCGCCTTCATGATCTTCCGCCACGCAGCGGAGCCGCTGAAGATCGAGGGCGGCGCGGATGCCGCAGGCCATCCATTCGTGAAAGGGTTCCTCACCCAGATCGCGAACCCCAAGGTCGCGGTGTTCTTCGGCTCGATCTTCATTGCCATGCTGCCGGCCAACGTGCCGTTGTGGATGACGCTGGCGCTGATCGCCATCGTCAGCTTCAACGAGGTGTGGTGGTATACTGTGGTGGCGCTGTTCTTCGGCTCGGGGCCGGTGCGGCGTTTCTACCTCAAGGCCAAGGTGTGGATCGATCGTATCACCGGCCTGTTCCTTGGCGCGCTTGGACTGCGCCTTCTCTGGTCGGCGCGCGACGCTCTCTAGCTTTCCGGGCTGATGGCAATGGGCAGCGGTGCGTTGGCGCTGCCGATTTTCAGTTCGACCGTGGTGAAGGCCAGCACCGTATCGCCGATGTTCTCGAGGTCGTGCACCATCCTTTCGCCCAAGCCATAGGAGAAGTGCTTCGTGGTGCCGGTCTCGTAGGCCGTCTCCACCACCCGCCCGTCACCCATCGCGGAGCGTGAGCGGCCGGAGGACAGGGCGGTCCAGAAGTAGTTCAGCACATGGGTGTGGAAGGCCACGCGCTCGCCCGGAGCCAGCTCGATCCGCCAGACGCGCACGTCGTCGGTCTCGGACAGCAGGCGCTGCCCCACCATGCCGTTGCCGGGGCCCATGGCGCGCGCCAGCTCTTCGCTGCGGTCCATCTCAGATCTCGGCGTAGAGGACGACGAGCGAGGTGCAGTCCAGGGGCATCACCGGATTGGTGTAGATCATGCGGGTGTGCCGGCCCTTGTCGCCGAAGGCCTCGTTGATGAGGTCGGAGGCGCCGTTCAGGCACTTGGGGTGCTCCTTGAAGCTCTCGTCCACCCACATGGTGCCCTCCAGCCGGATGATGCGCTTGACCTTGGAGAGTCCGCCAACGGCCTGCCGGATCTGGGCGATGGCGTTGAGGCAGGAGAGCTGGCAGGAGCGGTAGCCATCCTCGCCCGAAAGCTCCCGCCCGATGCGGCCCACATAGGCGAGCTTCCCGTCCCGCCAGGGCAGGTTTCCGGAGGTCATGACAACGTTCCCGGAGATCGCCCAGGGCACGTAATTGGCCACCGCACCCGCCGCTTCCGGCAGCGTCAGGCCCATTTTCTCGATCTGCTGTTCCGGCGTCATCCCCAGCTCCCCGTTTTGGCCAGCTTAACAGGCGGGCAGGTGCCGGCGAAGGGGGCACCGCGCCCCAGCTTACAAAACTGTAATCCGCCCGCGTGTTGAAACGGCATGTGGAAGCCTCCACATCGTCGGGTGTCCGGGCCCCTCTGGCGCCGTCACTCGGCGCGATGTCGGACGCAACGACATCAAGAGCAGGGCAAAATACATGGATATTCTGACGACCTTTCTGTTCGCCGACTGGCTCACCAAGCCGGTGTGGATGTGGCTCATGTTCATCGGCATCGTGGCGGTGCTGCTGGTGCTCGACCTCGGCGTGCTGCACAAGGAGCACCGCGAGATCAGCGCGCGGGAGAGCCTGGTTCTCTCTGCCGGCTACATTGGCCTCGGCCTTTTCTTCGGCGGCTGGGTGTGGTGGTCGCTCGGCCCCAACTCCGGCATGGAATATCTGACGGGCTTCGCCGTCGAGAAGGCGCTGGCGATGGACAATGTCTTCGTCATCGCCATGATCTTCTCGTTCTTCGCCGTGCCGCTGAAGTACCAGCACCGGGTGCTGTTCTGGGGCATCCTGGGCGTCATCGTGCTGCGCGCCATCATGATCGGCTTCGGCGCGGCCATCGTTTCGGAATTCTCCTGGGTGCTCTATGTCTTTGCGGTGTTCTTGATCGGTACCGGCATCAAGATGATCGTCTTCGCCGACAAGGAATATGATGTGGCGAAGAACCCGCTCCTCGCCTTCATGCGCCGCCGCTTCAACGTGACCGACGAGCACCATGGCGAGAAGTTCTTCGTCAGGCAGGAAGACCCCAAGTCCGGCAAGCTGGCCTGGTTCATGACGCCGCTGTTCCTGGCCTTGATCCTGATCGAGGTGGCGGACGTGATCTTCGCGGTGGACTCCGTTCCGGCGATCTTCGCCATCACCACCGACCCGTTCATCGTCTATACCTCGAACATCTTCGCCATCCTGGGGCTCCGCGCCCTGTACTTCGCGCTCGCCGCCATGGTGAAGCGTTTCCACTACCTGAAGCTGGCTCTGGCCGTCGTTCTGATCTTCATCGGCTCCAAGATCTTCGCCGCCCCCCTGCTGGGGCTGGACAAGATCCCCCCGGCGGTGTCGCTTTCGGTCACCTTCGGAATCCTGGCCCTGGGCGTGCTTTACAGCCTGTGGAAGACGAGGGGCCAGGCCCCGGAACGGCTGGCCTGACCGGCCGGGAAGGGGGCCCGGGGCGCCGTGCCGGGGCATGGCGCCCATGCCTTTTGCCGCTTGCCTTGGGGCCTTGCCCCCGCTAATTCCCGCCCAATTCAAATTCCAATGGGATGGACCAGACCAATGCGCGTTTACTACGACCGTGATGCCGATGTGAACCTGATCAAGTCCAAGAAGGTGGCGATCGTCGGCTATGGCAGCCAGGGCCGCGCCCACGCGCTGAACCTCAAGGATTCCGGCGCCACCAACCTCGTGGTTGCGCTCAAGGCAGGTTCGCCCACCGCCAAGAAGGTGGAGGCCGATGGCCTGAAGGTCATGACCGTGGCCGAGGCCGCCAAGTGGGCCGACCTGCTGATGATGGCGACACCGGACGAACTCCAGGCCGACATCTACCGCGACGAGATCGCGCCGAACATCCGTGACGGTGCGGCCATCGCCTTCGCCCACGGCCTCAACGTGCACTTCAACCTGATCGAGCCGAAGAAGACCGTCGACGTGGTCATGATCGCGCCGAAGGGCCCCGGCCACACGGTGCGCGGCGAATATCAGAAGGGCGGCGGCGTGCCCTGCCTTATCGCCATCCACCAGGACGCCTCGGGCAATGCCCATGACCTCGCCCTGTCTTACGCCTCGGGCGTGGGCGGCGGCCGCTCGGGCATCATCGAGACCACCTTCAAGGAAGAGTGCGAGACCGACCTGTTCGGCGAGCAGGTCGTCCTTTGCGGCGGCCTCGTCGAGTTGATCCGTGCCGGCTTCGAAACTCTCGTCGAGGCGGGCTACGCGCCCGAGATGGCCTACTTCGAGTGCCTGCACGAAGTGAAGCTGATCGTCGACCTGATCTATGAAGGCGGCATCGCCAACATGAACTACTCGATCTCGAACACCGCCGAGTGGGGCGAATACGTCACCGGCCCGCGCATCATCACCGAAGACACCAAGAAGGAAATGAAGCGCGTCCTGCATGATATCCAGACCGGCAAGTTCACGTCCGACTGGATGCAGGAGTATCGCGCCGGTGCGGCCCGCTTCAAGGGCATCCGCCGCATGAACGACAGCCACAACAT
>JBEARP010000167.1:0-26273 GCA_041163105.1 Pseudomonadota bacterium
GCCATGAGCTGGAGCGCGCCCAGCTCAAGGGAGAGCTGGTTGAGCAGCACGGACAACGGAAGTTGGCTCATGTCAGAACAGCTCCAGGTCGCCTGTGGGGGGCAGGGCGGGAACGGCAACCGGCTTTTCTTCCACAGCACGGACGAACTTCTGCATCACGCGGCCCGAGGCGGGCCAGAACTGGATGCGCCGCCCCGTCTCGCCGCCAAGGCTGCCGCCGGTGACGGCGATGCCCTCACGCTTCAGGAAGTCCTGCGCAAAGCGCGCGTTGGTCGAGCCGATGTCGCCCAGCCCCTGCATGGTGCGCGCGCCGCCGAACAGCTTGGCTTCCAGCCGGTGGCGCGCAGCACCCTTCTTGAGGAGCCCGTTGATCAGCAGTTCCATGAGGTGCACGCCGTGGCGCGAGAACAGCGGCGAGGCCGCAGCATCCCCCGGCAGCAGGAAGTGGTTCATGCCGCCCACCTCCGCAACCGGATCGTTGATGCAGGCAGCCACGCAGGAGCCAAGCAGCGTGGAAATGGAGAGCACCTTGTCGCCGCTCACGTGATACTCGCCCTGCACGATGTTGATGCGGGCATGATGGCCGGGGTGCTGCATCAGACGAGCTTTCCCACCACCGCCTCGATGGCGGCCTTGAGGGTTGCCGTGGTGAAGGGCTTGGCGAGGAAGTTGTTGAGGCCGTATTTCTTGCCCTCCTCGATCATCGCGCGGTCACCCTTGCCGGTGACGAGGATGAAGCAGCACTGCCGCGTTGGCGTGTACTCGCGCAGCGCCTTGAGCAGTTGCAGGCCGTTGAGCTTCGGCATGTTCATGTCCGAGAAAACGATGTGGCAGGGGGTCGACATCATCAGTTGCAGCGCCTGCTCGCCATCGGCGGCAAGAACGGTGTTCTTGATGCCAATCTCGTTCAGGCCGTCGACCAGCAGCATGCGGCTGACCGATGTGTCGTCGGCGACCATCACCTTGAGGTGCTGCATATAAGGCATTGTATACTCCGCTAGGTTCTGGCTGACGTCGCTTCGATGAGGGCGTGGCCGATGCGTGTGATGGGATGCTGGACCTCAACCGCGCCAAGCTCGACAGCCGCCTTGGGCATGCCGTAGACGATGGACGTGGCCTCGTCCTGGGCGATGGTGCGTCCGCCCGCCTGGCGGATTTCCAGCAGACCCTGGGCGCCGTCGCGCCCCATGCCGGTGAGCAGCACGCCCACGGCGCGGGGGCCCAGCGAGCGCGCCGCCGAGGAAAACAACCGGTCGATTGATGGGCAATGGCCGTTCACCGGGCCGCCCGTCTTCAGCGCGCAGGCGAAGGTCGAGCGCCCCGCCACCTCGAGGTGAAGCTCGCCGCCGGGCGCGATGTAGACCGTGCCGGGCCTCAAGGCTGCGCCAATCGTCGCCTCCATGACTTCGGGGGCACACATCTTGTCGAGCCGGACCGCGAGGTTGCGGGTGAACACCGGCGGCATGTGCTGGGTGACGAGGGTCGGCGGGCAATTGGCGGGAAAGGCCGTCAGGATCGAGATCAGCGCCTCGACACCACCGGTGGATGACCCAATGAAGATCATCTTGCCGTCGGACTTGTAGGCGCTCGCGTCAGGTGGCGCCTGCTCCACAGCCCGGGCAACCGGCGCGCGGCGCTTCACGTTGGAGGCGATCTTCACCTTGGCGGGAAGCTCGTCGAAGCTGTTGGGGTTCTGGACACTGGGCTTGACCACGCAATCCACCGCCCCCAGCGCCAGCGCGGCGATGGTGGTGTCGGTGCCGCGGGCCGTCATCGAGGAGACCATGACGACCGGCATCGGCCTCAGGCGCATCACCTTCTCAAGGAAGGAAATGCCGTCCATTTCGGGCATCTCGACGTCGAGGGTCATGACGTCCGGGTTGAGCATCTTGATGAGTTCGCGCGCCTGCAGCGCCGAGTTTGCCGTACCCACCACCTCGATCTCCGGGTCAGCCTCGAGCACATTGGCGACGAGCTGACGCATGGTGGGTGAATCGTCAACGACAAGGACCTTGATCTTGCTCATGCCAGGGAGCCTCCAATCTTCCGGTAGACGGTGGTGCCGTCGATCTTGAACAGCGTCTCGGCAGGGCCGATGACACGTTCGGAATGCCCCAGATAGAGGTATCCCCCCGGGCGGATGAGCGGCAGCATGCGGTTGAGAAGCCGCATCTGCGTCTTCTCGTCGAAATAGATCACGACGTTGCGGCAGAACACCGCGTCGAACGGGCCCTTCATCGGCCAGGACCCCATGAGGTTGAGCTGGCGGAAGGTGACGAGGCCGCGCGGCGCCTCGTCGAAGCGCATGGTGCCGGTTCCCGTGCTCTCCATCCAGCTGCGGCGGAGATCGGCGGGAAGGCTTGCCGCCTCCTCGGCGGGGTAGGTGGCCCGGCGACCAGTCTCGAGCACAAGAGGATTGATGTCAGTCGCCAGAATGCGGGCGTCATAGGCGCGGGCATCCGGCAGCACGGAAAGAATGCAGAGTGCGATGGAGTAGGGCTCCTGCCCGCTGGAGCAGCCGGCCGACCAGATGCGCAGGCGGCGGCCGTCGCGGAGTTCCTTTGCCATCGGCTCGATCAGCTTGCTGCGCAGGTGCTGGAAGTGATGGGGCTCGCGGAAGAAGCGCGTGACATTGGTGGTGAGCGCCGCGACCATCTGGGCGCGCTCGTCCCTGCCGTCCTCGGATCCCACCAGGGCGCAATAGTCGCGAAAGTTCTCCAGCCCCAGCGCGCGCAGGCGCTTGGCGAGGCGCGAGTAGACAAGGTTGGCCTTGGAGGCGGGAAGGCTGATCCCCGCATCCTCGTAAAGGGTGTTGGCAATGAAGGCAAAATCGGTCCTGTCGAAGCCGAACTCGCCGGCTGCGAGCGGAACCGCAGCTTGGGTGTTCATGCGGCTTCCAGATCCATGCCGGCCGGGAGCACATTGTCCATGGTGATGACGGAGATCATGCGGCCATCCATGGCGATGACGCCACGCACGAACATGCGGGCGAGCTGGGAGGCGACATCGGGCGTGGGCTGGATGGAGGTATCCTCGACCGAGAGGATGTCGGACACGGAGTCAACCAGCAGACCCGCCGCGCGCTCGCCCACCTGGGCCACGATGATGACGTGGCGCGCGGTGGGTTCGGTGCCGGGCAGGCCGAGCCTGACGCCCAAATCGACGATGGGCAGCACCACGCCGCGCAGGTTGATGACGCCGCGGATGTAGGAGGGTGCGCGCGGGATGGCGGTAGCCGGCGTCCAGCCGCGGATCTCGCGCACCGACATGATGTTGATGCAGAATTCGAGGCTGCCGGCACGGAAGGCGACGAATTCGGCCTCGCGGCTCTGCGGGTTCAGGGATTTCTCGATCATGGACATCAGCTCGCTTTGGCAAGGGGGGTTTCGGCGGCGACCCAGTCATGGTGGCGGGGGCCCACCAGCGCATCGACATCAAGGATCATCGCCACGCGGCCATCGCCGAGGATGGTGGCAGCGGCAATGCCGTCGACGCGCATGTAGTTGGTCTCGAGGCTCTTGATCACCACCTGGCGCTGGTCCTGGATATTGTCGACGAGAAGGGCGCTGCGCGTGCCGTTGGCCGTCTCGATGAGGATGGCGACACCCGAGCGCAGGTCAGACGTGGGCCCGCGCACGCCCAGCTCCGCGCCGACATCGATCAGCGGTACCAGCACGTCGCGCACGCGCAGCACGAAGGAGTGATCCCCCAGGTGATGGATGCGCGAGGGCTCGTGCTTCACCGTCTCGACGATGGCCGTGAGCGGAATGACGAAGACCTGCTCGTCCACGGTGACCACGATGCCATCGAGCACCGCGAGCGTGAGGGGGAGCGAGAGCGTGAAGGTGGAGCCCTGCCCCGGCGCGGAGGAAATCGAGATGCGGCCACCCAGCGCCTGGATCGAGCGCTTGACCACGTCCATGCCGACGCCGCGCCCCGAGATGTTGGACACCGTGCTGGCGGTGGAGAAGCCGGGAAGAAACAGCAGATTGTCAATCTCGCTGTCGGACAGCTGCGCATCGGGCGGAACGAGACCGTTGGTGATGGCCTTTTGCAGCACCCGGGGGCGGTTGATGCCCTGCCCGTCGTCACTGACCTCGATGATGACGCGGCCAGACCGGTGGGCCGCGGCGAGCTTGACGGTGCCCTCGGGCGGCTTGCCTGCGGCGACGCGCTGCTCCGGCCCTTCGAGACCGTGGTCCACGGCGTTGCGGATCATGTGGGTAAGCGGATCGGCCAGCAGCTCGACCACCGTCTTGTCGACTTCCGTCGCTTCGCCTTCGGTGCGCAGCCGGACATCCTTGGACGTAGCATCGGCCACTTCGCGAACGATGCGCGACATGCGCTGGAACAGCGGGCGCACCGGCTGGGCGCGGATGGCCATGACGCTTTCCTGGATCTCGCGCGTCAGCCGCTCCAGCTCCTCGAGGCTCGAGGTCACCTCGCGGTCGCGCACGTGGCTCGAATGCAGCACGCGCTGGGTGAGCATGGCCTGGTTGATGACCAACTCACCCACGAGGTTGATGAGGCGATCGACGCGGTCGAGGTCGACGCGGATCGTCGGCTGCACGGCGGCCTTCACGGCCTTGGGCGCGGCATCAGCTTCCGGCGGGGGCGCGACGGCGGCGGCCGCGGCGGCGATCGCCGGGGCCTCCTCGCGCACCTTGCGGAGGATTGCGTTAATGTCCATGTCCTGCGGCGGCGGCGGTGCCGTGGCGGGCTGCGCAAGCTCAATGGCAAGGTCGCAGTCGCCCTCGACGAAATCGAAGACCTCTTTCACCGCCGCGCGCTGGCTGTCGGTTTCGAGGCGGAGCTCCCAGGAGAGGTAGCTGTCCTCCGGCTCGAAGGTGTCGAGAAAGGGAAGGTTCTTGATGTCGCAAATCGACGTGAGGCTGCCGAGCCGTGCCAGTTCGCGGAACAGCGCCAGCGGTTCATTGGCCTTGGCGAAGAGCTCGCGCAGCGGGCGCAGGCGAATGGTGAAGATGTTCTGTGCCGGCGGTGGCGGCGGCTCGTCGAAGGCGGTGATGATGGGCTGGAACTCGAGACTCGCGAATTCATCCTCCTCGGCGGCGGCACCACCGCCACCGATGAGCGCGTTGAATTCCTCTTCGATGGCCACATAGGGGGCGGTAACTTCCACCCCGCCGTCACGGCTTGCCGACACAAGGTCGGCCAGCGCATCGGCAGCACGCAGGAACAGCTTCATCGCATCGACATCGGGCAACAGCTCGCCGGAGCGCACCCTGTCGAGCGCCGTCTCGAAGATATGGGCGAAGCTCACCAGCGCATTGAGCTTGAAGGCGCCAGCCCCGCCCTTGATCGAATGCACGGCGCGGAACACGGCATTGACGGTTTCGGAATCGCTGTCGCCTTCCTGCATCGACAGAAGGCCGTTCTCCAGGGCGGTGAGCTGCTCCTCGCATTCCTGGAAGAAGGTCAGACGGATTTCGGCCATCGGGTCCATGCCGGCACTCCCCTCAGGCGGCGACGCGGCGGACTGCGGCGATGAGCTTCGCCGGGTCGAAGGGCTTGACGATCCATCCGGTGGCGCCGGCCCTTCGCGCGCGCAGTTTCTTCTCGTCGTCGCTTTCGGTGGTCAGGACCAGGATGGGAATGGCGCGGTACTGCGCATCCTGGCGGACCGCCTCGATGAAGCCGAAGCCGTCCATGCGCGGCATGTTGATATCGGTGATGACGACCTGTGGCTGCTCGCCACGCAGCACATCAAGGCCATGCAGCCCGTCCTCGGCCTGCACGACACGGAAGCCGGCATCGACGAGGGCCATGCGGAGCATGTCGCGCATGGTGCGGGAGTCATCCACGGTGAGGATAGTGACAGTCATGCAGTGAGTCCTTCGCGGGAGAGAAAGTCTTTCGGGAGACCCAGGAGCTGGGCCGCATCGGTGAGGGCGGGCGAGGCGGAGGCGATATGGAAGTCATGCCCGTCGGAGCGCCATGTCATCCAGGCGCAGAGCAGCGCCTGCAGCGCCAGGGTGGAGACGCGGGTGACGTCGCCCGCCTCCACCACCACCGCGGTGTTGCGCGCCCTGCGCAGGTCCTGCAGCAGGCCATCGATGGCAGTGGGATCAAGCGACGGCCGAAGCCGCAACACGGTAATGCCGGGACTATCGGACATCCGGCACCCTGGGGACGAGACACATTCCTTCGGCTCCGCTGAAGCGATGGCGGCACGCTAGGAAGGAAAGATTGTGCGGGGCTGGAGGGGCCTCAGCCGGCCTGGCGCCGGTTCTCGTTCATGCGCGCGGCGAGCTGGTCGAGATCATCCCTGGTGAGGCGCAGGCGGGCCAGCGGCATGACCAGCTGGTTCTCCCAGTGCACATGGCGGCGGTAACGCTCGAAGAAACCGCGGAGCATGTAGCCCAGCATCTCGGGGTTGGCGGGGCGGCCGCCCTGGCCCAGCGTTTCCAGCGCCTCGGCGATTTCGGAGGCGAAGTCGTTGTCGGAGGAATGCTCGGAGGTCAGCCGCTCGAGAATCTGGTCGACGCCATCCTCCGGCTTGGCCCTCGCCCGCAGCAGGGGGAACAGCCCTTCCTCCTCGTCATGGTGATGCAGCGGAAGGTCATACTGCAGGCAGGAGGCAACCTGGGCGCAGAGGCGGCGATCCACCTCGTCGGGCAGGCCATCGGCGATGCGCTCCATGGCGTCGCACATCTCGACCTGCACGGCATGGGCACTGGCGATCATGTCCAGCGGATTGCGCGCCAGCGGGTTTGATCGTTCACTCACGGCGGGGTCGGGCATTGGCGAGACGGATCCTGAAAGCGTCGCCCAATCTCAAGGTGCGGGCGGTGGCGGGCCTTGATCCAGATCAATCCGCGGGGCCGAGCGCGGACGCGACGGCGGCGCGGCGCGGCAGGGGGGCAATGGCGCCATAGCCCAGGGTGGACAGCGCTGCGGCAGCATTGGCAAAGCGCGCGGCCCGGGCCAATGGCACGCCGCGTGACAACTCCGCCAGCAGCGCGCCGGTGAAGGCGTCGCCCGCCCCCGTGGCATCGACCGCCGCGACCTGCCGACCAGGGATGAGTTCATGCCCGGCGGCGGTGGCGATGGCGACGCCCTCGCGGCCGAGCGTGATGATCACCGCTTTCGCCCCGAGGCCGAGCAGATGGCGGGCAACATCCGGGGGTGCGGTGAGGCCGAAGAGTGCGGCCGCATCCTCAGCCGAGGTCTTGAGGATATCGGCCTGGGCGGCGGCGGCCTCGATGACGGGCCGCGCCTTCTCCGCCGTCCACAGCCGGCTGCGGAAGTTGGTGTCGAATGACACGCCGACGCCGGCATTCCGGGCCATGGAGATGGCTGCTGCAACCGTTTCCGCCGCTGTCTCGCTAATCGCCTGGCTGATGCCGGAGGCGTGCAGGAAACGGGCCGAGGCGATGAGGCCGGGATCGAGATCGGCAGGCAGCATGCGGCTGGCGGCGGAGCCTTCCCGGCGATAGGTGAAGACATGGCCGGAGGGGCCGTGGGTGACGAAGTAGAGCCCGGTGGGGGCGCCCCGGTCAGCGCGGAGGGCCGTCATGTCGATGGCCTCGCGCTGCATGAGGTCACGCAGCTCGGCGGCGAAAATGTCATCCCCCAGCCTTGTGACATAGGCTGTGTTGCTGCCGAGCCGCGCGGCGGCGATGGCGACGTTGAGCGTGTCGCCGCCGAAGCCCGTCAGCCAGTTGCCATCCGGCTGGCGGTTCAGTTCATAGAGCGGCTCGCCGAGCGAGACGACGTCGAAACGCCTCACGCCGCGGCCGAGGCCGTCTGCAATGCGCCGGGGCCGGGAATGGCGCCGGGAGGGCACTTGCCAGCGATGATCATGCCCAGCACCTCGTCATGGTCGACGTCGGTGGTGCGGGCCGTGCCGACGACGCGGCCGTTCTTCATCACCGTCAGGCGGTCGGCCAGGTCGAACACATCATGGATGTCGTGGCTGATGAGGAAGATGCCGATGCCTTCGGCCTTGAGCTGCTTGATGAGCTCGCCCACCTGAGCCGTCTCCTGAGGGCCCAGCGCCGCGGTGGGCTCGTCCATGATCAGGATGCGGGCGTTGAAGTGGATGGCCCGGGCAATGGCCACCGACTGGCGCTGGCCGCCGGAGAGCGCCTTCACCGGCTCCTTGAAGCGGCGGAAGTTGGGGTTGAGGCGGCCCATCACCTGGCGGCACTCGGCCTCCATGGCCACGTCGTCGAGCGTGCCCCAGCGCGTGCGAAGCTCACGCCCAAGATAGAGGTTGGCGGCGGCATCCACGTTGTCGGCGAGCGCCAGCGTCTGGTAGATCGTCTCGATGCCCAGCGCCTTGGCATCACGCGGGTTGGAAATGTGCACCTTCTCGCCATTGATCAGGATGTCGCCGTGGTCGCGCTGGTAAGCGCCCGACAGGATCTTGATCAGCGTCGACTTGCCCGCGCCGTTGTGGCCGAGAAGGCCCACCACTTCGCCGGGATAAAGGTTGACCGAGGCGTGGTCGACCGCCTTGATGCCGCCGAAGGCGATGGAGATGTCCCTCATCTCGATCAGCGGCGGACCGGAGCGCGGAACCTCGGTGGGGTGCTTGTGGCCGTGCGTGTGCGTTGTCATGTCTGCCTCCCCTTACTTGACGCGGCGCTGGTAGACCTGGTCGACGAAGACGGCGAAGACCAGGACGCAGCCGACCACCATGTCCTTGGTGGCGGATTCGAAGTTGAGCAGCGTCATGCCGGACTGCAGCGACTGCATGACGAGGGCGCCGAGCATGGCGCCGTAGATGGTGCCGAGGCCGCCGGCGAGCGAGGTGCCGCCGATCACCGCGGCGGCGATGACGTAGAGTTCGTCGAACTGGCCCAGCGCGTTGGTGGCCGAGTCGAGGCGGGCCGACGAGATCGAGGCGGAGATCGCCGCCAGCATGCCCATCAGCGAGAACACCATGAGGGTGATCTTCTTGGTGTTGATGCCGGCGAGTTCGGCGGCCTCCGGATTGCCGCCGATGGCATAGACGTAGCGGCCGAAGCGGGTGCGGTTGGCCACGAAGGTCATGGCGACGCCGACGAACAGCGCGATCAGCACCGGGATCGAATAGCCGAAGGAAATGTTGAGGCCCTCCGGCGGCACGACGGCACCGGTCTGCTGGGCCCAGCGGTCGACCACGCCCTTCGGCCAGTAGTAGGAATTGAGCACAAAGGTGATGCCGATGACGGCGGCGCAGCCGACGGCGGCAAGCAGCACCTCCGCCCAGACGGGCTTGAGGGTGAAGTTGAAACGCTTGCGCTGCTGGCGGCCAAGATAGATGAGCGCCACGATGGCAGCGCAGATGACGAGCCCCAGGATCCAGCTTGCCGTGGCGCCGATGGAGCCCGGCGTGATGCCGGAGATGCCGCCGCCGATGAGCTTGAAGTTCTTGTCCATGGGCGCCACCGTCTCGCCGCGGATGACCGACCAGGCCGCACCGCGCCACACGATGAGGCCGCCCAGCGTGACGATGAAGGACGGGATGCCGAAATAGGCGATGAGCGTTCCGTGGAGCGCGCCGATGGCCGCACCCAGCGCCAGGCCCAGGATGAGCGTGATGATCCAGATCGCCGGGTGGCCGACGCCAAGCGCCGGGCCCAGCCAGTAGACCTGCATGGTGCCGATGCAGACGGCGGTGAAGCCGAGGATCGAGCCCACCGAAAGATCGATGTGGCGCATGACGATGATCAGCACCATGCCGGTGGTCATCACCGCGATGGAGGAGGTCTGGACCAGCAGGATCCACAGGTTGCGCGGCGTGAGGAAGGTGCCGCCAAGCAGCCCGTCGCCGCCGCGCACGATGGCGCTGGCCAGATCGAAGCCGACCCAGATCACCAGCAGCGCACCCAGCATGCCGAGCATGCGCGAGTCGATTTCGGTGGCCCTGAGAAAGCGCGTCAGTGCGCCTTCGCGTTCCATTGCCGGGTTCTGCGTGTTGTCGATCGCAGCCATTGGTGGTCCTCCCTGCAGCCTGTCGGTTCGTTGGTTCAGGCGCTTCTCGCGGCGCCGCTGCTTATGAAAACCGCGCCACCCCGAAGGAGTGGCGCGGCCATCGTGTCACCAGTCGTTACGTGCAACCAATTAGTTGCAGGCCGCGACCGAGCCTGCCGCCACGCCGGCGCAGACTTCAGCCTTGGTCACCCAGCCGCCGTCGATGACGTCGTTCAGGTTGCCCTTGGTGATCGGGTTCGGAGCGATCAGAACGGCATTCACCTCGACGCCCTTGGCGCCGGAGTTGAACTTGCCAACGTTCGGAATGTCCGTGTTGGCCTTGCCGTCGGCGATCATGTTGGCGAATTCCGCCGCCGCCTTGCCGAGCACGCGCGAGTCCTTCCAGACCGACACGAGCTGGGTGCCGAGCGCCACGCGGTTCAGAGCGGCCTTGTCGCCGTCCTGGCCGGTGACCGGCACGGTGCCGGCGAGGCCCTGGGCCTCGAGAGCGGCAACGACGCCGCCGGCCATGCCGTCGTTCTCGGAGATCACCGCGTCGACCTTGTTGTTCACCGAGGTCAGGCACTGCTCCATGTTCTTCTGGGCGGCGTCCGGCTTCCAGCCGTCGGTGAAGGTTTCACAGACGTTCTTGATCTTGCCGGCGTCGATGTTGGGCTTCAGGACTTCCATGATGCCCTGGAACAGGAACGTGGCGTTCGGATCGCCCTTGTCGCCCTTGATGAAGGCGAAGTTGCCGTCCTGGCGGCCCTTCTCGAGCATGGTCGAGGCCATCAGACGGCCGACGCCCACGTTGTCGAAGGTCACGTAGAGCGCATCGGGATGCTCGACGAGCACGTCGTAGGAGATCATCTTCACGCCGGCGTCAGCCGCGGCCTGGAAGGCCGGGAGGATGGCGTCGGAGTCGAAGGCGACGACGAGAATGACGTTGCAGCCCTGGGTGATCAGGCCTTCGATGTCGGCCTGCTGCTTGGCGGCAGAGCCCTGCGCGTCGGCCGAGAAGTACTTGTTGCCGGCAGCCTCGACCACGGCCTTGATCGCCGCTTCGTCGGTCTTCCAGCGCTCTTCCTGAAAGGTCTTCCAGGACACGCAGATGTTCTTGCCGGCGGCCATGGCCGGCGAGGTCGAAAGGCTGGCCGCGGTGAGCGCAACAACGCCGGCCGCCAGTGTCAGGAACTTGCGATACATTTTGGGTCCTCCTCCAAGCCGTATGGTCCCCGTGGGACGCCTCCCTGAAGCAGCTGTCACGCCACCACACGGGGTTCCTGGGCCATGGACGATCTGTTGTTTTATTTCGGCGTCCAAAAAAATGTTGCGACAATCCGTGTTCGGAGTCAACATGCAAAATAAGCAAAACAAAATAGTGCAACGCAAAAAGAATGTTGCACATGCGAAATGGGAGGATCATGCGGGAGAAGGCCGACAGCGATCTCGTGCGCCGGCAGAACCGCCTCCTGCTGATGGAGGCACTGCGTCAGCACGGGGCCATGGCGCGCGTCGAGATGGGACGCCATACCGGCCTGTCGCCGGCGTCGATCACTTCCATCTCCTCGCAGCTGATCGCCGACGGCATCCTCGAGGAGGACACCGCACCCCATGTGCCGAGCGAGGGCTCGCACCGGCGAGGCCGGCCAACCACCCAGATCGACTTCAATCCGAAATACGCCAACGTGGTGGCGGTGAAAGTGTCGATCGACGGCCTTGAGCTGGCGCTGGCTGACGGGCGCGGCGCCATCCTGGCACGGCGCACCTCGCGCACCGCGACCTATGACGCCGACCCCACGGCCTTTGGCAAGCTGGTGGCGGACGAGATCACGGCCCTGCTGGCCAAGGCCCGCGTGCCGACAACGCGCGTGGCGCGCGTCGGCATCGCGGTGCAGGGCGTGGCGGACTCCCAGGCCGGAACCGTGGTGTGGAGCCCCGCCTTCCGGACGCGCAACATTGCGGTGTCCTCGGTGATCGAAGAGCGGCTCGGCATTCCCTGCCGGGTCGCCAATGACGCCAACATGATTGCCGAGGGGCTGATCGGCAGCGACCGGGCAGGCTATGGTGGCACGGCGGCCGTCGTGTTCATGGGCTATGGGGTGGGCATGGGCCTCATCATCAACGGCCAAGTCTACCATGGCCCCACCGGGGCCGCTGCCGAGTTCGGCCACATGAACCACCTGCCCGACGGGCCCTTGTGCCGCTGCGGGCGGCGCGGTTGCGTGGAGGCCTATGTGGCCGACTACAGCCTGCTGCGCTGGGCGTCCGGCAACGCGGCCACGCAGCCGCCCTCCTTCAACGCCATTCCCGAGGCGCACATGCTGGCGCTGGAAGAGGCGGCCCACCGCGGCGAGGCCGCAGCGGTTTCAGCCTATGCCAAGGCCGGCGAGGCGCTGGGCTTCGGGCTGGCGCGCATCATCGCCATCCTCACGCCGTCACGCATCGTGCTGGCCGGGCCGGGCACGCGCGCCATGGCGCTGATCGCGCCGCACCTCAACCGCGCCCTTGAAGCCGGCGTTGTTGACGAACTCAGACGCAACGTGGCCATCGAGGTGGTGCCGATCGACACCGACATGATCATCAAGGGCACGATCGACCGCGCGCTGCGCCACGTCGACCGCGAGATTTTTGCGCACGGGCCGCTGATGAAGCGCGGCCGGGAGCTGGAGAACATCGCATGAGCATCAATCGCCGACGCACCTTGCAACTGGGTGGTGCTGCCGCGCTCATTGGCCTCTCTGGCGGCCTCGCGCGCGCCGAGAACACTGGTCAAGAAAGCGTGGGCGGCCAGATCCTGCGACAGTGGTACAAGGTGGTGCTGCGGCTGGTGCGCCACACCGCCACCTATTCCCCGCCCGTCGCCAGCCGCGCCTTCGCCTATTTCGGTGTCGCGGCCTACCAGGCAGTGGCCTCCGGCTCCACCTCTCTCGTCTCGCTCGCAGGCCAGCTCAACGGCCTCAAGGCGCTGCCGCCACGCGACCCTGCCAAGCGCTACAGCGATGCGGTGATCACGCACTGCGTGATGGCTTCTGCCGTCAAGACCTTCTTCGGCAACACCGGCCCCACCGGCCAGCGGGTGATGGCGGCGGCGGAGAAGAAGCTGAAGGGCGATGCCACAAGGGGCTTGTCGGCCGACGTGGTCGAGGCCAGCCTCGCCTATGGCGAGGCGCTGAAGGCGGCCATCATCGACTGGTCGATGGACGACGGCGGCGCCGTGATCGAGAACATGGGCTTCCCCATGGCCTATGACGTGTCGAAGGAACCCGGCCGCTGGGTGCCGACCAGCGCCATCCGCCAGCAGCAATTCCCGCTGTTGCCGAAATGGGGCGAGAACCGCACCTTCGCCATGCCGAACGGAACGTCCTGCGGATTGCCGCCGCCGCCCGCCTACAGCGAGGACCCCGCGTCCAACTTCTACAGGGAGGCCAGGGAGGTCTATGACGTCACCCGCAGCCTGACGCCGGACCAGACAGCCATTGCACGGTTCTGGTCGGACGACCCGATGCTGTCGCCCACGCCGCCCGGTCATTGGATGTTCATCGCCAACAGCATCCTCGAGGACGAGAAGGCGGGGCTCGACAAGACGGCCGAAGTGATGATGCGCCTGGGTGTTGCCATGGCCGATGCCTTCATCGGCTGCTGGAACGCCAAGTACCAGTACGATCTGGTGCGGCCCGTCACCTATATCAAGAAGGTGATCGATCCGAAGTGGGAGCCGCTGCTGATCACGCCGCCCTTCCCGGAATACCCGAGCGGACATTCAACCCAGTCCGGCGCTGCAGCCGCCGTGCTGGCCTCGATCTTCGGCGAGGCCTACGCCTTCACTGACCGCACCCATGAGCGCGACGGGATGGGCGTTCGCAACTTCGCCAGCTTCACGGCGGCAGCCGAGGAGGCCGGCATCTCGCGCCTGTATGGCGGCATCCACTTCCGCGCCGCGATCGAGCAGGGCCTGGCGCAAGGCCGCTGCATTGCGCAGCACACCATAGCACTGCGCACGCGGAGCTCGACGTGAGGCCGCGCCTCATCCTCGCCGCCTTGCTTGCCTCCGTCGGTCCGGCACTCGCTGCCGATGCGCCGGTGGTGCCGGCCTTCGTGGAGGAAACGAAGAGCTCCGGCATCGGCAGCACCTATACCGGCGAATGGCAATACATGGTGGGCGGTGGTGCTGCCGCCTTCGACTGCAACGGCGATGGCTTCGAGGACGTGCTGATTGCCGGCGGCGAGAAGCCCGCAACCTTCTATGTGAACACGAGCAGCCGTGGCGGCGCGCTCAGCTTCAGGACGCAGCAGAGCGGACTCGAAGTCGAAGCCATGACCGGTGCCTATCCGCTCGACATCGACGGCGATGGCATCATGGATGTGGTGGTTCTCCGCGTCGGCGAGAACATCGTCATGAGGGGCAAGGGCAATTGCAGCTTCGCCCGCGCCAACGAGGACTGGGGCTTCGACGGGGGCGATGGCTGGTCCACTGCCTATGCCGCCACCTGGGAGAAGGGCTCCGACTGGCCAACCGTCGCCATTGGCAACTACATCGACCGCAGCCAGGAACTCGAACCCTGGGGCTCCTGCACGCCCAATGTGCTGCAGCGACCGAAGGCGGGAGCAAAGGGTTTTGCGCCCGTGATCGAACTGACGCCCAGCTTCTGCCCGCTCTCCATGCTGTTCACCGACTGGAACAACTCAGGCTTCGCTGACCTGCGCATGGCCAATGACCGGGAATACTATGAAGGTGGCCAGGAACAGATGTGGCGGATGCGGCCCGGTCAACCGCCGACGCTTTACACCAAGGCCGATGGCTGGGCCTATCTGCGCATCTGGGGCATGGGGATCGCGGGCTATGACCTCGATGGCGACGGCTTCCAGGAATATGCCATCACCTCGATGGCCGACAACAAGCTGCAGACACTGAAGGCGCCACCCAAGGACGGTTCAGCGCCGAAGCCCACCTTCAAGGATATCGGCTGGCCGAAGGGGGTGACCGCGCACAGGCCCTTCACGGGCGATGATCTGCGCCCCTCCACCGCCTGGCACATCGACTTCCAGGACGTGAACAATGACGGCCTCGCCGACCTGTTCATCGCCAAGGGCAATGTCTCCGAGATGCCGGACTTCGCGATGAAGGACCCGAACAACCTGCTCGTCCAGGGCCATGACGGCACGTTCATCGAGATGGCCGACAAGGCGGGCGTTGCGTCTACCGAGTCCGCGCGCGGTGGCGTGCTCGCCGACTTCAACCTCGACGGCCTCGTCGACATGCTCGTCGTCAACCGCAATTCCCCCTGGCAGATCTGGCGCAATGTGACGCCGGGGGCCGGCAACTGGCTGCAGGTCAGGCTGTCCCAGCCCGGCGCCAACGTCAACGCCATCGGCGCCATGGTCGAGGTGACGACGGAGCTTGGGCGCCAGACCCGCGAGGTCGTGTCGGGCGGCGGCCACGTTTCCGGCCAGTCCGGATGGGTGCACTTCGGCATCGGCGGCGCAAAGACAGCCCAAGTTCGGGTGCGCTGGCCGGGTGAGGACTGGGGCAAGCCCTACGCCCTCGACGCCAACCAGTTCGCCATCCTCGGCAAGACCACGGCTGCGGCCACGCCATGGCAACCGCCGCGCTGATAGAAAGAACCGATGCCGTATAACGCCGTCACCCCGGCTTCCGCCGGGATGACGGCCCATTTGTAGTGACCCGGTGCGGCAATGCCTTCACGGCAAGCTGATTTTCTTTTCTTCTCTGGCAGCCTAAGACGAGGGGATACGGAGACCCAGAGATGCCCTTGCGACTGACCCGCCGCGGTTTTGCCAGCCTGCTTGCGACGACACCCTTCCTTGCGCCGGCACGGGCAGAGGAAAGCTGGGCCGAGATCGAGGCTCAGGCGAAGGGCCAGACCGTCTACTTCAATGCCTGGGCAGGTTCACCGCAGGCCAATGCCTACATCGCCTGGGTGGCGGATGAAGTGAACACGCGCTACGGCATCACCCTCGAGCATGTGAAGCTCACCGACACGGCGGAGGCGGTTCGCCGCGTGCGCGACGAGGTGAAGGCCGGCGGGCAAGGCAGCGCCGACCTCATCTGGATCAATGGCCAGAACTTCCATGTCATGAAGGAAGAGCAGCTGCTCTTTGGCCCCTTCACCGAGGACCTGCCGAACTTCGCGCTGGTCGACGTCGACGGCAAGCCGACGACGATCGTCGACTTTGCGGAGGGCACCGAGGGCCTCGAGTCGCCCTGGGGCATGGCGCAGCTCACCTTCTTCGCCGATGGCGCGAAGCTCGACACGCCGCCCATGTCGATGATGGAACTGCTTGACCTGGCGCGCGACGAGCCCGGCCGCGTCACCTATCCCGCGCCGCCGGATTTCCACGGCACCACCTTCGTGAAGCAGGCGCTCGCCGAGACCATAGAGGATCGCGCCATGCTGCCGCTCTCCATCGACAAGGCCGAGTTCACCGAGGCCACGAAGCCGCTGTTCGAATTTCTCGACCAGCTGCACCCCTATCTGTGGCGCGAGGGCAAGCAGTTCCCGCCGTCACAGGCGCAGGTGACGCAGATGCTGGCCGACAGTGAGCTGCTGATGGGCCTGACCTTCAATCCCAACGAGCCGGCAAACCTGGTGGCCAGCGGCACGCTGCCGGCCACCACCATCGCCTGGCAGAACCGCGGCGGCACCATCGGCAACACGCATTTCGTGGCGATCCCCGTCAATGCAAAATCCAGGGCCGCGGCCGAGGTCGTCGCCAATTTCCTGCTGTCGCCGGAAGCCCAGGCCCGCAAGGCGGATCTCAAGATCTGGGGCGACCCAACCGTGCTGGACATGGACAAGCTGACCCCCGCCCAGCGTGGCTTGTTCAGCCGCGCCAGGGAACCGGGCGCAGTGAAGGAGCCTGCCCGCACCATCCCCGAGCCGCATGGCAGCTGGGTGCCGCTGATCGAGGCGGCCTGGCTCGAACGCTACGGCGCATGAACCGGCTTGGCGCAGTGCCGTTGGCGCTGCTGTGGGCGCTGCCGCTGCTGCTTTCGCTGGCGTTGCTGGTGCCTACGGCCGTGGATGGTGCCGCATGGACGCTCGCACTGGCCCATCCGCAGCTGTGGCCGGCGCTGGCGCTGGCGCTGGCAACGGGCGGCTTGTCCACGCTCATCGCCCTGGCCATCAGCCTGCTGCTGCTTGGCGGTCTGTCTCGCAGTCATGCCTGGAGCTGGCTGCAAGGCGTGGCAGCAGCGGGTCTTGCCATTCCGCATCTCGCCTTCGCCATCGGCTTCGCCTTTCTCATCATGCCATCAGGCCTCATCGCGCGACTGCTCATCGGCGGCGGCTCACCACCGCAATGGGCGAGCGTGCAGGACCCGTGGGGTGTTGGCCTCACCCTGGCGCTGGCGCTGAAGGAGCTGCCCTTCCTGCTCACGGCCGGTTTCGCCGTGCTGTCACGCGGCGATGCTGCCGTGCGGATCAAGGCCGAAGCCAAGGCGGCGGCAAGCCTCGGCCATGCGCCGGGGTCCGCCTTCCTGCGCATCGTTCTGCCGGCGCTGCTGCGCGAGTTGCGCTGGCCGCTGGTCATCGTCTTCGTCTATGGCGCCACCGTTGTCGACATGGCGCTGGTGCTGGGCCCAACGCAACCGCCGACGCTCGCCGTGGTGATCTGGCACGCGCTCAACAATGCCGACGCCGGCGTCAATGCCATGGGCCTTGCCATGACGCTGCTGCTGACGGCAGCACTGGCGCTGACCCTCGCTGGCGCAGGGCTCATCCTGCAGCTGGGACGCCCGGCGATGCATCGGTTGCTGACGGCTGGTCCTTCCCTGCTGCAGGCGCCCCGCCGCCTTGCCGCGCTCGCAGGCCTCGTGACGGTGGTCATTCTCGCCTTCTCGCTGCTCATCCTCGTGCTGCTCTCGCTCACGCCGCGCTGGCCCTACCCAGCTCTTCTGCCGCCTGCCGTCGATCTCTCGGCATGGGCGGGCGTATCGCCCGCGCCGCTGTGGCTGAGCCTGCTGCTGTCGCTGGCCGCCGCGATGGTCGCCGTGGCAAGCGCGGTACTGTGGTTCGAGACACAGTCGCCACGGCGAGACCGCTGGGTAATCGGCCTTGCGCTTGTCGCACTCGCCCTGCCACAGCTGGCGAGTGCGGGCGGGCAATACCGGCTGTTCCTGCCGCTTGGCCTCACCGGCACGCTGTTCGGCCTGTTCCTCGCCCATCTCATGCCGGTCGCAGCCTATGTATTGATCGTGCTCGCCGGGCCCTATCGCGCCTTCGACGGGCGCTACGTGGCGGCGGCACGGGCGCTGGCTGCCTCGAAGCTCTCGGCATGGCGGCGGGTGAAGCTGCCGCTGCTCAAGGCGCCGCTGCTCACCGCCGCGGCCATCGGCTTCGCCGTGTCGATCGCGCAGTTCGTGCCGGCACAGCTGATCGCGGCGGGGCGCTTCAGCACGCTGCCAATGGAAGCGGTGACGCTGGCATCGGGCGGCAACCGCCAACTGACCGCCGCCTTTGCGCTGGCGCTGGCCGTGCCTCCGCTGCTGGCCTTCCTCGGCGCCGCCCTTCTGGGGAGGCCCAGATGGCACTGAGTCTCGAAAAGGTCTCGGTCAGCCTTGCCGGGCGTCCACTCATCGCGCCATTCTCGCTGGCAGTGGCGCCGGGCGAGACCGTGACGCTGATGGGGGCGAGCGGGTCAGGCAAGTCAACGCTGCTGTCCTTCATCGCGGGTGACCTCGAGCTTCCCTTCACCGGATCCGGCGGCATGAGCCTTGATGGGGCCGTGATCGACGGGTTGCCGCCCGAGAAGCGCCGCATCGGGAGGCTGTTCCAGGATGACCTGCTCTTCCCGCACCTCACTGTTGCGGAGAACCTGCTGTTCGGCATGCCGCGCGGGGCCCGGCCGGAGCGGCTCGCAAAGGTGGAGGCAGCACTTGCCGAGGCGGAGCTTCCAGGCTTCGGCGACCGGCCGCCCAACACCCTGTCAGGCGGGCAGCGCGCTCGGGTGTCGCTGATGCGGGCGCTTGTGGCGGAGCCTCACGCCATGCTGCTGGACGAGCCCTTCAACAAGCTCGACGCGGCGCTGCGCCAGAGCATGCGAAATTTCGTGTTCGAACACATCGCGGCACGCCGCATTCCCTGCCTGATGGTGACGCATGATCTGGCCGACGTGCCCGCAAATGGCCGCCTCCTGCTGCTCAAGGACGGCACGGTGACCCATGCTTGACCGCCTGGCACTGAGACTCGTGAAACCAGCCGTGGACGGCGCGGCGCTGCAACTCTCGAAGCGCGGCATCACCGCCGACCAAGTGACGCTGGCGGGCTTCGGCTTGGGCATGCTGGCGGCGGTGCTGGTCGCCTCCGGCCACAGCCTGCTCGCCATCATCCCGCTCATCGCCAACCGGGCGCTGGACGGCATCGACGGCGCGCTGGCGCGGCTCTCCACCGCTTCCGAGCGCGGCGCCTTCCTCGACATCTCGCTCGACTTCGTCTTCTACGCCGCCATTCCGCTGGCCTTCGGCATCGCCGTGCCGGAAGACAACGCGCTGGCCGCCGCCGTGCTGCTCGCCGCCTTCGTGGTGACGGGGACCAGCTTCCTCGCCTTCGCGGTCATGGCGGAGAAGCGTGGGCTGAAGAGCGTGACCTATCCGTCGAAGGCCTTCTATTATCTCGGCGGGCTCACCGAGGGCACCGAGACGATCGCCTGCTTCCTCGCCATGTGCCTGTGGCCCCAGCACTTCGTGGCACTTGCCTATTTCTACGCCATGCTCTGTGCACTGACGGCCGCGACTCGGCTGCACGCCGGCTGGAAGGCCTTCGGCTGAAAGAATTTGGCCGCGAGCCCAAAAAACTCTTGCATGTGACAGCGAACGAGCACATATCGCGCTCGCCCAAAGTCGCACGTGCCCCAAGGATTTCCCCAAAGCAACGACGGTGCGGGCTTTTTGGTCTCTGCCGGCTCCTCCAAAGGCCGGGGTTACTGAGAGGCACCACTTTCCTTGCCCCATGTGCGATTGGGACTCTCCCGATCAAGCCAAGGCGAACGTCAGTCTGATCTGTGCGTTTCCGCGTCTCCACAGCGCGGGACGAGCTTCATCATTCCGACGCAGGCAACGCTCAACCTTGATTCGGGGAGATACCCACATGGCCGCAACCGCCCGCATTCTCGACTTCCTGCGTGACCAACGTCCCGAAGGCCCCTGCCTCGTGGTCGACCTCGACGTCATTGCCGACAACTACCGCGCCTTCCGCCGCGCCATGCCCGACACCCGCATCTTCTATGCGGTGAAGGCCAATCCGGCGCCGGAGATCCTGAAGATGCTGGCCGACATGGGCTCGTGCTTCGACACGGCCTCGGTGCCGGAAATCGAGATGGCCCTTGCCGCTGGCGCCACGCCGGATCGCATCTCGTTTGGCAACACCATCAAGAAGGAGCGCGACATCGCGCGCGCCCACGCGCTGGGTGTGAAGCTCTTCGCCGTGGATTCGGACGAGGAAGTGGAGAAGGTCGCCCGTGCCGCTCCGGCCGCACAGGTGTTCTGCCGCATCCTCACCGATGGTGCCGGTGCCGAGTGGCCCTTGTCGCGCAAGTTCGGCTGCGAGCCCGCCATGGCGGTGGACGTGCTGATGCATGCCCACAAGCTTGGCCTCGAGGCCTATGGCATCTCCTTCCACGTCGGCTCGCAGCAGACGCGGTTGGCCGCCTGGGACCAGGCGCTGGAAGAGTCGAAGGCGATCTTCGATGCCATGCAGGCGCGCGGCATCACGCTCAAGATGGTGAACCTCGGTGGCGGCTTCCCGACCAAGTACCTGAAGGAGGTGCCGGGGACGGGCTCTTACGCCAACGCCATCCACGAAGCGCTGACCAAGCACTTCGGCAACGCGATCCCCGAGACCATCATCGAGCCGGGCCGCGGCATGGTGGGCAACGCCGGCGTGGTGAAGGCGGAGGTGGTGCTGATCTCGAAGAAGCACGCCAACGACAACCACCGCTGGGTCTACCTCGACATCGGCAAGTTCGGCGGCCTCGCTGAGACGATGGACGAAGCGATCCGCTACCCGATCGTGACGGCGAAGGACGGCGACGAGAAGGCCCCCTGCGTGATCGCAGGCCCGACCTGCGACTCGGCCGACGTGCTCTACGAGAAGACCCCTTACGACCTTCCCGTGACGCTAACGGTGGGTGACGAGGTTCTGATCGAGGCCACCGGCGCCTACACGACGACCTATGCGGCCGTGGCCTTCAACGGCTTCTCGCCGCTCAAGTCCTACGTCATCTGACGTAACTCACACTCCAGTCGCCCCCGGCAGGTGCCGGGGGACCTCCAGTTTCTTTGGTTCCCGGCGCGTAACGCCGGGATGACAGGAAGGCTTTTGACATGACCATGATCCGCACCGAAATTGCCGCAGATGTTGCCGCCCGCGAGCGCCTGCTCGACCGTGCCTTCGGCAAGGCGCGCCGCCGCAAGACTTCCGAGCGCATCCGCGAGGGCCGCTTGTCCGCAGAAGGCCTCGCCTTCACGGCGGTCGATGCGAAGGGCAGGCTCGTCGGCACCATCCGCCTGTGGGACGTGGTGGCGGGCTCGGCCGGCCGCGCGCTGCTGCTGGGGCCGCTCGCCGTCGACTGCAAGCACCAGAGCCAGGGCATTGGCGCGGCGCTGATGCGCCACGCCATGGCGGAGGCGAAGATGCTCGGCCATGCGGCCATCATCCTGGTGGGTGATGCGCCCTACTATGCGCGCTTCGGATTCAACGGCGGCCTGGTGGCGGATCTGCATCTGCCCGGCCCCGTGGACCGGGCGCGGTTTCTGGGGATCGAGCTGATCCCCGGCGCGCTGGATGGCGCGGAAGGTCTCGTTGCCGGCTGCGGCCGGCTCGAGGCACTTCAGCAGGAAGCGGCATAGCGCGCGCCGTAAGGCGTTCGCGTCTGCAATCAAGCCTGCTTCCAGCCCCGGGCGCGCGTTATCGCTGTGGCGAAGCGGCTGCGCGCTTGCGGGCCATAAGTCCCCACCGGCCTCACACTGCTGGCGGGCGGCGGCAATTCGGGAAGAGTTGCCACCCCCAGCCCCCGCATCGCCATGCGGGCGGTTCCCAGTGCGGTGAGGTCGGTGGCGGACGGAACGATGATCGTCAGCCCCGTCACGTCCGCCAGCACCTGCAGCAGATAGGAGTTCCGCGCCATGCCACCATCGACGGAGACGGCAGCCCCCAGCGGCAGCAATTCACCCATGGCGCTGATCACCTCGGCGGCGCGCAGCGCCACGCCCTCGATCAGGCTCTGCATCAGGTCGGCGCGCGTGGTGTCCAGCCCCAGCCCGATCCACATGCCCGATGCCGAGCGGTCCCAGTGCGGACAGGCGAGTCCGGAGAGGGCCGGCACGAAGGCGAGGTCGCGCAGGATGGCGGGATCTTTCTCGAAGGCGCTGATCTCCGCATAGTCGGTGAACAGGCCGAGCTGCTTCGCCCAGTTCACTGCCGAGGCCGCGTTATAGACGCCGCCTTCCAGTGCGAAGTGAGGCTTGTCACGCAGCTGTTGCCACGCGACCGTGGGCACGATGCCGAAGCGGCTGCCGTTGACGCGCTCACCCCCGGCAATGGCCAGCGCGAAGGCGCCCGTGCCGAAGGTGATCTTCACGTCGCCGACATTGGCGCAGCCATGGCCGAAGAGAGCGGCCTGCTGGTCAACAAGGCTTGCCGTTACGGGCACGCCCCTGTGTTCGCCGAAGGGTCCGGTCGAGGGCCTGATCTCCGGCAGGCACTCCATCGGCACGCCGAAGAGATCGCAGAGCCTTTCGTCCCACTGGAAGCTGTCGAGCGACATCAGGCTGGTGCGCGAGGCGTTGGTGACGTCGGTGATGAACTCGCCGGTGAGGCGCGCGAGGAAGAAGGCCTCCGAGGTGCCGAGCCGCAGGCGCTTCTGTTTCAGCAGCTCCTTCGCCTCCGGCACGTGGTCGATGAACCAGCGGAGTTTCGCGGCGGAGAAATAGGGGTCGAGCGGCAGGCCCGCGAGTTTCTGCGTCAACTCCTCTGCGCCCTCTGCCTTCAGCCGCTCGGTGACATGCTTGGTGCGGTCATCCTGCCAGACGATGGCATTGTGGATGGGCCGCCCCGTGGCCGCATCCCATGCGATGACGGTTTCGCCCTGGTTGTCGATGCCGATCGCTTCGACCTTGCCTGCCGCGGCGATCGCGTCCGTCACGTGGCGCAGCAGCTCTTCCGGATTGTGCTCGACGAAGCCCGGCTGCGGATAGACCTGCGCATGCTCGAAAGCGGCGACGGATGTGAACTGGCCCGCATCGTCGTAGACATATGACTTGGTGCCGGTGGTGCCCTGATCGACGGCGACGACCTTCATGCCAGCCCCCTTGCAACCTGTTCCGCGATGGCGCGGCCGTCGCGCCAGCAGGCGCCGGATGTCTTGAGCGCACCGTGCACGTTTCCGGCAAGCGTCACCTTCGGCTTGTTCACCAGCAGCGCCGCTTCCGGCACCCATTCAGCCGTGAAGATCACGCCGTCGCAGGCAACGCGCTCGCGCTGACCGTTCCGTTCGATCTCCACCGCCTCGACTTGGCGGCGGCCTTCGATGGCGATGAGCCTGGTGCGCGTCCACACCGGTACGCCGTAGACGAATTTCGCGACGAGATCGCCGGGGCGCGGAGCGGAAATGCGATCCCTCGCCTCGATCATGGCGACCGGCCTGATGCCCATATGGCGGCAGGTGAGGATGGCCGAGAAGGACACCAGCTCGCTGCCGATGATGACAGGTCGCTCGAAGGGCTTGAAATGCTGCAGATAGACATTGGCCTGCAGCGCGCCGGTGGTCATGACACCGCTTGGCCGGGAGCCACCGACGAAACGCGGTGCGCGTGGCGTCTCGCGCGTGCCGGTGGCGAGGATGATCCTCTTGGCGCTCATTTCGCGGATGCCGTGTTCGCTTTGAACGCGCAGCACATCGCCGTCGATGCCGAGTACGGTGTGGCAGGTGCGCAGGTCGAGGCCCTTCGAATCGTCACGCAGCTGCGCGGCGAAGCACGGGCCGGTCCAGATGCGGCGGTGGCTTTCCCAGCCGAAGCCCATGTGCCCGCAATGACGCGGCACGCCGCCCGCCTGTTGCTCGCGCTCCAGCACGGTGGCGGCGATGCCGAGTTCATGGAAGCGCCCTGCCGCGGAGAGGCCCGCAGGACCGCCGCCGATGATGACGACGTCACGCCGCTCCATGGGTCTTCTCCCGGAACAGCGCCTCGACATGGGCGGAACAGTTGAAACCCTGGCAGCGCCCCATCATGGCGCGGGTGCGGCGCTTGAGGCCGCCGAGGTCTCCCGCAGGCAGCGGCCCTTCGAGTGCGGCCACGATCTCGCCGCGCGTCACGCGCTCGCAGTGGCAGACGATCTCGCCGCCATCCATGTAGGCCCGTGGCCGGTCCTCCGCGAGGTTGGGCACCGGCGTCCAGATCGGTTCCGGCGTGTTGGGCAGGTCGCCGAAGTGTGCGGCGTAAAGCCGTGACACATGCTGTGCGATGCCGAGGCTGGCAGTAAGGCCCGTGGAACGGATGCCGCCCACGGTGATCCAGCCACGCTCCGGCAGTGCCTCGATCACGTAATCCTTGTGCTCGGTGGCGGGCCTCAGGCCTGCATAGATCGCGTTGACGCCAATGCCCGCGAGCGACGGCACCATCTCCAGCGCGCGCGCCTTCAGGCGTTCGAGGGTTGCCGTATCGGTGGCCGCAACCTCGCGTTCCGTCACGTCCTCCGCCGTGGGGCCGATGGCGAGGTTGCCGTAGGCGGTGCGAAACAGCACTACGCCCTTGGTGCGCTCGGTCGGCACCGGCAGGATGATGGCATCGATCAGCTCCGAGGCCTGCTTGTCGAACACCACGAACTGGCCGCGCCGCGGCGTGATGGTGAAGGGCGAGGGCCGCGCGATGGCCTCCACGAGGTCGCCGAAATTTCCGGCCGCGTTGATCACGAAGCGCGCGGAAACAGGGCCTGCCTTGCTGTGGAGCGTCCATGCCCCGTTTGAGAAATCTCCGCCCGTCACCTCCGCATTGCGCAGGATCACCGCGCCATGGGCCAGCGCCTGCTGCGCATAGGCGAGCGGCGCCGACCAGGCATCGATGATGTGTTCGCCCGGCACCAGAACGGCGGCCGTCGCTGCGGGCGAGAGCTGCGGCTCCCGTTTGCACAGTTCATCGCGCGTCACATGGCGCACATCGGAGACGCCGTTGGCATGTGCCTTGGCCACGATGCCGTCGAGCTTGGCGCGCTCCTCATCGCCCCACGCGACCACGAGGGCGGAGCTCATCACCAGCGGCAGGTTCAGCCGCTCACGGATGTCGAGATACTCGGCATAGCCGGCCTGCATGCAGGCAAGCTCAGTGCTGCCCGTCGGCGCATCGAAGCCGGTGTGCAGCAGCGCGCTGTTGGCCTTGGAGGCGCCGCTGAGGATATCTGCACCGCGCTCCAGCAGCACGGCAGAAAGGCCCGACATGCACAGGCGCCGCAGGATGGCGAGGCCCACCACGCCGCCGCCGATCACCACAATGTCGAAGCTTCGCTGCATGATGCCGAGCCTAGCGTGAAAAGAAGAAGGCGGCCAATGGCCGCCTTCAAATTCGTGTCTGGTCCATGGTCAGGCGGCGGTGAAGCCGTTGTCGACGAAGAGATGCGTGCCGTTGACGAAGCTCGCATCATCGCTGGCGAGGAAGAGCGCGGCACGCGCCACCTCCTCCGGCTCGCAGATGCGGCCCTGCTGGGCGGCAAGTGCTGCCTCCGAGACATCGACGCCGTAGCGCTGCAGTTCCGCCACCTCGCGCAGCCCGTGCGGCGTTCTCACGAAGCCGGGACAGACCGCGTTGCAGCGGATGTTGCGATCGCGGAACTCGACCGCAATGGCGCGGGCGAACATGTGGCAGGCGCCCTTGGTGGTGCCATAGAGCACCTCCATGGGCGTGCCCGCCACGGCCGAGATCGACGAGGTGCACACGATGGAACCGCCGCCCGCCGCGATCATCTGCGGCAGGACGGCCTTGGTGACGAGGAACATGCTCTTGACGTTGATGTCGGTGAGCCTGTCCCACTCCTCTTCGGTCGTCTCGAGGAACGGCTTGATGACGATCGAGCCGGCGTGGTTGAACAGCACGGTGATGGGGCCGAGCTTGGCGCTCACCTCATCCACCGCCCTCTTCACCTCATACGCCTTGGAGACGTCGGCCTGAACGAAGCAGGCGGTGCCGCCAGCGCGCTCAATGTCCGCCACCGCCTCGAGCCCGGCCTTGGCATTGATGTCGAGGATGCCGACTTTCGCACCCTCGGCGGCGAAGAGGCGCGAGGCCGCTCCGCCCATGCCGGTGGCCCCGCCGGATATCAGGGCCACCTTGTTTGCGAGCT